>DATLAN010000532.1:0-21436 GCA_035527455.1 Thermoguttaceae bacterium
CCGCGGACCTCCTTGCCCAGCCGCGAGACGGTCTCCGCCATCTCGATGATCCCGTCCAGGTCGTCGTCGCGTTCGCCCGGCAGCCCGCACATGAAATAGAGCTTTACCCGAGAAAAACCGTTCTCGAACGCCACGCGGCAACCCTCATAGAGGTCCTCGTTCTTGATCCGCTTGCCGATCTGCTCGCGCATCTCATCCCGGGCGGCCTCCGGGGCCAGCGTCAGGCCGGAGTGGCGGTCCGTGTTGAGCAATTGCGTGAGCGTCCGCCACTGCCGGTTGATCCGCAGGCTGGGAACGGAAATGCCGACTCCCAGCGGCCGGAAAATCTCCTGCAACCGCCGCAGCAGTTCCTCCAAGTCGGGATAGTCGCCGGTGGAAAGCGACAGGAGCGTCATCTCGTTGTAGCCCGTGTTGCGATACGAGTCGATCGCCGCCTGCACGATCGTATCCACCTTCCGCAGTCGCAGCGGCCGTTTCAACGTCGTGCCGGAACAGAAGCGGCACCGGCCGGGACATCCTCGCATGATCTCGATGGCGATCCGGTCCTGCACGCACTCGACCAGCGGCACCACGGGCGAAGTGGGCAGCGGCATGGCGTCCAGATCGGCCAGCACGGCCGGCTGCACCAATTCGCGCAGGCCCGGGCGGATCGGCCGAACCGCGCCCGGACGACCGTCGGCGTCGTACTGCGGTTGGTAGAACCGCGGCACGTACGCGTACGGCAGCCGCGCGGCCATCTCGGCCAGCATTTCCGTCCGGTCGCCGCCGGCCTGTTTCAACCGCAGCCACTGGTCGCACACCTCGGGCAGACTCTCTTCGCCGTCGCCGATGACGAACAGGTCGATGAATCGGGCCATCGGCTCGGGATTCGCCGTACACGGTCCGCCGGCGATCACCAGGGGATGTTCCGCAGCGCGCTCTTCGGCCGCCAAGGGGATGCCGGCCAGATCGAGCATGGTCAGCACGTTGGTCGAGCACAGCTCGTACTGCAACGAGAAGCCCAGGACGTCGAACTCTCCCAGCGGCCTGAATGTCTCGAGGCTGTACAGCGGGAGGCGATGCTCGCGGAGCAGCGGCTCCATGTCGGCCATGGGGGCGAACACCCGCTCGCAGGCCCAGTCTTCGCGGCGATTCATCACCGCATAGAGCACCTGCAAGCCGTGGTGGCTCATGCCGATCGAATACGTGTCGGGAAACGCCAGGCAGAGGGTCCCCCGCACGGTGCGATGGTCCTTCACCGAGGTGTTCCATTCCCCTCCGATATACTGCCCCGGCATCTGAACCCGCGGCAAGAGACGCGAAACGACGAGGTCTTGGAGCGATTGGTCCATAAACTGTAACTTGAACTGTAACTTGAACTTGGAACTTGGAACTTGGAACTTGGAACAGTCACCTATTCTTCTTCCGGCAACGCAGACCCGCCGGGCGAACCGTAGTGGCGGATCAGTGTTATTCTATCACCGGCCGTCCCCGGGCGAGTAGGGCGCGCACTGGCAGGGCAACACCGCCGATCTTGCGATGGGGCGATCCACGGTTTTCCAGTGGTCCGCAAGCTGCCGGCATTCGCCGAGAAAACGGACTTGCTTTCTCCCGCGGGAATACGTATACTTTCGATAAAGCAATACGTATCGGAGCCAACGTTCGATGAAGAAACTCACTCTCAGCGCCGACGCCGAAGTGATCGAGCAGGCCAAGCGGGTCGCACGGCGCAACGGCACCAGCGTGTCGGCCATGTTCGCCCGCTTCGTACGGGGATTGACGCGGCAAGACAAGGCCCCGGAAGAGATCCCCCCGGACTCCATCGCCGCGCGCGCGACGGGCGCGATCCGATTGCCCAGGGGCAAGAGTCCCCGCGACGTGCTCGTTGATGCCTTGATGGAGAAGCACGGGGGCAAGCGTAAGTGAATGTTTTTTTCGACACGAACGTGCTGATGGACGTGCTGCTCAAGCGGCGGTTGTTCATCAAAAGTTCCCAAAGAGCATGGTTCCTCGCCGAGCGCGGAAAAATACGCGGGATGGTGTCGGTGCTGAGTTTCTCGAACATTTACTACATGGTTCGGAAACTCGAGGGAGCGACCGAGGCCATGTCGATGATGGCTATGCTGCGCGACACCTTCGTACCCGTGGCATGCGACGAACAGGTGATTCATCAGGCGATCGACGTCGGGACGAAGGACTTCGAAGACGCGATCCAGTACTTCAGCGCGTTGCGAGCCGATGCGTCCTGTATCATCACGCGCAATCCCGACCACTTTCCATCTTCGGCTTTGCCGGTGCTCTCTCCGGATGAATTCCTGGCTGCGTACTCGTTCGAGTAGCGCTAGCGCTACGGAGGCCAGCATCAAGAAACTGGCTTGAAATTGGGCCACTGCAACCGGCTGCGGGTGTATAATGGAAGACATCACTCTCCTCAGGAGCCCAAGCCCATGAGAGCAGCAGTCGCCGCCCGGCCATGGATACCTGTTATTGCCGTGCTGGTCCTTATGCTCGGTGCCGCCGACGCGCGGGCCCAGAGCCGCAGCGCGATCGACGAAGCGCGGAACCGGATGGTCGACGAGGAAATCGTGGCCGCCGGCGTGAAGGACAAGCGGGTGATCGAGTCGATGCGGAACACGCCCCGGCACGAGTTCGTCCCCTTGTCGCAGTTCCGGCTGGCTTACCTCGACATGGCGCTGCCGATCGGCGAGTCGCAGACGATCTCGGCGCCGTTCGTGGTGGCCTTCATGACCGAATCGCTCGATCCGCGGCCGGAGGACAAGGTGTTGGAGATCGGCACCGGCAGCGGATACCAGGCCGCCGTGCTCAGTCCGCTGGTTCGGGAAGTGTACACGATCGAGATCGTCGCCCCGCTGGGACACCGGGCCGCGCAGACGCTGAAGCGGCTGCGATACGACAACGTCTATGCCAAAGTGGGCGACGGATACCAGGGTTGGCCCGAACACGCGCCGTTCGACAAGATCATTGTCACCTGTTCCCCCGAGCGCGTGCCGCCGGCCCTGGTCGCCCAGTTGAAAGAAGGCGGCCGCATGGTCATTCCCGTGGGCGAGCGGTACCAGCAGGCGCTGTACCTGCTGACGAAGACCGACGGGCAGATGGTGGCCGAGGCGCTGCGGCCGACGCTTTTCGTGCCGATGACCGGCCAGGCCGAAGAGGGCCGCGAGGTGTTGCCCGACCCGGCCAACCCGACGCTCTCCAACGGCGGTTTCGAGAAGTCGTTCGGCGACCCGCCCATGCCCAACGGTTGGTATTACCAGCGCCAGTTGACGCTGGTCACCGCCGACGACGCCCCGGAAGGGAAGAGCTACATCACCTTCACCAATTCCGAACCGGGCCGCGGCTGCCGGGCGTTGCAGGGGTTCGCCGTCGACGGACGGGAGGTTCGGCAGTTGGCCGTCTCGCTGCACGTCCGCGGCCGGGACATCCGCCCGGGCCAGACCCGCGAGCAGATGCCCGTATTGGCAATTGCCTTCTATGACGAGAAGCGAGGCCCGCTGGGCCAGGTTCTGCTGGGACCGTGGCGAGGTTCTTTCTCATGGCAAGAGGAAGTCGCCCGATTCAACGTTCCGCCGCATACCCGCGAAGCCATTTTCCGCATCGGCCTGCTGGGGGCGGTGGGGGAGATTTCGTTCGACGCAATCGAAGTCAAGGCGGTGAAGTGAGACCGCTGCGAAGCCGCAAGCGGCATTCCCCACTACCCACTATCCCGCCGCATACCGAAACGGCTCCTTGGTCACCTCATATCCGGGCCGCAGGCCGACGTTGAGCACCAGACCGAGCCCGATGGCGTGGGCGAGCAGCCCCGAGCCGCCGTAGCTGACCAGCGGCAGCGGCAGCCCGGTGACCGGCAAGAGGCCCACGGTCATGGCCGTATTGATCAACACTTCCACCGCGAAGAGAGCGGCGATGCCCGCGGCCACCAGCCGCCCGAACGGCTCGCGGGTGGTCGAGGCGACGGTTACGGCCCGCCAGACCAACAGCCCGAACAACGCCAGCACGGCCGCGGTACCCGGCAGCCCGAACCGTTCGCCCAGGACGCAGAAGACGAAGTCGCTGCGGGCGTGGGGCAAACGGTAGACGGCCGGATCGTCGGTGAGTTGACCCGCCAAGGCGCTTCCCCAAACGCCGCCCAGCGCACGGACCTGCTTGGCCCGGTACAGGTGATAGGCGTCGTCGCTGGGCCGCCCGCCGGCAGACGGCTGCTCGAACAGGGCCGTCACCCGCGATTTCTGCTCCCGACTCATCTGCGTCCACAGCAGCGGCGTCATCAACAGCCCCGCCAGGAGCAGCAGCGCCAAATCACGCCGCTTGGCGCCGGCGGCGAACAACATCACGAAAAAGACCGGCAGAAAGACGGTCGCCGTGCCGAGGTCGGGTTCCCTGAGGATCAACAGCACGGGCACCGTCGTCAACGCCAACGGGATCACCAGTCCACGCAGCCGCCGGTAGTTCTCTCGATACATCAAATAACGCGCCAAGGCCAACACGAAGGCCACCTTGGCAAGCTCGGAAGGCTGAATCCCCAACGGCCCGATCCGTATCCACCGACGGGCGTTGTTGATCGCCGGGAAAAAGTAGACCAAAACGAGCAAGCCCAGGACCGCCAGGAAAATGGCGTAACTGTACCGACAGAAGATTCGATAGTTGGGCAGCGAAGTTCCCACCACGGCCGCCAGCGCCAGGACCGACCAGACGATTTGCCGGCGAAGGAAATGGCCGTCGCCCTCGACCAGGGCCTCATAGGTCGCGATGCCCATCCAACCCAGGATGACCAACCCGGTGGCCGCCACCACGATCGACCAAGGCAATCGTCGAACCCAAACGGCAGGTTTCACGTCGGTGTACTCGGCTCCAGATAGCGGCGATGAAGTAAACGGCGGGCCTGGATTATAGGTGAAGAGCCGTCGCGAACGTGAGGTCAATTCGGAGAAGGGCAGGGCAGGGGGGAGTGGGCAGTGGGGAGTGGGCAGTGGGCAGTGGGCAGTGGGCAGTGGGCAGTGGGCAGTGGTTGACGATTGATTCGGCTGAACGCCCGCCGACTGCGTTCGGCGGGGTCTCGCAGCCTTGATTCACTTTGCTACAGGCCGTTTACCCTCACCGCGGCGTCTTGCGGCCATCGGTCGCTTCGGGAATTCAAGTTCAATGAACCCGGAAGGGTCTGTAGCGACTGATGACCCGAGCGGGGTAGATTGAGCGTATTATATTAGCCCCGTTGGACGAGGTGGATATACCATTTTGGTGTTATGTATCTTTACCCAACGGACGGCATTCGGTCGCTGCAATCCGGAACAATTCGTACAACTTCTCTTTTGGAAACAGTCCTCAAAATCTTGCAGGCCTTCCCAGGTTGCTTGATTTCCATGCTACGTTTGGTATGCTATGGAACAGTAAGTGGTGAATTCTGTTCGCTCAATCTCGAAGGAGTATCAGCGCAATGTCTCGACCAACTCGCAAACTCTGGATTCTGGCCGCAGTCGCGATGGCCGCGCTGCTGTCGGGCGCCTCCGAGGCAAGCGCCTGGTGGGGCTACTACCAACCGGCCTATCTGGGTGGCTGCGGCTACGGCCCGTGCTACTCGCCATCTTATTGCACCTCCTGCTACACGCCCTCCTACACGGCTCGCTACGTACCGAGTTGTACGGTCGGTTGCGATCCGTGCGGGGACGGTTGCGGATGGTACTTGGGTTACAGGCCGGGTCCGATCCGGCAGTTGCTCTTCGGTCCGTATCGTTCGTATTACGGAGGGGGCTGCTCCTGGTCGTCCTGTTACGACCCGTGCTGCACGTCGACGGCAACCATCGGCACCGCGATGCCGACGCCCGCGATAAGAGAAGGCACGCCGACCCGCGCGCTGAGGCAACAGCCCAAGGTGCTGTCGCCCGATATTCCGGACCTTCCGGCCATCCCTTCCACGCCGGCGACTCCCTTGGCACCCCCGGTGAGACCGCTGACCCCGGACTTCACGCCACCCGGGCTGCCGCTTGACGACCCTGCGATGCCCATGCCGTTCGATTTGCCTTTTGCGCCGACGCCGGCCGAACCGCCGACACCGGCGATTCCGACCACGCCGGCCGTTCCGATACCCCCGACGATTACACCGTCACCTCCGTTCGGCGGAAGCGCGCCGGCGGTACAAGACGGCAGTGCGCTGCTGACGATGACGGTGCCGCTGGGGACGGAGGTCTACATCAACGACAAACCGACGAAGAGCACCGCAATGGAACGGCAGTACATCTCCAAAGGACTGGACCCCAACCTCGTCTACAAGTACAAGGTCGTGGCGTACGTCCTGTGCGAACGGACGGACGCCGGTCCGAACGTGGTCGATTGGAAGAAGATCCCCTTGGAACGCGAGGTGTACTTGAGGGCCGGGGATCACCAGCACCTGGCCTTTTCCGCCAATGTCGCCACTTTCTATGAAACCGAGATGGTTCCCGTTCTGGACCCGTCCGTCAATCCGGACACCGGCATGCCGGAACGGGACCCGGCCACGAACCAGGTCATCATGAGACCGAGAATGGGTATCAACCCCCGGACCGGAGAGCCCGAGCAGGTCACGCAAGAGGAACTGACGGGCCGATCCAGGATCAGCGTCATCGACGACGACCTGAAGGAGATCTACGAGCGGCTGACGGCCATGAAGCTGGATAAGGCGTCACGTGGGCAAGAGGCTCTGAGCGATCGCCCGGCCCAGTGGCGGGGTCAGTGGCTGGAATCTCCCGGACAAGCCGGCATCTAGCCCCCAGAGCAAGCCACTCTACGCCGTCCCGTGGCCGGCTGCGAATTCGAAAGGGCCCTCGCCTCCGATGTCTCGGTGCGAGGGCCCTTTGGTTTCTCCAACGTTGCGAGATCCTTGAGCCGCCCGCCGTGGCGTGATACGATTGGCTACATCTCGCGGAGAGTGGCCGTCTCGCTCCGCGAGACGTGGCTACATCTCGCGGAGCGAGATGGCTACTGTGCAGTCATCGGCCCACAAGGATTCACGTTTCCGGAGAAGAACCAGTGTTCGAGAACGTTGCCGTAGTAGGCGCGACGGGCGCCGTGGGAACCATCATCCTCGAGCTGCTCGAGGCGCGGAAGTTCCCCTTCAAGCGATTGCGGTTCCTGGCTTCGCGGCGTTCGGCCGGCAGGCGAATCGCCTTCGCCGGTCAGCAAGTCACCGTCGAGGAACTGCGGGATGAGGCATTCGAGGACATCGATCTGGCCATCAGCAGCACGCCGGACGACGTCGCCCGGGACTTCATCCCCGGAGCCGTCGGCCGCGGCTGCGTGGTCATCGACGAAAGCGGCTACTGGCGAATGGACCCGAAAGTGCCCTTGATTATTCCCGAGGTGAACCCCGAGGCGATCCGCGATCACCAAGGCATCATCTCCAGCCCCAACTGCTCGACGACCCAAATGGTCCAGGCCATGAAGCCGCTTCACGACGCGGGCCGGATCCGCCGCGTCGTGGTGAGCACGTATCAGGCGACCAGCGGTGCGGGCCTGCCGGGAAGCCGCGACCTGGAGAACGGGACCAAGGCCGAGTTGGACGGAAAGGACTACGCATACGAGTGTTTCCCCTATCCGATCGCCTTCAACTGCATCCCGCAGATCGGCTCGCCGAAACACAAGGGCTACACTTCCGAAGAGATGAAGATGGTCTACGAGACCCGGAAGATCCTCGGCGACGACACGATCCGGATCTGCCCGACGTGCGTCCGCGTGCCGGTGGCCAACTGTCACAGCGAGAGCATCCTGGTCGAGACCGAGAGGAAGATCACCGTGGAGGAAGCCCGGCAGTTGTTCGCCGCCACGCCGGGATTGAAGGTGATGGACGACCTGGAGAACAAGGTTTATCCGATGCCCCGCAATTGCACCCGGAGCGACGACACCTACATCGGCCGCATCCGCGAGGACCTTTCCTGTCCCAACGGCCTGGCGTTCTGGTGCGTCAGCGACAACCTCCGCAAAGGGGCCGCGACCAACGCGGTGCAGATCGCGGAGTTGCTGCTCGACGGCACGCAGTGAGCAGTGGGTAGTGGGGGTAGTGGGTAGTGGGTAGTGGTGAATGCCGCTTGCGGCTTCGCAGCGGTGATCGGGATCAAGTTGCCAAACAGGACCATCCTCTCCTCCATGCGCAGCCTCAAGCTCACCCTGGCCTACGACGGCACGGCCTACGCCGGCTGGCAGGTCCAGCCGGGGCGTCCAACCGTACAGGGGGTGCTGGAAACGGCCCTGGAGAAGATCACCGGGCAACGGATCCGCGTTCTGGCCAGCGGCCGAACCGACGCGGGCGTGCACGCGCTGGGACAAGTCGTAGGACTGAGAACTCAGAGCCGCCTTGCGCCCGACGTGCTCCGCCGGGCACTCAACGCCGAGTTGCCGCACGACGTGGCCGTGCTGGACGTGGCCGAGGCGCCCGATGGTTTCCATGCCATTCGCGACGCGGTGCGCAAGAAGTACCGTTATAGTATTCATGACGGACCGATAAGAGATATCTTCAAGAGGTACTACTGCTGGAAGTATGCGCATGGCCGACTTGACGTGGACGCGATGAACCGGGCTGCGCAATACTTGTTGGGAACGCACGATTTCCGCAGTTTCCAGAGCAGCGGGGCCGAACGAGAAAGCAGCGTGCGAACCGTTTTCGACATCAGCGTCCGACGCGGCGGCGACGGGTCGGACGAAATCCAGCAGGGCAGGGCAGGGGGAGAAAATTGTATTTTTATTGATGTAGAAGCTAACGGCTTCTTGTATAATATGGCTCGCGCGATCGTCGGCACCCTGGTCGAAGTCGGCCGCGGGGCGAAGCCGGAATCCTGGCCGGCCGAAGTCCTCCGCGCCGCCGATCGCCGCGCGGCGGGGCCGACCGCTCCGCCGCAGGGATTGTTTCTTGTCGAAGTCGATTACGAAGGCTGATCTGTGCCTGGTTTTCTGCCGTTCGGGCTCGTAACGCGAAGGAGAAACATACGTGAACGCCTGCGATCGTGCGTGGCCCGCTGCGCAGTGGGCCGCAGGTCGGTTGGCTCTAGTGCTGACCGCCTTGGCTTGTTGGCCGAACATCGAAACCGCCCGTTGCGAACCATCTGCCGAGGAACCACCTGCCCGGCCCAACGTCCTCTGGATCAGTTGCGAGGACATGAGTCCCGACCTGGGCTGCTACGGCGACGAGTATGCCGACACGCCCAACCTCGATCGGCTCGCTCGGGAAGGGTGTCGCTACACCAACGCCTTCGTGCCCTATCCGGTCTGTGCGCCGACCCGTTCGGCGATCATCACCGGCATGTATCCGAGCACGCTGGGCACGATGCACATGCGCACCAGCATGAAGGGGTACGAAGCGGTCGTGCCGCCGGAAGTGAAGTGCTTTCCCGAGTACCTCCGCGCGGCCGGTTACTATTGCAGCAACAATCGCAAGACCGACTACCAGTTCCGCGCGCCGTTCACGGCCTGGGACCACAGCGGCGGCGACTGGCGGAATCCGGACCGTCCGGCGGACGCGCCGTTCTTCAGCGTCATCAACCTCGCCACCACGCACGAGTCGCGCTGCTGGCCGCGGAGGGACGAGCAACTGATTCACGACCCGGACAAGGCGGCCGTGCCTCCGTATTATCCCGACACGCCGGTGGTCCGCCAAAATATCGCCCGGTATTACGACAACATTACGGAGATGGACGCGCAAGTCGGCGAAATTCTCCAGCGGTTGGCCGAAGACGGTCTGGCCGGCGACACGGTCGTGTTCTTCTGGAGCGATCACGGCCGCGGATTGCCGCGCTGCAAACGGTGGCCTTACGACTCCGGATTGCACGTGCCGCTGATCGTCCGTTGGCCGGGCAGGATCGAACCGGGAAGCGTCTGCGATGACCTGGTCAACCTCATCGATCTGGGACCCACGGTCCTCAGCCTCGCCGGCGTCGAGATCCCGTCGCACGTGCAGGGCAGGGCACTGCTGGGCGATCAGAAGGGCGAACCGCGGGAGTTCGTCTTCGGCGGCCGCGAACGCATGGACGCCACCAGCGTCGAACATATCCGCACCATCCGCGACAAGCAGTACCGCTATATCCGCAACTTCATGCCGCAGCGACCCTACGCCCAAGTCATCCCGTATATGGAAAGGATGCCCATCATGCAGGAATGGCGGCGGCTCCACGCCGAGGGCAAACTGATCGGTCCGCAGAACCTCTTCTTCCAGGACGTCAAGCCGCTCGAAGAACTCTACGACGTGGTCGCCGATCCGCACCAAATCCACAACCTGGCCGATTCGCCCGAACATCAGCAGGTGCTCAGAAAAATGCGGGCAACGCTGCGAAAGCAGATCAAGGAGACCGGCGACTTGGGCGGCCTGCCGGAAGACCGGCTCATCCGGCGGATGTGGCCCGACGGAAAACAACCCACGACCGCAACGCCGACCATCGAAGCCCGCGCCGAGGACGGTAAGGTCGAAGTGAGTATTCGCTGCCAAACCGAGGGCGCTTCGATCGGATACCGGCTGAGTGAAGATGAGAAATGGTGGGTTTACACCGATCCCATCAGCGTGCCTCCGGAAACGCTTCTGACCGCCAAGGCGATCCGGATCGGCTACAAGGAGAGTCGCGAGGTCCGCCAGGTTGTGATACCATGACCTGATGCGCGTCGCTCACGTCATCACCCGGCTGATCCTCGGCGGAGCCCAGGAAAACACCCTGCTTTGCTGCGAGGACCTGATCCACGAGTACGGGGACGACGTGCTGTTGATCACCGGGCCGCCGCGGGGACCGGAGGGAAGTCTGCTTCAGCGGGCAAGGGCAGGGGGGGTGCCGCTGGAGTTGGTCGATTCGCTGCGGCGCGAGATCCATCCTCCACGCGACTGGACCAGCTACCGGCACATCAAGGCGATCCTTCGTCGCTTCGGCCCCGACGTGGTCCACACCCATAGCGCCAAGGCCGGCATCCTCGGCCGGGCCGCCGCCTGGAAGCTGGGCGTACCGGCCGTCGTCCACACCGTACACGGGGCGCCGTTCCATCCGTACCAGGGCAGGGCAGGGCGGTGGCTGTTTCGCGCCTGCGAGCGCTGGGCCGCCCGACGTTGCCACGCCCTGGTCAGTGTGGCCGATGCGATGACCGACCTGATGGTCGACGCCGGCGTCGCGCCGCCGGAAAAGTTCCGCACCATCTACAGCGGCATGGAAGTCGAACCGTTCCTCCACGCGGCCGAACACCGCGATCGAGTACGACGCGAGTTGGGCTACGAGGCGAAACACGTCGTGATCGGCAAGATCGCCCGCCTGTTCCATCTCAAGGGACATCAATACGTCATTCGCGCGGCGGAACAGCTCGTCCGCAAACAGCCTAACGTGCGGTTCCTGCTGGTCGGCGACGGCCTGCTGCGCCGGCGGTTGTGCCGGCAGATCCGGGCGGCGGGGCTCGGGGATCATTTCCAATTGGTCGGGCTGGTGCCGCCGGAGAGAATTCCGGAACTGATCGCCGCAATGGACGTCGTCGTCCACGCCAGCCTCCGCGAGGGGCTTGCCCGGGTGTTGCCTCAGGCACTGATCGCGGGCAAGCCCGTGGTCAGCTACGACGTCGACGGTGCCCGGGAGGTCGTGATCGATGACGAGACCGGATACCTGCTTCCCTCGAAAAGCGTCGATACCATGGCCGTCTCGCTAGGGCGGCTGGCCGGCGACGCGGCCTTGCGCGAGCGTCTGGGGAGCGAAGGCCGTCGCCGATTCACCGAGCCTTTCCGCCACGAGCACATGACGGCCCGACTCCGCGAACTGTACGAGGAGTTCGTAGGTCAGGGCTCGCCCTGACGCATAGTAGGTCAGGGCTCGCCCTGACGCATCTCCGGTCGATGGTCATAACACCACTCCGTCAGGGCAAGCCCTGACCTACGGAATCCCCTCTCATAACTGCCAAACGTTGCGATAAAGTGGGCAATTACGGGAATACGGGAAATCTGTAGCGTCCAGGTCCACCCGCGGTTGTGGAACCCGCCCAATCCGGCTAAACTGAATCGGAGGTAGAAAAGGAAAATCAAACCCGAGCAAGTGGCAAGTCCGTGGCTTCGACAACCCTTGAATTCATTGGTCCCTATCGTCTCCTGAATGTCATCCACACCGGTCAGCAGAGCAAGATCTGGCAGGCCATGCACGACGGAAAACAGCAGATGTTCGGCGTGAAGACGTTGACGGGGAAGTCCCGCCAGAACAAGGAGCAGTTGGCCTATTTGAAGTGGGAAGCCGGCGTCGGCCAGAAACTCAACCACCCGCGGATCATCAAGATCCACGAGTTCGGCATCGATCGGGGCAATCCCTACCTGGCGTTGGAGTGGTTTCCCGGGCCGAACATGAAGCAGCGGCTCCGCGACGGGTTCGAGAAGATCGCCTATCTGGCCCCGAAGATCATCGAACAGGCGGCCGAAGGGGTGAGCCATCTGAACGAACAAGGCTGGGTCCACCGGGACCTGAAACCGGAGAACTTCCTGATCGCCGACGACGGCCGGGTGAAACTGATCGACTTCGCCTTGGCCGTCCGCAGTCGGCGCGGGCTGGGCAAGCTTCTGGCCAGAAAAACGAAAAAAGTACAGGGGACGCACAGCTATATTTCGCCGGAGCAAATCCGCGGCCAGGCGTTGGACGTTCGGGCAGACGTGTACAGCTTCGGTTGCACCATTTTCCATTTCCTCGTCGGGCACCCCCCGTTTACCGGGGGGAGCGCGAATGAGTTGCTCAACAAGCATCTGAAGGCAACCCCGCCGGCCCTGATCGGGGGCGACGAGAATATCACGCCGGCTTTCTCCGACCTGATTCGGCGGACCATGGCGAAGGATCCCGCCGGGCGGCCGCAGTCGATGGCCGACTTTCTCGTGGAATTCCGCATGCACCGGGTTTTCACGAGGATGCCGCGGCCCCCGCAAAAAATGCCCGACAAACAACCCGGTTAAAAAGCCGCGACCGGTGGTCGCGCCCTAAAAAAAGCCGTGACCGGTGGTCGCGCCCGATTTTGTGTAAAACCGTGTCCTAGAGAACCGACAACAATTGAGGTGTGCATCCCGCAACCGGTGATAGCAGTGCCATCGACCCCGACAGGGGGTGCGGGGGCGATTTCCTACGGATCGAGACCCCTCAATCAGGCTGAAAACCATGGCTGGAAGCAACCACCGGCTCTCGTTCGAGCGACCCATCTACGAACTGGAAGCCCGACTGCAGAAGCTCGAATCGATCGTCCAGGAGAATCCCGAGGCCCGCGGTGAAATCCGCCGCCTGCGGCGCGAGTTGACCGATCTGACCAGAAAGATCTACTCGCAACTGAAACCCTGGCAGATCGTCGAGGTCGCCCGGCATCCCGACCGGCCCATGACCGTCGATTACCTCGAAATGCTCTTCGACGAATTCGTCGAACTGCACGGCGACAAGTTCTTCGGCGACGATCGCGCGATCCGCACGGGCTGGGCCAAGCTGGACATCTACAAGGTGATGGTCGTCGGACATCAAAAGGGCAAGACGCTCAAAGAACGGCAAACCTGCAACTACGGCTTCGCGCACCCCGAGGGCTATCGCAAATCGCTGGGCAAAATGCGCCTGGCGGCCAAGTTCAAGCTGCCGATCATCTGCCTGATCGACACCGGAGGAGCCCACCCGGGCATCGGCGCCGAAGAACGCGGCCAGGCCCAGGTGATCGCCAACTCGATGTTCGAAATGTCCCGACTGCCCACGCCGATCATCTGCGTGGTGATCGGGGAAGGCGGGTCCGGCGGTGCTTTGGGTATCGGCGTGGGCGATCGAGTCGCCATGCTCCAGCACGCCTACTACTCGGTCATCAGCCCCGAAGGTTGCGCCGGCATCCTCTGGAAAAGCAAAAGCTACGCTGAACAGGCCGCCAACGCTTTGAAAATGACCTCCAAAGACCTGATACAACTCGGCGTGGTCGATACGGTGATCGAAGAGCCGCTCGGCGGGGCCCATCGCGATCCTCATCAAATGGCCTCGAAACTGAAGCTCCACCTGCGAAACAACCTTCGGCAGCTTGTTCGCCGACCGATCGACCAGTTGCTGGAGGAGCGGTATCAGAAGTTCCGCCGCATGGGCGTGTTCCTCGAGCCGGCCGCGTCCGACGGACAGCCGTCGTCCGAGGGGGACCATCAACCGACGCCCGTCAAACGCCCGGCCAACAAGACGGCCGACGCGATCTCCCGTTGAACGTTCGTTGAACGGCCGTGCAGAAACAAGCCGCTCCATTGGGTGACACGCCCTCGTTCGTTCCTCAGGGCGTGCCACCCTCGTTTTCCCACCAGGGCCTCTTCTCCCCTGCGACCAGGCTCATCCGATGGGCGCACGCTTTCGCCGGACTCCTGACTGCGCGGCTCGCGCCCGGGCTTCGGCCAAGCTGAATGCGGATGGTTTTCAGACGGCCACACGGCGTCGGCGCGCCGGAACACCTCGACAGGCACACTTCTCGTCTCCGCTGAATTCCGCCGGCGTGCGGATGGGTCGAACGCCGGCAGAGAAGGCTGCCGCCGCTTGACCGGAAGCCCCGATCGAGGCCCTGGAACGGCTTCTCCCCAACGTCCGATAATGTTTCTTATGTTCGGTCAGCCGAACGCTCAAATGCTGGAAAAACCAGGGTTTTCGCGATCCGGCCCTCCTGCCGTCCGCCACCGATCCCGACGTGACTCGGGCCCGGACTCGCGGCGGCTGATTCCCACGGGAGACGGCTGCTTGGCGGGATCCTCCCGGACCGGATCCTGCGGGAACTGTTTTAGATGACCGCCCACCAGCTCGCCGAGTTCCGCCGGCAGCAGCGGCACGGCGCGGCGGATCAGCAGGGCGGCACGGCCGCCGGACCAAGAGGTCAGAATCTTAGGCCGGGCATCGGACACCGTCACGGCAAAGAAGGTGATCACCAGGCACCATACCACGCCTTTGGCCGCTCCGAACAGGGCCCCCACCTGCCGGTCGAATTCCTTCAATTGCACCCGGTCGATCACGCCCGCCACCATCCGAAACAGCAGCCAAATGGCCAGCGACGTGGCCAGGTACAACAGGATCATGGCCACGCAATGGTTCCAGGGCGGGTTCAAATCGATGTAGGGGCAGAGGGTGCAACTGAAACGCATCGCCACGAAAACCCCGACGATCAGGGAGGCCAACGCCGCCAGTTGCCAGGCCATCCCCTTCCACGCACCGAAAACCGTGGAAAGCAACAGCACGGCGAACATCAACAAATCATACGGTTGCAGCACGGCATCTACCCGTTGTGCCTTCGGACCCCCGAGCGAATGAAATCGGGCCGAGTATAGCGGGAAGCGATATGCACGCGAAGAGCAAGCCAAAGGGGATTTCAGATTTCAGATTTCAGATTTCAGATTTCAGATTTCAGATTGGGGATTGGGGATTGGGGATTGGGGATTGGGGATTATGAAAACCGTTTAGCGGGCGGGCTTGCCCGCCGTTCGGTTGCGGCCGAGGCCACGTCGAGGAATGCGCGTTACTCGGTGAGAAACCAAGGGGTCTGGGCAACCGGGTGAAAGTGGCTCAAGGCGTCTGCTCTTGGACCAATCCCCACTTTCCGCTAAAACGCCCTCCTCAAATCCTAAATCCCAAATCCGAAATCCTCCCGTGGCCAGTTTCCGAACCCATCTGACCTTCAGCACCGTGCTGGGCGCCGGGTACGGCGGCGCGGCGTACGTATTGTTCGACGTGCCTGTGCCGACGTGCGTCCTGGCCGGGGGATTGTGCAGCGTCTCCGGGATGCTGCCCGACGTGGACAGCAACGCCGGTGTGCCGCTGCGGGAAAGCATGGCCTTCGCCGCCGCGGTGGTGCCGATGATGCTGATGGACCGGTTCCGGCAACTGGGCCTCTCACCGGAGTCGATGATCCTGGCCGGCGCGGGCATTTACCTGTTCATCCGGTTCGTCGTCGCCGGATGGCTGCGCCGGTATACGACCCACCGGGGGATGTTTCACAGTCTTCCGGCGGCGGTGATCGTCGGCGAGTTGGCCTTCTTGCTCAGTTCCGGCGACGACCTGCGGTTGCGGATCTACGGGGCCGGGGCCGTCTTCCTGGGCTACGTCTCGCACCTTGTCTTGGACGAGTTATCCAGTTTCCAGTGGCATCGCGGCCGCCTGCGGTTGAAACGGTCCTTCGGCAGCGCCCTGAAGCTCTTCTGCCGGAAGTGGTGGCCCAACGTCTCTACCTATCTGAAGCTGGCGGTGCTGACCTACGTCGTGTTGAAGGAACCCGGTTGGATGCAACAGCACTATCGAGAGCGAATCGTCCCGACGATTCGGAATCAGGTTGGTGCGAAGCCGCAAGCGGCTTTTCACTCTCCACTACCCACTCTCCACTACCCACTCTCCACTACCCACTACCCACTACCCACTACCCACTACCCACTGCCCACTACCCACTGCCCACTACCCCGTGTCCACCACCAACGTCACCGGCCCGTCGTTGACCAGTTCGACTTCCATGTGTTGGCGGAACCGGCCGGTGGCCACTTCGATTCCTTCTGCCCTCACGGCGTCGACGAAGACCTGGTAGAGTCTTTCCGCCACCTCGGGCGCCGCGGCGGCGACAAAACTTGGGCGGCGGCCTTTTCGGCAATCGCCCAAGAGGGTAAACTGACTGACCACCAGCATCGACCCGCCGACGTCGCCGATCGAAAGGTTCATCTTTCCCTGTTCATCCTCGAAGATCCGCAATCCGGCGGTCTTCCGGGCCAGCGCTTGAGCCTCGGCCTCGGTATCGCCGTCGGCCACGCCCAAGAGGACCAGGAGGCCGTGTCCGATCCGGCCACAGACCTCTTTGTCCACGGTGACCTCCGCGCGACTGACTCGTTGAATACATGCTCGCATCGTCGTAAACCGCTTCTCCGGGAAACGCTTGTCCGAATTATGTGAGATCGCCGCCCCCGGCACAACTGCCCCCGTAGCCAACCGCCGGGCGTAGCGTAAAATAGCAATGTAGTGTCTCGAACGTACCACCTGTGACGAACCAACCGCGTTTTCTCCTGCCGATGCGAAACGACAAACCGACGATTGCACTGACCATGGGCGACCCGGCGGGGGTCGGACCCGAAATCATCGTGGGGGCGTGGACGGAAACCATCGTCCACGAATGGTGCCGACCCGTCGTGCTGGGCCACCCGGAGATCATCCGCCGGGCGGTCCGGTTGTGGCAGACGGGCGTGCGGGTGGCGGAAATCGGCTCCCCCGAGGAGGCCGACCCTTCCCCCGGGGTGATTCCTTGCATCCGCTGCTGCTCCGACGACGTGCTCCAGGTCCCGCCGCGGACCCTGGACGCCCGGGCAGGCCAGGCCGCCTACGACGCGGTGGTTGCGGCGATCCGACTGGCGCTGGACGGCCGGGTCGATGCGATCACCACCGCGCCGTTGCACAAGGAGGCGTTGCACCGCGCCGGGTACAACTATCCCGGTCACACGGAGCTGCTGGCCGAGATGTGCGGCGTCCACGACTTCGCCATGATGCTCTATCTGGGGCCCGACGACGCGATCCTCGGTCCCTCCGGCCTGGCCGTGGTCCACGTGACGCTGCACACCCCGATGCGCGAGGTCTTCGACAAGCTGACCGAGGACGCGGTGCTCTCGAAGGCCCGGCTGGCCCATCGGTTCATGTCCGACCTGAAGGGTTCGCGGCCGCGGATCGGCGTCTGTGCGCTGAACCCCCACGCCGGCGAAGGCGGGCTCTTCGGCGAAGAAGAGAAAACGATCATCGCCCCGGCCATCGAGCGGGGCGTGGCCGAGGGAATGCTGCTGGAGGGCCCGCTGCCGACCGACACCCTGATGGTCCACGCCCGCGACGGCCTCTTCGACGCCGTGGTGGCCATGTATCATGACCAGGGTCACATCGCGTTGAAGCTGATGGGGATGCACCGGGCGGTCAACGTGACGCTCGGGTTGCCGATCGTCCGCACCAGCGTCGCCCACGGCACGGCGTTCGACATCGCCTGGCGCCGCCACGCCGAGACCGGCAGCCTGATCGAAGCCCTCTACGTCGCCAGCCGCCTGGCCCCGGGCAATAGTCGCCCTTAATTCCTAATTCCTAGTTCATCATTCGTAATTCATCATTCCTAGTTCATCCTTCCCCCCAACCCCCTGCCCTGCCCTGCCCCTCCGGGAATTGTTACCCGCTTTTCAGGCCCGCGCGTCATCAATCCCGCTTTGCACCGTCCATCCCCGTCGCTCCAACCTCTTGTCCTCGATGACCTTGCGCCATTCCACCGCATCCCGCGGTCCCTTATTTTCGGCGTTGTTCTCCGCCTTTCGCCACAGCCCCTCCTCCGGCTAGCATCCGACCCCAACGCGCAACTCCTTACCTCGCAGCGACTTCCGCCCACCCCACCCCCGTGATCCGCATCTAACCCCACTTCATTTTTCCTCGCCGCAACTCCTTTCCTGTCAACACCTTAGTCCGTTCTTACCCACTTATTTCCAATTTCGCCTTTTCCGGTACAACAATCCCCAATCCCCGCGAAACGCCGTTCGTAGTGACCGCATTCATGCGGTCTCCCCCCTGCCCCGCCATCCCTTCCCGACGCCCGCTACCTATACACCCATCCACTACCATACCGCGCCGGCCGCCGCGAATCAACGTCTCATTTGGTGCCACCCGAACGAGCCCCACATGACCACCCTGGAGTCTTTAGCAGGAACACCCGCATGTCCAGACGCATTCGGCGCCACTTTGTCTCCTTGCCGCTGCTTGGCCGGTGAGGGAATGTTAATTGTGCGCTTTTCCGCCCCGATAACAGACGGCTGGTCCACGCTCGAAGATACGTAAGGTATTGTGCTCCCAAAACCTAAGTAGTAGAATTGGCCTCAGGAAATGGCGCGTTATCGTGCAATGGCGCGCCGAATTAACTAATTCGGGGTGCCCGATAAACAGTACTTATCTGGATCATTTCAGCCATGCCTCCCTCGCAAAACGACGACACAATTGAGGTCACGTTCAACCCCATATACCCTTGGCTGTTAATCATCTTTGGAGGTATCTTCGTCTGCCTCGGTATTCTGCTCATGATGCCGTTCATGGCCGGGCAGAACATCCTCTTGGGAATAGGTATTGTCGTTGCGGCCGTGGCGTCGATTCTCGGGGGGCGTTACTGGTTGCGCCACTTGCCAGTCGTGATGCGACTCACGCGGGAAGGACTGGAGATTCCCAAGAAGGCAACTACCTATCGCTGGAGCGACATCGACCACGTTGACGTCAAAACGATCTACGTGAAAGGGCAAGTGAACTATCTTTGTCTTCGACTTAAGGCTGAATCCAAGGAACGTTACAACATCAAACCTGGCGGCCTGATCAGGCGTGCGATCAAGGCTATCGGCGGCGATTTCGACCTCGTGTTCAACGATCAAGAATTCTCAACAACTGCAGAGGTTTTGAAGAACGAAATCGAAAGGCGTCTCGGGTCGGTGTAGGCTGGACTGGAAACGGGGACGCAGCTAGTATTGACAAAATGGGTCAACCTCTGGTAAGCCGTTGCCATGCCCAGACGAGCAAGAGTGACGCCTGGCGGTTTGGTTTCCCACGTTCTCAGTCGGACCGTGGCGGGGCTGCCGCTGTTTCGCAAGGAGGCGGACCACGAGGCTTTCGAGCGAATCATGGTCGGGACTCGAAACCGGGACGCAGCTAGTTTCTCACTGCATTCCCCAATACTAGCTGCGTCCCCGTTTCCACTCCGCTTGCCACGGCTGCCTACCTTTTGCCCGGAAGATCGCCGGGGAGATCTGGATTCTCCATACTTGCTTTCCGGCTCGGCTACTGGTCCAATACTAACAGAGTTAGCCTGATATAGGATTATCCAATGGGAAAAGACAGCAAGGAAATCAAACCCCTCATTGAGGAGATTCGATCACTCACCCTTTCGGACAAGGTGAAGACAGGAACTCTCGCTCTCTTTAACCTGATTCCGTATGCTGGTGGCGTCATCGCCTCGGTAATTGGCGAATGCGCCAGCCACCGAAAAAGGGAGAAAATATGTGATGTACTCTCGGATCTAAATGCTCGGCTCGAAGCCAGTAAGGTCGACCCGAGACAGCACCTCTCTGAGGACCAGATCATCGAACTTGTCCACGAGACTCTACAGACAGCGTCTGTAACGAGTGACAAGCTCAAGCTAGATGCGCTGAAACGAGGTTTGGGATATGCTTTCACCAATGAAGACACCTTCGAGTGCAAGCAGGTGTTTCTGCAAGTTCTGCGTACATGTACTTCCCTAGAGCTCGTTTTATTGTCGGCAATATATGAATCTACTGATCCCTACATCATTCGTGAAGGTCAGCCAGCCGCTGAGCCGGCGATGGGGTCATACAACAGATCTTTCGTATCGACTATTGTGTCTCAAGGTAAGTGGCAGCCGAAGGAGAACAGAAACTGCGACCAACCGCCGCTCTTGAAGTTCTTGGCGGACCGCATCAACTCAGACGAAGGAGCGACCGAAGGCGCTGCACGCCTTCTCGACGGTAAAGGTCTCACCAATTGTGGCCCAAATCTGCTTCGGCAAGATTGCATAGTCCTCTCCTGGGTGCCGTATTCTGCTACTACGATTTTCCGCTCAGCTACAGCTACCGGGACCCTTACGTTGACTTCGTCGCCTGAGGTTCAGCCGAGCCCTCTTGAAGCGAGTCAGACTCAATTTGGCCAGTCGTTCCTGCGTTTTTGTCAGCATGGCTGAGCGTGGCAATACCCACTACCCACTGCCCATCGTGCAAGAATGAGCCACCAAAGTGAAATCGCCGGGTGCCACTGGCGTCTCGCCAGTGCTTCTTCGGCCGGTGCTTGTTGTTTCGCACGACCAAGACAAGCCGGAGCGAGATTCGTCTTAGCACATAGCATCGTCGGCTTGGGCCGCATCTGGGGTCAGGCCGTGAATAATGAATAGCGGTTGTCTGATTCGTCGCGTGGTGCGCAGGATTCGCTGATGGTCAGACCGCTTCGTATCGAGTTTCCCGGGGAACTATGTCATGTGACGCAGCGAGCAGCGACGGATCGACAACGGCCCGCCGGATTCCCGTGGGACGGAGGGCCGTATTCCCGAGGCACTTCAATGAAGCCTATTCATTATTCACGGCCTGACCCCAGATTCCTTTCGGGCGGCATTTGGTGGGGCTCGCTGCGCTCGACCCACCCTACCTTCTGAAATCCTGAATTTGAAATCTGAAATCTGAAATAACCCCATGCCCCCCTGCCCTGCCCCGGATACTTGCTGGCTGTACTTGGTTCGACACGCGGAAACGGAGAACAACCGGGCGCGGCCGCGGAGGTTGCAGGGGCGGCGGACGGATCCGGGGCTCTCGGAGGATGGGCACCGGCAGGCCCGAGAGACTGCCGAGGCGCTTGCCCGGCGGCCGCTCGATGCCGTCTACTGCTCCCCCCTGCTCCGCGCCCGGCAGACGGCCGAAGCCATTGCCCGGCCGCACGGGCTGGCGTTGGAACTGGTCGAGGACCTGATC
>DATLAN010000533.1:0-3966 GCA_035527455.1 Thermoguttaceae bacterium
GAGAAAGAAGCCCCGACGTTTCCGCAGCGGAGATTCCAGGAGTACGCATTAGCTTCTGGGTGATCCTCAAGGCGGTTTCGTGTCGAACCGCGTCATCGATCAAGATGGCGACCATTGGCGGTATTACGCTTGGATCATCCGAAACAAGGGCTTCTAACCTGCGACGGAACACGAGGGCGGTTCGGCAAGCCAGGACATGCCGTTTTCCGAACCCACCTAGTGGTAGTAGCCGATCGACCTTGGTTGGGTGTGTCTTTTCCGCGAATTTGCCACCTGACACCCGGTCGGCAGGTGTCACGGTCGTTTCGGGATCGATGCTAACTTGCTTGTCCATAATGACTTAGGTTTCTATGGTGTGACCTACTGCCAATAGGTGAAGTCGCCGGGCTGCAAGGGAATCTCCACAACCACAAGCGCGACGGCCGGTGTCCGGGAATGAACGATTCGTCCGGCTGTGGAACACCGCAACCAGCCCCCACTCTTAGGGACACAACTCGCGGCGTCGCGTATCGCGGCGTTCGAGAGTGCGCGGCAGCATTTTCTCATGGATTCTCCCCCTTTTTTATCCCGCGATGAATTCGCGTTCCTTCTCGAAGATGGCCCGGAACTCCTCTTGATCGTTTTCGTGGACGGCTTTTGGGAATCTGCGTCGAATTCGTTTCCATGCCGTCGGCCAGTCGAACTCTTCCTCAGCGAGATTCAGGGCGACGATTTTTGCCTTCTGGCGACTCCATGCCATTTTGTTATCCATCTTGCCTACCTTACGGTTTTGGAGTCGATAGTGTCGGTAGTGACCCTTTTTTCCCTTTGTAACCCCCTACGTACTTTATATATGCATATACTACTTATGACCCCCACCATCTAGTCCTGTCTTTCTTATCTTCTCGCGTAATGGGGTTACAAAGGGAAAAAAGCGTCACTAGCGTCACTGGGATAAACATAGTGGGGGGTTAGGATTACGCTTTCGCTAGAATTCGTCACTCCAGGAATTTTTTTCTGTTGGGGAATTTTCATTTTTCTTGGCGAGTCGCACTTTCAAGTCGTAGTGCGTCACATCACCGCCGGCTGCGTGTTCTCCGACCCACCGGAATCCTTTGCCCGCATGTCCGACGCGATACGGCACGATTTTCCAAACCTTTTTTTCGTCGTGCAGTTGACGGAGTTTCTGAGTGACCGTCGTGGTCTTGGCGTGATCGTTCAGGGCACGGTTGCACCATAGGGTTGTTATCGCGTTGGGGATAAACACGTCGTCACGGTCGGGGTCGTAGTCAAGCGATGCAATCTGTGAAGCGAAGTAGTCTTGCAGGATCTCGCCCTCTTCGCGTTCGGCATCTACTTCACCCTGTCGGGCCAGGATCACATCCAGGCACGCGGCTGGGGATTCGACGCACGCCAGGACCTCCCGCTGCCAAGTTGCCCACCGGAACTTCTGCTGTGGGACAAGGCGAGGACCTCGCAGGAGCCCGATTAGATCGCCGATGATGGCCGGGCGATGAGCTTCGATAAAAGCGAAAAGCTCCTCTTCCCAACTCGTGCCGTAATCTGGTTCCCGGAGTCTGATTTCCACCGTCCGCTGCGACATATCCGTGCTGAGCGAAACGCCGTTCAGTGTCAGCAACATGGTCAATCGATTCGGTCGAGTACCCTCGCCCGAGTACATCCGCTTGCCCGAGACCTCGGCGGCCGTCAGGAGCCCTTCGAGTTCGGCCCAACTGAACTTGGGGCTCTTGATGTTGTCCAACAGCAGGATCCGCTTAGATAGGGCTTCGGGAGATAGGAGCCGTTGCTTGACGACACCGAAGTCTTCGCGGTGGCTAATGTCGATGCTTCCGCGGTAGAGCCGGGCGACCGCCTGGGCCATCTTGCTCTTGCCCTTCCCGCGGCCCCCTTTGGCTGTGAGAAGGAATGCCGGCCGGCTTCCCGGCGGGCCGCCCCACAGCGGAGATAGAAACGCGGTGGTGAGCAACTGGCGGTCCAACTCGGTTTCGAGGCAGAAGAAGTCGAGTAGCTGCCGCAGCGCGGCCCCGCCGCCCGGCTCTGGCGTGCCACATGCGTAGTGGTGTCCGCGGATCGGCGGCTCGTGGGGCAATTGCTCGACGGCCGTGTATGAGGTTGCCGATCGCGTCAATTGACAATAGGTTTCGTCTTTCGTGACGCACCCGAGTGATCGTCGCCACTCGACGGCCCCGCACCGATCGGCCAGCCAGCCGAAAAGGGACGGCGGGCTTTCGAACCAGTGGATCAACCGACCTTCGCCGGCGGATTCGACGAATAGGTTTGTCCCGACGCGGCGAGGCCAGTTCTCCGTCCGGTCGAGGATCGCCGCAATCACGCTTGTCATCGGAAGGGGTGTAATGACTTCGGCGTCGCCATCATAAGTTACGAGGGCGTTTCCCAGAGGGCCGTTTTCGTCGACCTTGCTTTCGGCCGGTCGTTCAGTGCGTTTGATCGACTTCGCAAACCGACTTTCTTGTACGTGCTGGGCAGCGGCCTCCCACGTTCTGCCGAAGTACCTCTCGCCGCTTTCGAGAAACCTGCCGACGCCGCCGGCCAGGCCCCACGCCTCGGTCTCGGTCAGACCTAGCTCAATCGCGGCACAGCAGAAATGGAAGTCGTGTTCCGATCGCTCGCCCGGCTCGGCCGCTGCGCAGGCGACCAGCAGTTGATCGAGCTTCTCGCGTCGTTTTGTGGTCATCCGCTGGCGTTGAGGAAGGGGAACTTGGGCGATTCGCTTCCGCCGCCCGGCCGCCTCCGACGTGTGGACCAGCGACTCGAAGTCCGAGAACGGATACCGCTTCTCAGGTTCGGCGAAGATGATCTCGCACGGCTTGGGTTCCTGCCCGTTGCGGGCATTTTTGTAGTTCCAACTTGGCGCGATGCGCAAGACCCGGGCTAAATCCTGGACGTGATCGCCGCCGACCTTTTCGCCAATCGCGCTGAGTACGTCCTGGACGTGCTGCGCTTTTTCGCTGAGCGATGGCGTGTTCTGTTTTGCCGCTCCGAGGTAGAGTCGCTCACCCGACTGCGGATCGACGATGTACTCTTGACACTTTTTGCCGTCGCCGTTTTCGACCCATTCCTGATGCACGGGAAGGGGATTGCCAACGTCATCGATCAGGTACGGCTCCACGAGTCTCCAGTAAACATGACAGCCCGACCCGC
Organism: Thermoguttaceae bacterium; assembly: GCA_035527455.1. Lineage (GTDB taxonomy): Bacteria > Planctomycetota > Planctomycetia > Pirellulales > Thermoguttaceae > DATLAN01. The sequence goes on from DATLAN010000533.1 coordinate 3,163, forward strand.
TGTTGACCAAAACTGTCGGCTCCGGTAAGCCGGCCTCTTTGCATCGACGGAGACAGTCATCCGGTTGACAGTTATCGACGTCGGCCCACAGGCAGTTGACGCGGCGAATCTGCCAGCTCTTGTCAAACGATCCGCCGCCGACAAACCTCGGAGCCACGCCGAAAAAGAGGTTCGCGCGTTCTTGTGCCGCCCGACGGTTCGCTGAGTCGAGCTTGCTTTGGATCACCACGGCGGATGGCTGCCAGCCGCCCGACGCATCCTTGATGCCGTAGAGCAAGTGTCCCACGCCCTTGTAATCCACTTGCGATCGCCGTCGGCCGGCTTCGGTCCACACTTCGACGGGGCGGAGCATGATTGTATCGCCCGGAGCAAAGACCGATTCAAGGAACTTGACCTGCGAAGAGGTAGTGCTGGTCATCGGCTCCCTGCTTTCTTCCCCGCGGCCATTGTTCTCGCAAACACGGTGCCATCCCGTCCCAGCCGGATCGCGGTAGTGCCGCCGGTGCCGAATACCATATCGCCCTGAGAATTGATGCTTACGTGCCCGATTCGATTCTGTACCATGATCGATGCGACGTCGCCCTTGATGTCATCCAGCGGCCAAACGAACAACCATTCGAGCATTACCCTCGCGAAGACGTATCGCTCGTCTAGCGTGAAGACCGCTCGGGAGTAATCGAGCGTTTGGCAAATGGCCCTGCCCGCCTTCATGCCGGAGGTCTTGCCTTCCACCCCGATAATCCCATGTGTCCAGCCGGCTTCGACAAGCGGTGCACGGGGAACCAGCAGCCGGTCGATGCGAGG
>DATLAN010000534.1:0-3629 GCA_035527455.1 Thermoguttaceae bacterium
ACAACCATCTGGCGGTGACGGTCGGTTCGGCTGGGGCGGTGACATACAACGCTACCGGAGCCTCGGCGGGGCACTCGTTCAGCGATCTCGTCACCGCGGCGGCTGGCCTCACGGTCACGTCCGGCCAGACGTTGACAGTCACGGGCGCGACGATCACGGGGCTGACTGCCGCCTCGGTTGCACCAGGGACGTTCCCGGTCGGGACGTTCACGTTCCAAGAGGTCCAAGCCAGTGGCTCGATTGTCGCTGGGGGTGGACTCCTCGTGGCTGGCGATCCGGGTATCGGCACCATCAGCGCCATCACCTTCACGGACGTTTCCAATACCGCCGGCAACAGTAGCGGAGTTGGGCAGATTTTGCTCAAAGGCACGACGAGCCGTGACAGTACGGGGTTCATCAAGATTTGGGTCGGGACGACGGCCTACTATGTGCCATTCTTCGCTACTATCACCGGGTAAAGCCGAGTTTCGGCCCAAGGGCGAGTTCACTCAAAGGAGGTTCCAGTGGAAGAAGATCTCATCCAGGTCGTCCTGAACCCGACACAGTTCAAGCTCTTGCGGGAAGAGGAACTGACCCTTGTGGCCGCCCAGGGACGGGTGAAGCTCGTCATGGACGGGATCCTCGCGGCAGCGAACATCGAGGGGCCTGTCGAGGTGGTCAAGTACGACGAGGCGACGCGGATCTTCTACCTCCGGCCGTCCGGCCCAGTGGCAGAGGGCTGATCCTGTGCCGCGGCTGGTCGAGGAACTGACTGCGGATTTCAGCGCCGGCATGTTCGATTCGGTGGCGCCAACGGCATACCCGAAGGCGTCGGCCGCACTGATCTACAACGGGCGGATTGAGCCCGATGGGACGATCTCGAGGCGTTCCGGCACGCAGCGGACCCACCCCACGGCGCTCGTCGCGTCCGGCACAGGATACGGGGGCACCCGGTTCACGACGGCCGCGGGCACCGACCAGATGCTCGCGTTCTTCGGCACCCAGGTCTTCGTGAGCACGGACTACGGGGCCACTTGGAACGATGTGACGCCGACCAGCGCGTTGTCGTTCGGGGCCACGGGTGTCCTGACCGCGCCGATGGACCCGGACTCGTGGGCGGATGTCGGCACGCCGCTCAAAACAGTTGCGGTCGCTGACCCGTGGGCTGGGACCGACGCCATTCTCCTGACGGACGATGACGCGGGGGCAAGCGAAGGGTTGGCGGCCACCGCGACGTACACGACCTCGGCCACGAAGGCGGCGGTATTCGTACTTGCTCCCGGCACGGCCGGCACGGTCTGGTGTGAGATGTACGACGCAACCGCCGCGGTGCTCCGCAACACCTGTAAAGTGGAATGGGATGGCACCGACGCTCCTACGCTGACCAACGGCGGACTCGGGGATGTCGAGGATCCGGTCCAGTTCATTGATGCGGCGGGCCGGAAGTGGTGGATCATCGAGATGACGGCTGATGGTGTCGTCCACACTAACACCAACCAGTGCCGGGTGGTGATCGGGGACGGCGACTCCTCCGTGGGCACAGTCTATCTCGCCGGCGCCGAAGCCTGGGACGCCGTGACGGCTGATTTCACGCCTCCGGCAACGATTCTGCTGGCGAACTACTACAGTTTCGCCACGATGCGGGTTGGCGCGACGATGTACCTGTTCGCTGCTAATGGCGATACGACGGTGCAGCGGTGGAATGGCACGATCTGGGACACGCTCACGAACGCGCCGTCTGGCGTGAAGTATCTCGCGGTCCACAATGGCCGGCTGTATGTGGCAGGCCATAGCGGCGTCATTGTCCAGGGCTCGAAGATCGCTGATCCGACGATTTGGACCTCGCCGGACGCGCTCACCGTCCAGATTATGACGCACGGCGGCGAGGTGCCCACGGGGATGTACCAAGTCGGCCCCCACCTGCTCATCTACGACCAAGAAGCCACGTCCTACGTCGATGGATTCGGCGAGCAGACGATCATCGTCGCTGCCGGCGCCACCGGCTTCTCGCGGTCGGTCGGATGCGCTGGGTTCCGGACGATCGCCGGGGTGGGCGACAACGGGGTCTGTTGGCTCAGTCGGCGCGGGGTCGAATACTACACACCCGGCGCCGGGATCCGGCTCATCAGTAAGCCCGTAGAAGTCTTCCTCGGGACGATCGACTGGGAGCAGCTCTACTCCAATCCCGGCCGGCCATCGGCGGCCTACGACGAGGTGGAGCAAGACTACTACTTGGCGATGGCGACCAATGGCACCCAGAACGATCGGGTACTGGTCCTGAATCTCCAGCAGAACGTGGACTTCCAGCGGAGTGGCCCGCGGGCTGCGGCCACGATCGACGTGCTCCGGAGTGCGTCGGGCGGCACGGTGACGTTTGGCGACGACGGTGGCGGGTATCTGGGCACGGGGATCGAGGAAGCGGATGCCGACGCCTCCGGGTATCTCGGGCTGGCAGACGCGGGTGGCGATCCAATCACCGAAGACGCCTCCGGGTATCTCACCAGCACGACGAACAACACGCTCCCGGCGACCCTGTTCCCGGCCCCGGCCACGTCGGCCGCCGCAACGATCTACTCGCTGGGATACGACGGGTTCGTGCGCCGGCACTCGGACTCGGATCTGGATGACTGGTCTTCGACCGAGACCGAAGGGACGACGGTTGATCTGACGATCGTGTCCCGGCCGTTTCTGTTCCGGCGCCCTCGGCAACGGAAACGGGTCCGGGCGGTACATATCGCGTCGCTCCAAGATGCCAGTGCGACCCTCACTATTCAGGTCCGGGCAGGCGGGGCAGCCACGGCCCCACAGACCGTGAGCATGTCGGCGACCGGACTCGACCAGGCGCAGCGGAAGAACGTGCGCGTCAAGATCGACGGCGATACGCCCCAGGTCCAGATTGACACGTCCGACGACGTGCGGATCTCGCTAGTCGGGATCTCGGGTGACGTCTTGCGGGAGTCGATCTGATGCTCCGGCGCCCGCCGTCCAGCGACCCGTACTTCACCGAGGTCGTGTCGATCCTCAATGCCGAGCTGACGCGGCGGGAGCCGGAGATCCTCGGTGTGAGCGATGACGGGACGACGTTCACGGTGCGGTTCCGGGCGCCGCTCAGTTGTGGCTGGGTGCAGGCCCATGTCCAATCCACCGCGGCGGGCGAGGGCGGGATCAGCGCCTACGACGACACCAACTACACCTCGACCACGCTGGTCGATTGCCGGGCGGATCGGCTCCAAGACGTCACGGTGACGCTTGTAGCTGCGGTGCAGAACATCGTCTATCTCATCCCGGTCCAGTACGACGCGGCCGGGACGAAGGTGCTGTACGACGGCGAAGGGGGTCGCCCCGACAACATGGCGTGGGCCAACACCATCGGCGTCTACGCGGGTGCGGGGCTGGTGGTGGCCCATGTCTCGAAGAGCACGAGCTACGGGATGACCGCGGTGGACTTCATCGTGACGGTCACGGCTGCTTGCACGATCACCCTGCCCGCCGCTGCCGGCCATGAGGGGCGGCAGTACAAGATCCACGCCGACGCGAACAACGTGATCGTGGACGACATCGAGGGATCGAACTTCACGCTCATGCTCGGAGAGACCTTGGACGTGTATAGCAACGGAACGGAGTGGTTCGCATGAGCCTGATCCGCAGTC
>DATLAN010000535.1:0-2638 GCA_035527455.1 Thermoguttaceae bacterium
CCTGAACCAGGAGGCCTGGAAGAACTGGCTCGACGCCACGCCGCAGCAGCAGTGGCCGAGCTGGGTGACCGTCAGCCGGGTGACCGTCGTGCCCTTCTACGATCGGACCCAATTGATCCACGAGACCCTCGGCACGCTGGAAAATGCGCTGAGCGAAGAAATCCTGGTCACGATCATCGTGGTGATCGTCATGGTGATGCACCTGCGCAGCTCGGTGCTGATCTCCGCGCTTCTGCCGCTGGCCGTGCTGATGGCCTTCATCGCCATGAAGATCTTCGGCGTCGACTCGAACATCATGTCCCTGTCGGGCATCGCGATCGCCATCGGCACGATGGTCGACATGGGGGTGATCCTCTGCGAAAACATCCTGAAGCATCTCGACGAGGCCGACCCGGAGGAGAGCCGGCTGGAGGTGATCTTCCGCGCGGCCAGCGAAGTGGGACGGCCCGTGCTCACCGCGATCCTGACCACGATCGTGAGCTTCCTGCCGGTCTTCGCGATGGTGGGGCCGGAAGGAAAGCTCTTCAAGCCGCTGGCCTTCACCAAGACGTTCGCGTTGCTGGCCTCGGTGATCGTGGCGTTGACGTTGATTCCGCCGTTTGCCCACATGCTGTTCGGCGGCAAAGTCCCAACGCGCTGGCTGCGGTTCGTCGCGGCCCAATCGATGATCGTGGCGGGAATCCTGGCCGCCGTGTGGTTTTCGCCGTGGGTCGCGGTCGCGCTGGTATTGTGGGGGATTTACCTCAACGTGCGTGACTACGTTCCAAAGCGTTGGGCCCCCTGGCTGCCGCGAGCGGCCAACGGGCTGGCGATCGCCGCGGTTCTGCTTTTCCTCACGCAGCACTGGATGCCGCTGGGACCCGAGCTGGGCCTGATCCGCAATCTGGCGTTCGTCTTCACCATCATCGGCAGCCTGTTGGCCGTTTTCCTGCTGTTCATGCGGTATTACGAACCGGTGCTGCGGTTCTTCCTGGCCCACAAGCTCGTCTTCTATGCCCTCCCGGTGGTCTTCGTGATGTTCGGCCTGCTGGGATGGTTGGGCGTGCCGTGGTTTGCGGGAAAAGTCGGCATCTCCAAGGAACAGCTTCGCGACAACAGTGCGTTGGCCTGGGCAGCCGAAAAGTTTCCGGGCATGGGCAAGGAATTCATGCCGCCGCTGGACGAAGGTTCGTTCCTGCTGATGCCCACCACCATGCCCCACGCCTCGATCGGCGAGGCCATGGACGTGCTGCGGAAACAGGACATGGCGATCCGCGCGCTGCCGGAGGTGGAGATGGTGGCGGGCAAGATCGGCCGGGTCGACAGCCCGCTAGACCCAGCGCCGATCTCCATGATCGAGACGATCATCAACTACAAGCCGAAATACGTCACCGACGAGAACGGCAAACGCCTCACGTTTCGGTTCCATCCGGACGAGATCGATTTCGCCCGCGACTTTTCGGGCGAAAAGCTCTTGGCGCCGGACGGCATGCCCTACAAGGTCCGAGGGCATTTCCAGCGCGACGGGGAAACGGGCGAACCGATCGAAGACCCCGGCGGCATGCCGTTCGGCAATTGGCGGCCGCCGTTGGATCCCGAGATCAACCCGCCGGAAAACCCGGAAGTCGATCGGCCGCGAGAAGCCTGGGCGGGGATTCGCACTCCGCAAGACATCTGGGTCGCGATCGAGGAGGCATCCCAGGTCGTCGGCACCACGCGAGCGCCGAAGCTGCAGCCGATCGCCGCGCGGATCGTGATGCTCCAAAGCGGCGTCCGCGCCCCGATGGCCGTGCTGATCCAGGGCCGGAACCTCGAGGACGTCGAGCAGGTCGGCTTCAAGGTGGAAGAGTACCTCAAGGACGGCATGGTCGCCGGAATCAAGCCGGAAACCGTGCTGGCCGACCGCATCGTGGGCAAGCCGTACATCGAGATCGAAATCGACCGCGAGAGGATCGCCCGATATCCCGGCATCACGGTCCGGCGCGTGCAGGACGTGATCGAGACGGCCGTCGGAGGGCAGAAGATCACCACCACGGTCGAAGGGCGCGAGCGCTATCCGGTCCGGGTGCGCTACCAGCGCGAGCGGCGCGACACGCTCGAATCGCTGCACGAGATCCTGGTGGCCGCCGACGACGGCTCGCAGATCCCGCTGACCCAATTGGCCAAGATCAAGTACGTCCACGGCCCCCAGGTCATCAAGACCCAAGACACCAAAGTGGTCGGCTACGTGATCTTCGATAAGAAAGAGGGGTACGCCGAGGTCGACGTCGTCGAAGCGGCCCGGAAGTACCTGGCCGGCAAGATCAAGAGTGCGAGCAATCCCGACGGCGAGTACGAGTTGCCTAAAGGGACCGAGTTTCCGGTCTTCATCGGCAGCTACGAGAACCAGGTCCATTCGGCGAAGACGCTGGCCGTGGTGGTGCCGCTGGCGCTGTTCCTGATCTTCATGATCCTGTACCTGCAATTCCGGACCGTCTCGACCACGCTGCTGATCTTCTCCGGCGTGTTCATCGCCGGCAGCGGCGGGTTCATCATGCTGTGGCTCTATTCGACCCCCTGGTTCGGCGACTTCTCGGTGTTCGGGGTTTCTATGCGGGAACTCTTCCAGATCCACACGTTCAATCTGAGCGTGGCCGTCTGGGTCGGCTTCATCGCCTTG
>DATLAN010000536.1:0-3522 GCA_035527455.1 Thermoguttaceae bacterium
CCCCTCCAAGAGGTGCCGCCGGACAATCGCCACCTTCTCCTCAGGCGTGAAATACTTTCGCTTTGACATCGAGCTTCTCCTGTCGGGCTGTGCTAAACTCTAGCACATCGTCAAAGCTCAACGTCCTACTGAGGCAAAACACCTCGGCGTACTGCTCAGCCGCGAAGGCCTGCGGGTTCATCTTGTTGACATGGACCCGCAGGCCAGTCTGACACGAAGCTTTGGGCAGGCAGACGCCAACGACCGGCTCTACGCATCCCTGACGAATCGGGCTGGATTGCCGGTCGAGCCCGTGACGATGAATCTCAGCTTGAGCCCCAGCACGATCGAGCTTTCCCGCGTGGAATCGGAGCTTATCACCGAACCGGGACGCGAGTACTTCCTGCGAACCGCTCTGGAACGAACGGAATTATGCGAGAATACGGTCGTTCTGTTGGATTGCCCACCGTCCTTGGGAATCCTCGCCGTCAACTGCCTGTCTGCGGCAGGAGGCGTGATTGTCGTTGTTCAGCCAGGCGGCTTCGAGCTTCATGCCGTCATCCATTTAGACATGACGATCCGTGCCATTCAGGAACACGTTAATCCGGACTTGACGGTCCTCGGAACGATCTTGACCAATTGCCATAGCAGGCGAGCCATTACGGGCCGTGTGCAGGAAGAGATTGCCCAGGTCCATAACGTGTTGGGTTCGATTCGGGCAGATGCCAGACTGCTTTACGCAACGACTGCCGGTACTCTTCCGAAGTTGAATCGCTCCAACGCCCTGGCGGACTACGCTCACGTTGCCGAAGGATTACGGATGCTTATCGCATGAACGGCAGATCTTTTCGAGGCATAGACGGCGTCCTCGGAAATCTGATTTCGTCGCCGACCCAGAGTATGGATAGCGCCAACGAGACAGTGCAACAGGCCAAGACCCGGGTCCCATCCGCCCCGGTCGCTCGACGAGCAACAGCAAACGGCTGTTCTGCTGTGCAAGGTGCCCGACGGGGGCGCCCTCTCGGGCGACAGGGTGACACGCGTTGTCGGAAGGAGAAGGTAACATTGCGGATCTCCAGCGAATTGGCCGCCGAGTACCGTGACTGGTCCTGGGAAGCCCGGTGCTCGCTTAGCGCCCTTGTGGAGAAAGCCCTGGCCGAGTATTCCCGAGGCCGATAACGATACGTCACACATGCCATGGTTCCGGCCATAACGGAGACAATATCGAACATAAGGAGGAAATCATGGAAAACAACAAACCTGTTCACGCCATTCGCTACGGAAATGTCTCCTGTGCCATTTGGGCCAACAACAGCTCGGCCGGGTACTTCTACAACACGACATTCTGTCGGGTTTACAAGGACGGCGAGCAATGGGGAGAATCCTCGTCGTTTGAAGACCGCGACTTGCCGAACCTAATGAAGGCGTCTGCCGACGCCCATTCGTGGATCTATCAGCAAAAGGCCAGTGCAGCCACAACGCATGGGCCGGAGTGCTCATAGCAGACGTTCGGAATTCTGCTCCCGCAAAGTGCGATTACCGGACATGCCGCTCTGGTTGCTGCATCGGCCAGAACACCGTTTGAAAAAGTTTGCTTAGCGTTTCGGGCCGTGCTACTATCGGCCATGGTCGAGACGATTCCATTGTCAAAGAAGTCGGTAAACGTGCCCGCGAAGCCGCACCGAGAACTGCATGTCCATTTGAGGAATGCTCGACCATTGTCTCCTTTGGCTGCCCGAGCCCCTCCCAAGATCAGCCCAGTTCTCGCATGATGTCTATCGCCAACTGGAAATTGGCTTCCGCATAAACCTCCGCCACCATTCCCAAACTGTTGCCGAGAACCGCCGCAGCTCCTTCGATTCCGTATTTGCGACGCACCCGCGTTGCACAACTGTGCCGGAGTTGATTTGGTGCCCAATGCGGTATCTTTGCCTTCTTACACGCTCGTCGAATAGCATTCTCGTAGCTGCTCTTCGCGTATTGGCGTCCGGGCCTCCTTCTTGGATTTCGCTTCGGCTTTCGCGTTCTCTCGCTTGGAGTCAACGGCGTCTTCCTGTTCTCTCTTCGTTTCACACGTAGTGTCGCGACGGCCTCTTCGGGGCTGAAGATGTACGCATCTGGGGCCTCGGGCTTCAGAAAGGGACGAAGGACGGCCTGGGCCTTTGGGCCAATGGCAACACGGCGGATGTGGCCAAAATGTTCCGTCTTGTGCGTCCGCGGCGTATACACCCAAACGTCGCCCGAGGTTTCCAAGTCGCAGGTCCTCATATTGCGAATATCCTGCGGACGCATGCCGGCCAACTCCTGCGCCCGAATCATCGCGACAACTTGCGGAACGAGGTGAGGCAGGACAGCCTTGACGTGAGCTTCGGGAACCGGCTTGACAGGCTCCGTTTCCCGAGCGTTCGATCGACCCCGCAGCAGGCCATCCACGGCCTTCAGGCCATGGTACATTTCGGGCGGAACGAAACGCTTCTTGGACGCCCAGCGAAACATCCGTTTGATTCGGCTGACGCGGGCGTTAATGACTTTCCGCGAGAGATCGGCAGCGATCATGGACTGCCGAACCAGTTCCAGATGGTCCGGGCCAAATTGGACCGCCTTCGTCGACCCATAGAGGCGACGCAAAGGGCGAAGGGCTGCACGGATATTGCCCGTCTCGCCGGTCGTTTCGCCGTTCTTCACGTAATAGGCCTGAGCGTGTCGCCAATACGCCAGAATCAATTCGTCGATGGTCGGACTCGGGCCATGCGACGCGTCCTGGGATGTCACGAAGATCGCCCCGGATTCGCAATTGAGCCACTCCGCGACAATACGATGGTATCTTTCCCAGCTTTCGGGGGTACCGTACTTGCCAAGGTAGACATGTTTCCCGCTGATGATTACGCGGGCTTGGCCAGTGGATTTGTGGAGTCGGTAGCTGGGGACTCTGCGAGCCTTCACGGACATGATGCGGTTCCTTTCAGCCAGAAAAGTGGTAGTGACTACCACTTTTTCCAGGGCTTAAAGGCTGCACTGCCCGACGCAGGCAGGTATCCTAACTCCAGGATTCGGCAGGATTTAAGTTTAGAGCGGGAGACGGGATTCGAACCCGCGACGTCCAGCTTGGGAAGATGGTATCAAAGTCGCAAAGTGTTATACCAAAACGCATTACTGAATGTGTTGCGTGTAAAGGGCGGACAGAAAGCGTAGCGGCGGGCGGAGACCGGTGGTCGGTCAGAAAGCGGAGCGCTCTTGGCAGCGCCTTGTTGCGGATTGTGACGGATAGTTGTTTTTCAACAGCGATTCCGTCTTTCGTAACGAGGAGTAGAAAGGGTGTTCCGAAACATGGAGAAATGGGTAGAGATTCGACGCAAGGTATTGGCCAACGAGGCGAGCAAGCGGTCGATTTGTCGGGAGTACGACATCCACTGGGATACGCTCCAGCGGATTCTCGCGCACGCGGAACCGCCGAAGTATGAGCAGAAGCGGCCGCGGAAGAAACCGAAGATCGGCGACTTCGTGCCGATCATCCACGAGATTCTCAAGAGCGACCAACAGGTC
>DATLAN010000537.1:0-23517 GCA_035527455.1 Thermoguttaceae bacterium
GCTCCGGTGCGTTCGCGTTGTTCTGCGGAAACAGCGCGTGCGTTTCGTCCGCCCTGCCGTCGCCGCTGCTGTGCAGCACGATCGTCGCGGCATCGCCCAGTTCGGCCATATCCTCGGGCACCCTGCCGACGTAGATCTTCGTGACGATCCCCTTGATTTCGGCAGATTCGTCCAGGTTTTTCTTCAGCAGCAGGAGGTCCTTTTCGTACTCGTGGGCGCCGGGGCTGCCGTGGTCCTTTGGCCCGGCGATGAACACGATCTTCCTGGGAGAGGTTCCGGGATCGGCCTCAGCCGGGGCAGCCTTGAAGCCACATGCGAAGAAGAACGTGAGGGCCAGCGCGATCGGAAGCGGACTGCGGCACATGGCGAGTGTCTCTTTGGCATCGGGACGACGTTGCGTCAAGCCGAAGACTCTCCGCCGGGAGCCGGCGCAGCTCTTCGGCACGGTCCGCGCGGCAACTCGGCCGGTCGTCGAAAGGTCCGACAACCGGCCGAGGGCGGCTTAACTGCTTCCGCGCACGACAAAACCCTCCCGTCGTCCCCGAGGGGGACGACGGGCTGCCGTCGTGCGAGTGATCCGTGTCGCGGTTAACCCTCGAAGGGATCCGTCCGCGGGATGGTCGGCCCCGGGGCGGGCTCCGGATCAATCGACGGCTCTGGATCGATCGACGGCTCCGGATCGATCGACGGCTCCGGACCGATCGGTGGGACCGGATCAATCGGTAGACTCGGATCGATCGGTAGGATCGGGTCAATCGACGGCACCGGATCGATCGACGGGATCGGGTCGATCGACGGTTCCGGATCAATCGACGGAACCGGGTCGATCGGCGGCAAGACTGGATCCATGAACGGATCGGGCGGAACCACGGCCGGTGTTTTGGCGACCGGTTCCACGGGCGTCTTGAGCGCCGGTTCCACGGGCGTCTTGAGCGCCGGTTCCACGGGTGTCTTGGGGCTCTTCGTTTCCGGGCCGGTGGGCGACTTGTCGGCCGTGGTCTTCTCCGTCTTCGGGCAACCCACCAGCAGGCAGATGCTCAGCAGCATCGCCAACAGTCCAAACCTCTTCATAACTCACCTCCTACTATTAGGGTACGGTAACATTTACATTGCGCTTTGAGTGAAGATACTTCTTTCCGGTCGGGAAGTAAACCGGGGTTCCGCGACAAATCCTATGACAGGGCATTTTCGAAGTCCAGTTATTCCGGAATTTCGTCGGATTCGTCTGCCATCTCGACCAGAGGGAGTTCCACGTAGACGCGGGTACCCTCGTTGGTCACCGCTTCGATGATGGCCTCACCACCCATCAGTCTTGCCCTCTCGCGGATGCCTTGCAGCCCGAAACGGTCCTTCTTAAACTCCTCCACCCTAAACCCCACCCCCCAGTCGTGTATACTGATCGCCAAATGGTCGCCTCGCTGAAGCAGCTTGACGTGGACCCTGTCGCTGCGGCTGTGACGGCAGGCGTTGGTCAGCGATTCCTGGACGATCCGGAAAACCGCGCTTTCCAGGGGCCGGGCGAGCCGCTTGAACTCGACTTGTTTGGTGAACTCGATCTCCGGTCCGCCCTGCTCCCGGGCCTCGGCAACGAGATACTCGACCGCAGCCACCACGCCGAGTTCGTCGAGCACCGGCGGCCGCAGCCCGCTAATCAGCCGCCTCGCTTCCATGATGCCGGCGCTGAGCAATTCGAGCCCCGTGTGGAAGAGCTTTCGGGCGTCCTCGGGGTTCTTCTCCTGCAACCGGTCGAAGGCCTCGAGGTTGAAGCGGGCCCCGGTGATCTGTTGGGCGAACCCGTCGTGGATCTCGTAGGCGATCAGCCGGCGGTCGCGCTCGTGCAGATCGAGCATTTTTTGCAGCAGCCGGCGCTCTTTCTCCAATTCCAGCGAGGTCGTTTTCAGGTCGGTGACGTCGGTGCAAATGAGCATCACATTGGGTACTCTGCCGTCTTCGACCATGGGCACCAGCCGGCAGGCCCACCAGACGCCGAACACGTCCGTCATCTCGACGGTTTGGGCCTTCGAGGTGCTGAATACCCGCTCGAACGCGGCCCGGCAGGACTCTTGATGCTCCGGCGCGATGAAGCTGAAGCCGTTGGCCCCCAGCAGGGCTTCGGCCGGCGTTTGCGACACACCGCGGTTGACGAACCGGATGGTGGCGTCGCGGTCGACCAGGATCAGGAAGTCGGGCATGTTCTCGAACAGGCCGCGCAGCTTCGCTTCCGACCGGCGCACCGCCCGTTCCGCCTCGCGCCGTTCGGTCACGTCGACGCCGATCGCCCACGACGCCCAACCGGGAACCGGGAAGTGCTTCGAGACGTTGGACCAGGCGATCGTCTTCACCTCTCCGCTCTTGCACCGCACGTTCCATTCCCAGTCCCGGTAGTTCTGGCCGTCGCGGTGCCATCTCGCCAGGATGTGGTCGCGGCGGGTCTGGTCCGGGTACAAACGCTTCAAGGCCTGCGGGTCGCCGACGATCTCCTCCTCGCTGTAGCCCGTGATCGACTCGCACTCGCGATTCCAGACGGCGATGTTTCGATCCTCGTCGAAGGCGTAGAGCATCACGGGCATGTTTTCGAGCACGTCGTGGAAGCGTTGCTCGCTTTCGCGCAGCGCGGCCTTTCTGCGGCTTTTTTCGGCCACGGCCAGCCGCAGGGCCAGGTGCCCGGCGTCCTCCAAGTCGGTCAGGAAATCGTCGGCCCCGGCCGCCAACAGCGCTTCGAGATCGTCCCCCCGCGAGCAATCTCCGGCGACCAGGATCGTGCAGGGACCGTTCCGGGACAGACTCCGCAGATCTCGGCACGCTCCAGCGCACCGGTCGACGCCCAGATCCAGATCCAAGATGACCAGCAGGCCGTCGTCCGACGGAACCGTCGCACATGCCGCTTCAGCGTCTGCCAGCACGGTCCACTCGTGTCCGCGCCTTTCAAGCGCCTCGCCGAGCAACTGACGCGTCCGCTGGCAGGTGGAAATCAAGAGCGTCTTCATGGAGGTCCCTGCGACACGTGTTGGCGAGCGGTCCTTCCTGTGTTTCGTGCCGATCTCCGTTTTCCCCGCAAGGCCCCGACGGGAATCCTGCCACCGAAAGAAGCGACTTCCAGCCCCAAGACCACATCATTTCTTCACCAATCCGCACTCTAACGGCCCATCGCGAGAACGTCAACTCCCGCGGTGGGCTGTTTTCCGGATCGGCGTCGGCTATACTGCACTGGTTGGGAAACGACCGTTCCGTGGGGGCAAGAACCTATGACCAAACCGGCAATTTCGACCCCCGGCTTGCTGGTAGCGGTAGTCCTCCTCTGCACGGCCTCCATACGGCAGGACTTGGCCGCAGGGCAAATCGACGTGGAGAACTCGCAGACCGATATCCGTGTCCGGCACGATGACGACGCCTTCATCACGACGATCAGCATCCCTGCCGCCGACGGCCGGGTCGCTTGGGCCGACGTGCTGCGGGGGCTGGCCCGCGCCCGGGGTTTCGACGATTCCGCCTTGCTGGGCGTCTTGCCGCAAGGCCGGATCGAGTTGGGCGGCACCCGAGGTCGGCTGTTCCGCGCGGGGCTCAATCTGGCGCTGTCGCCCCATCTGCGTTTCGACGTGGCGGCGGCCGAAACCCCCGGCGATCCACCGTGGCTGGTGATCACGCTGGATCGGGCGGCGCTGCTGGCCTCGCAACGGAAATTCGAGGTCAGTCTGCGCACCGCCTTCTTGCCGAGACCTTCCGGCGGCGACCGGCCCTACGGCCTGGACCTGGATGACGATTGGGAAAAGGCCCCGGTCGAGAAGGACCTGGTCGTGCTCGTCCACGGGCTGAATTCCAGTCCCGAGCAGGTCGCGGGGCTGTTGGCCGCCGCGCGGCGCGAAGGTTTGCCCTGTGGCACGTTTCGCTTCCCGAACGACCGGGCGGTTGCCGACTCGGCGAAGCTGCTGGCCGACGAGCTGGGCCGGTTCGCCCGGGAACATCCCGGCCGCGGCGTGTCGCTGCTGACGCATTCGATGGGTGGATTGATCGCCCGGGCGGTGATCGAAGATCCCCGGTCGGACCCCGGCAACGTGCGGCGGTTGATCATGGTCGCGCCGCCGAATCAAGGCTCGGCGTTGGCGCGGTTCGCCTTCGCGTTGGACCTCTGGGAATACCTCGCCGCCGAGGGTCAACGCAACGAGGTGAGCCGGTTCTACGCGTTGATCGAGGACGGGCTGTCGGAGGCCGCCGTCGATCTGCGGCCCGGCTCGCTGCTGTTGCGAACGCTCAACGCGCGGCCGCGAAATCCCCGCGTCCGCTACACGATCTTCCTCGGCAGCGAGGCCCCGTTGGCCGAGAAGGATCTGGCCGTGCTGAAGCAGAAGATCGCCGCGGCGGGCAAGCGGAACCGCTGGGTACGGCTGCTCGGCCCCAACGCCCACGAGTGGCTCGACGACCTCGACGAAGTGATCGACGGCAAAGGCGACGGGGCCGTCTCGATCCGGCGCGGGCGACTCGAAGGCGTGGAAGACACCGTCGTGCTCCGGTTCGGCCACCTCGGCGTGCTCCAATGGCCCGGACAAGGGGACATGCGCAAAGTACACGACGGTGTGCTGCAACGGCTGAAGGGCTCGTAGGCCCGTTTTCAGCCGTGACGGGGTTGCCGGATCGCTCCGGCCGGGATAGGATGTCGGCGGCGTGGGGACCGTTTACCGAGTCCCCACGGTCTGAGGACCCGTCCACTCACCGCTTCCGATCAGGAGGAGACGTTCATGAGCCCCGAAGGCGAATCCCGCCCGCAAGCGTCCGCACCGAAAAGGCCGCTGCTGCCGCCGTCGCGAATCGTGCTGATCCTCGTGCTGGTGGCGGCCGTGGTCGTGTTTGTCCTGGAACTTCGAGCGAAGTCCGCTTACGAGAAGAGTTACCAGGCGATCGACGACGCCATGGCCGCGGCGGATGAGAAGAACGAGACCTTGGAGAAGACGGCGGTGGACGATCTCCTGCAAGGCGATCTCGAGCGAGAAGCCGACGAGGCGTCGAACACGGAACTGTTCACCTGGAAGGGCCTGTATCGGGTGTACGAAATGAAGTTGACCTATCGCCGTAACGACGACACCGGCAGCTTCTACGTGTCGAAGATCGAACAGCCGGAATGACGAATGACGAATGACGAATGACGAATGACGAATGACCAATGACCAATGACGAATGACCAATGACCAATGACGAATGACGAATGACCAATGACCAATGACCAATGACGAATGACCAATGACCAATGACCAATGACCAATGACCAATGACGAATGACGAATGACGAATGACGAATGACGAATGACGAATGACGAATGACGAATGACGAATGACGAATGACGAATGACGAAGCACCTCCGACATTCGTCATTAGGCATTCGTCATTTCATTCGTCATTTCATTCGTCATTTCCCCTCTCCATCCCTGCCGGCGCGCTGAAGGTTCAACTCGAGCCCGTAGGGTGGGCACTGCCCACCGACTGTTCTCCCCAAAGCGCAACAAGCTCTACTTCTCGCGAATTCGGATGTTCTTCCAGTGGGTCTCGGCGCCTTCGCTTTGGAAGCCGATCGGGCCTTCGGTCAGTTCGCAGTCGCCGACCGTCGAGACGACTGCGCCGTTGATCTTGATGACCATGTCGCCGCCTTGGACTTCGATTTCCATCTGGTTGAACTGGCCGACGGGTTTCCGGGCTTCGGCCGAGGTTCCGTCTTCGAAAGTGCGCGTACACTTGAGATTGCGGGGGATCGGGAGAATGAGTCCCATCTGGCGGTTCATTCCCTGCACCTCGATGCAGCGCGGCCAGACGCCCAGTGCGTTCGCCTCACCGACGTGGATCAGGCAGCCGCTATTGCCGCGAAAGGCCGAGTCGTCCGCCAAGGCGTCGGGTCTCTTGAAGGCGAACTCGAACTGCAGCGTGTAGTTGCGGTAGGACTTCTCCGTGTACATGTAGCCCGAGGGGCTGCCGCTGCAGATCAGGACGCCATCCTTGATCGTGAAGGTCCCGTTGTTGTCCGCACCTTCGCTTCCGAGGTGGAACTTCCATCCGTCGAAGTCCTTGCCGCTGAGCAGCGCGGTCCAGCCCTCTTCGGCGTTCACTTGTGCCGGAAGAGGCCTCGCTACGGCGAGCGACACCGCCAGAATCAGAAACAGCCCGAACGCGATTCGATTACATCTTCTCATGTCGTTTCTCCTGTGATTGGGAAGGAACTCTTTCATATTGGATTCTACTTCACGCGGGGGATGCCGGACTGCTCGTGACCGGCTTTGCATTCCGCCCGCCATTATCCCAAACTGCCGTCCCATCGCAACCATCGCGCCTCCGGCCCCCGGGGGGGCACCCCCCCGTTTACTTCCACGCGACGGCGGGGTAGACTGCTCGAAGAATGGGCTTGCTGTCAGTCTCAACAGCCGGCAAGAGCCGCGCGGACCACGCAGTCTGCTATCCTCGATTGCAGGACCCAGGCTGCGCGGTAGACTTGATTGTCGCAGTCCGAACCGATCCGGAGAGAATGCCATGCCGTTGGAACCCAGGCCCTCGCGCACCCTCCAGGACGTAGCTGCCGTCATGGATTTGCGGCCGCTCCAACCGGGCGACTGGCGGTACGTCGACATCTGCAAAGGTCGCCGCAGTCCCGCCCTGAAGCATTTGCGGGTCCGCCTGGAAGACGCCGCCGCCGCGGTCGACGCGCTGGGTTTCGTCAAGCTCGCGCTGACCGGCCACCGCGGGTGCGGCAAATCGACCGAACTCTTGCGGCTGGAACACGAACTCGAGCCGTCGTTCACTGCGTTGCACCTCTACGCCGACGAACAGTTGTTGGGCGACTATGATTATACGTACCTTTTCCTGTGGCTCGTCGATCAACTCGTGCAGCACTTCGAAGAACGGCTCAAGCTCCCGTTACACGAGACCCTGGTCGCCGACGTGGTCCGATGGTTCGCCGAGGTAGTGACCGAGCACGACGAAACGGTACGCAAGGAGATCGGCTTGACCACCGAGGCCGAGGCCGGCGCCAAGTTCAACTGGTTCGGCCTGAGACTCGGGCTGTTCGCCAAGCTCCAATCGATGATCCGCGGAAGCCACGAGAAGCGAACGCAAATCCGCAACACGTTGCAG
Organism: Thermoguttaceae bacterium; assembly: GCA_035527455.1. Taxonomy (GTDB): domain Bacteria; phylum Planctomycetota; class Planctomycetia; order Pirellulales; family Thermoguttaceae; genus DATLAN01. The sequence goes on from DATLAN010000537.1 coordinate 7,109, forward strand.
CGATACTCGACGGATCTGGTCAACAAGGTGAACATGCTCCTGGACGACGCACACGAGAGGCTGGCCTCGGGCAACCGTCCTCCGCAGCTCTTGATCGTCGTCGACAACCTCGACCGGTTGAAGTCCGACGTCAGCGAGCCGCTCTTCTTCCAGAATGGAGACCTGCTGAGCCAGTTGCGGGCCCACGTGATCTACACCGTGCCCGTTGCTATCGCCCTTTCGCCTCGCAACATTCGCAACGTGTTCCCGTTCACCTACAACCTGCCGATGGTCCGAGTGCACAACAAGCAGAATCGCCCGGAGCGAGCCGGATTGGGTGCATTGGCGGAAATGATCGCAGGCCGGGTCGAAATCGGCGAGCTGTTCACCTCGACCAAGGTGGTCCGCCATCTGGCCAAGATGTCGGGCGGAAGCGTGCGGGACCTGATGCGGCTGGTCGCCTACGCGGCCAACTCGGCACGGGCCGACGGCAAGCCGAAGATCGATACGGCCGCCGCCAACGAGGCCGTCGCCGACATGCGGCTCGATTACGAGCGGCTGCTGGTGCCCGGGCAGATCTACTATCCTCTGCTGGCAAAGATTCACCAGACCAAACGGGACTGGTTCGCCGACGTCGGCCAGTTGAACACCCAGCAGTTGGCCGTATACCGCGAAGTCTTCGCCGGTCTCTTGTTCAACGGCGCGGTGCTCGAATACGACGGCGGCGAGAACTGGTACGACGTTCATCCGGCGATCCAAGAGATCGAGACTTTTCGCGAGGCGTTGGCGAATGGCGAATCCTGAGTTCGGTCCCGAGCAACGGACGGGCACGCACGCAGTCGCCGGGCCGTGGGCCGCGGATGTCGGGTCCGGGGAAGCGGACGACAACGACCGGCAGTTGCGCCGCCTGGCGGCCTTCCTGGAGGACGCCGCGGGGTTTCAGCTTGCCTTGGTGACCTGCGACGACCGGGAACTCCGCGAGCGGCAGCTCGAACGATTGGCCGAACGGCTGGAGGGAACCGACGTCTGGCTGACCCGGTTGGACTTCACCGAAACGCCGCAGGAAAGGCAGTTGCTCGAGCGGCTCCGAGCCCATCTGGACGCGGTCACGGTTCCGGAGGGCAAACGTCCGGCCGTGATGGTGGTCGGGATCGAGGCCACCTTGGACTATTCTCGGCTGGGTCGCCAGTCCGGTCAGGGGCTGGCGATGCTCGAGAACGCCAACGCGCAGCGCGACGCGTTCGCCCGTCAGTGCCCGGTGGCGGTGGCCTTCTGGCTCAACCCGACGGCCACCAGCCTGTTCGCCCTGCACGCACCGGACCTTTGGCACTGGCGCAACGGCACCTTTCGGTTCACGGGCGCCGACGTGTCGCGGCTGGAGTTCGAGGAGCGGTTGGTCGGCATGCCGCTGGTCGAAAGCGACAGCCTGTCGAGACGAGCCAAACTGGAACGCATCGCCTCGCTGCGCGACCTGGTGGCGGAACTGGATGCGAGTTCTTCGGGCGCAACACGTCGCGGGCGCCAGCGCCGCGCGGCCTTGTTGAGCGAGTTGGGGCTTGCCCACCTGGCCATGGGCGAAGCGCGTTCGGCCATCGCCATTCTTGAAGAAGCCCTCCTCATCGCCCGCGAGATCGGCGACCGGCGCCAGGAGGGCGCCGCGCTGGGCAACCTCGGCTGGGCCTGTGCGGACTTGGGCGATGCCCGCAAAGCCATCGAGTACTGCGAGCAGGCCCTGGTGATCGTGCGCGAGATCGGCGACCGGCGCGGGGAGGGCAACGCGCTGGGCAACCTGGGCTCGGCCTATGCGGATTTGGGCGATGCCCGCAAAGCCATCGCATTCTACGAACAGTGCCTCCAACTGCACCGCGAGATCGGCGACCGGCGCGGGGAGGGCGCCGATCTGGGCAACCTGGGCCTGGCCTATGCGGATTTGGGGGATGCCCGCAAAGCCATCGAATACTACGAGCAGCAGTTGGTCGTTGTCCGCCAGATCGGCGACCGGCGCGGGGAGGGTGCCGCGCTGGGCAACCTGGGCTCGGCCTATGCGGCTTTGGGCGATGTCCGCAAAGCCATGGAATGCTACGAGCAGTACTTGGCCATTGCCCGCGAGATCGGCGACCGGCGCGGGGAGGGCAATGCGCTGGGCAACCTAGGCAACTGCTATGCGCGTTTGGGCGATGCCCGCAAAGCCATTGGATACTACGAGCAGGCCCTTACGATCGACCGCGAGATCGGCGAACGGCGCGGGGAGGGCGCCGCGCTGGGCAACCTGGGCAATGCCTATGTGGCTTTGGGCGATGCCCGCAAAGCCATCGAATACTACGAGCAGCATTTGGGTATTGCCCTCGAGATCGGCGACCGGCGGGGCGAGTGCGCCGCGCTGGGCAACATGGGCGACGAGTGGCGAAAACTGGGCGAGACGGAAAAGGCCCGGGATTGCCTTGAGCAGGGGTTGCGGCTGGCGCTGCTGGCCGGTGATCCACTGCGGACCGTTCAGGTGGCATGGCTGCTTCGTCCCGTATACGCCGACACGGGCGACGCGGCCACCGCCGTCGGCTTGGAGGCATTCGCCTTCGCGCGATTCCAGGCGATGGGCTATCCCCAGGCCAAGACCGCCGGGGCGAATCTGGCCCGTTATCGCCAGGAGATGGGCGAGGCGAAGTTCCTCGAAGCGCTCGCCCGATCGGAGCAGACCGTGGCGGACCTTTTCCGCAAGCTGGCCGGCGACCAGGCCGCCGCAATGGCCGCCGGCATCCTCCAAGCCTTCGCCGACCAAAACCGCCCGCCAGATGCGGCCGAATAGCTGTGCGAACTCACTGCGCCGACGACTTGCTGCCCCGGGAGGATCCGCTGATGTGCAGGCCGTGCGGCAGCGGTCGGGCGGCCGTGCGGAAGCCTTGCAGGAACGTCTCCTCCTTCAACCGGCGGAACTCGGCAAAGCCGTCAGGATAGGTCCAGAAGGTCACCGCCGATCGCTCCGGATGGAACCGCGCCAGCGCCCGGCGGAATTCGGACCCGTCGCTCAGTGCCTCGTCGATCGTCTCGCCCAAGTCCCGAGCGACGGGTATCAGCTCGACGAAGATATCGTTCCGCGAGCGCTTGTAGCGGATGCGGAACCCGCCCTCGGGTCCGAGCGTGCCGCTGATCTCCGGCGAGTTGAACAGAGTCGGGCCCTTCAGCCGAATGTCGTCGACCACCCGATTCATCAAACCCTCCCAGGGGATGAACGCCACGCGGCCGCCGCGAAGCTGGAAATGGGCCTCTCGCTCGTCGACGGTCGTGCTCAGCGGCGTGGGATAGCTTTCCACCACGGTCGGTTCGGCCGGCGTGGTCTCCACCTCGACGCGCTGCCTGTCGAGCTGCTCCAATCGAACCTGTGCTACCGACAGATTGCGTCGCAGATCGAAATCCCGTTGTGCTTCGGTGTCCATCCGTTGGCGGCGCGACTGGATCTCCTGTTCCACCGCCGCCATCGTAACGGCCAGTGCGTCGCGCTGCTGCTTCTGGACCAACGTCTCGACCTCGACCGCCCGGACTTCGTTCTCGACCTTCAGCACGTCGCCGTAAAGCGACCGTTCGGTAGTCGCGTCCTTCTCAAACTCGGAGTCGTCTTCGCGGCTTTCGCCCACGATGGCCGCCACGATCGGCGCGTTCTTCACGCGGACGCCGACCACCATCACCAGGATGATCAGGATGCCCACGATGTTGGCCACGATGTCCAGAAAGGAATCGTGGCCGGGGGCGTCAACGGTTTGTCGAGCCGGCCGGGCCATAGAACCCCTTCAATTGCACGTGAATCCCGCTGCCGTCGAGCAGGGCCTTCAATTCTTCGTAGCGCAGCCAACCGTCGGGGGCGACGTGGACGTTGAGCACCGGCCGCCAATACATCCCGTTGCCGGCGATTCCCCACGAGTCGATCTCGTCCCAAACGCCCGAGACCAGCGCGTCCATCGAATCGGCCGCGATGGGTCCCAGCGAAACGGACCGGGACTGTTGCTGCCCCCGGTCGGAGACGATCACCAGCCGGTCGCCGTGGCAGTCGATGCGGATGGGCCGGGAAACGGGAACCGCCCCGAGAACTCGTTCCTGCAGGGCCCAGTCGGCTCCGCGGGTCTTGGCCAGGCTATCGGCGCGACGGCTTGGCGTGTCCGGCCGCGGCGGCTGTTCCGATGCCGAGTGTTCGGCCGTGGTTTGTTCGCGTTGGTCGGGACGCCACTCACCCGGGCGCAAGGGCGTATCGCCCGGGCTGTGCTCGGTTCCCTCCGGCGGCCGGCCGGGGAAGTGGTCAGCCGGTCGCGGCGTTTCCTGCGAACTGCCGGACTCGCCCGGTGTTCTTTGCGCGGCGATGGGTCCGGCCGGCTCTTCCGAGCGGAAGTCGGTTCCGGCGCCAAAGCCCTCGGGCAAGCCGTCGGCCCGCACGATCCCGCCTCGGCTCTGCGTGACCCGATAGGTGGTCGCTCCCGAGCTGCCGTGCTGGCGGCGCTCGGCGGCCGCCAATTGACGCTGCCGCACTCGGGCCGGTTCGACCGCGCGATGCACGGCCTGGGCCAGTTGCGCGTCGGGGGGCTGAAATTCCAGATTCCAGTCTTCCCCGACCAACTCGTAGCCGAAGTCCGACGCCCAGTCTTTCATGGCCTCCCGCACCGCGTAGTACGCCACGATCCCGCCGGGGCGAATCAAGATCAACGGATACGGCTCCTCGGACTTCTCCGGATCGTAGAGCCCCTTCTTCGGGTCGAAGGCACTGCGGGCGAGCAGGTACTCGCGGATCGAACGCAGCGCGACGGCCAACGGATTGCCGGGCCCCATCGGTCCGCTGAAGTCCTCCTCGCCAAGCACGATGCCTTCCGGTTGGATGATGACCGAGTCCGGGCGGCATTCGATGTAGATCGGCTGCCGGTGGGTCTGGTTCGGGCCGCGGTAGGGGACCACGGCGTAGGACTGGCGCCGCTCGGCGGCGGCCCGCCGGGCATCGGCCAGGCGCCGGTCGGCCTCGGCGATCTCGGCCTGCACTCGGGCGAGTTCCGCTTCCAGATCCTGTTGGTGGCGGATGCCTTCGCTGCCGCTGAGATCCAAGTCCCTGAGGGTCGCTTGGAGTTGGGCGAGTTGGTCGCGAAGCCGCAGGGCGTGTTCTTCGATGTGGCCCAACCGCAGCCGCGCTTCTTTCAGTTGCACTTCCGTCTGTTGGCGCGAAGCCTTCCACTGTTCGATCCGCCACAAGACGTCTTCGTGCGACTCGTTCAGTTGCTTTTGACGCCGGGCCGCCTCCTCTTCACGTTGTTCGGCTTCGGCAGCCGCCGTTTCGGTCGCCTGGAGCTTCGCCTGCCGGGCAAGCACGACCAGCAACACGATCAGCGCTCCCATGGTACAGATCAGCACCGCCAGAAACGGAAACAGCGACACGCTGGCCGCGTTCTGCCGACGGTTTCGGTGTTGGGTCGCGGTCCTCGATCTCATGCCGCCTGTCTCATGCCGCCTGGGTGTCCGGACTGCCGGTTTGGAGTTGCACGCGCGGGCGGTCGCCGGGCACTTCGGTCAATCGGGCGTTGAGCAAGTGGATCACCGCCGCCAGGCTCATCACGGTCTGCTCGAAGTTCCTCGCCCCCGACAGCGCCGCCAGGTTGCGGTTGAGCCCGTCTTCGAGCCGGACGACTTCCCCGGTGGCCTGGACGGCCCGGCCGAGCACTTCGCCCTGCCGGACCAGCGCCGCCTGGAGCGAGGCCAAGGACTTCATCTGCTCGGACTGGGCCTGCCGCACCTGGTCCCCATGGCGATGGTTTTCAGCGGCGATCGATTGCGTGGCGGCGGCCAGTTCCTTCGCGTGGGCTTTGAGTCCCTGGACCAGCGCCCCGGCCATCGCGGCCTGCAGCTTCTCGCCGCTGGTCTCGATCAACTGCGTCCATCGCGTGCCGGCCGCCTCCATGGTGGCCTGCCACAGATCGGCCTGACGATGGACGAGTTGTTCGGTCGTCTGCAGCACGGTCTCGGCCATCCGCCGGATCGCTACCAGTTGTCCTTCGGGCCCGGCGGGGATCTGCTCGAAGCGACCCTCCAGTTCGTCCGCTGCCCTGCGATCGACCTGCCCCAGCATGCCCGTTTCAGCCCGGTCGGTGAGAAACTGGGCAAACATCAAGATGATCGACAACCCCAGGGCCAACGCCGTGGTGTCGAACGCCACGCCCAGCCCGGCGGTCACCTCGGGCAACGAGGTCTCCAGCGCCTCGGGCGCCAGGTTGGCGATGGCCAGCGTGATGCCGATCACCGTGCCGAGAAAGCCCAGGATCGGGATCGCCCAGATGATCACCCGGACCAGGGCGAAGCTGCCGTGCTGCCGCTCGGCGTCGAGGTCGGCCAGGTATTTCAGGTGGTCGTCGAGCGTGTCGGCCGAGCCGCGTCGCCGCACATGCTCGGTCGCCTCGCGAAGGCGGCGGACCAGGTGGTCGTTCTGCTGCTTCCGGGGCAACCGATCGAGCCGCCGGATCAGGGCATCGCAGTCGACCGGGCCTTGCCGCGCCTTGGGAAGCGACCCCAGCAGCGATTCGGACAGCCGAGGGTACTGGCCGACCATATCGGCGACCTTCAAGACCAGCGCGGCCAAGGCGATGAAGAACATGATCGTGGCCGCATATTCGACCGGATGGCTGGCGAAATACCGCTGGACGAACTCGCCGGCCAACAGGTCCGCGTGAACCAGACTGTAAAAGCCGGCCGCCGCCAGGGCTCCCCATAAAATGGGCGATTTGGATAGGAACTGGGGAATCTTGTTGAGCTTATTCACGGGAGGGTCCTTCGCTCGGAAGCTGAAAATGCCTGGCCGTTGGCAGCCTGGGCGCACACGACGGCGCAATCATCCCCATGATCGGCCCAATCGGCAGACTTTATGAGCCGAAACGAAGAGGTGTTTCTTTGCGGCGAAAATACGCGGTTTAGGAGAAGCGGGTGGCTATACAACGTTTAGCGGGCGGGCTTGCCCGCCGTGCAGCCGACGGTTGACACCGGTGCCAAGAAACGGCGGGCAAGCCCGCCCGCTAAACGAGATCTGCTGGAATCTCACGACACGGTATCATCCACCATATTGCCACCCGTAAGTAGTATGCATGCACTTCCAGAATCATCTTGACCCCCGAGGCGGAATGCCCGTATCTTGTGCCGCCCATGCGTGTACACCTGCTAGTCCTGAATTTCAACGGGCGTCGGCTGTTGGCCGAGTGTCTGCCGTCGATGCTGCGCGCGGCCGAAACCTCGCAGCATACGTGCGACGTGGCCGTGATCGACAACGCGTCGACCGACGATTCGCTCCAACTCCTGGCGGAGCGTTTTCCCGAAGTCCGCGTCGTGCGGCGGCCGAACCGCGGGCTTTGCTCGTTCAACGACGTGGTGGCCGAGTTGGAGGGGCCGGTGGCCGTGCTGTTGAACAACGACATCTCGCTCCGGGCGGAGTGTATCGATCCGTGGGTGGCCCCGCTGGTGGAAGAATCGAGCTATTTCATGTCGGCCCCGCTCTGCTGGCGAACCGACGGAACCACCTACGAAGGCTTCCGCACGGCGGTCCGATGGCGGTTCGGGCTGGTTCAGGCGACGGCCCTTTACCCGGGCCACGAGGAAGCAATCCATCGGCCCGGCCTGACCGCATCGGCCGGGGCGGCGCTGGCGGTCGATTGCCGGAAGTTCGTCGAGTTGGGCGGCTTCGATCCGCTCTATCTGCCGGGCAGGCTGGAAGACCTGGACTTCGCCTTCCGCGGATATCAGGCCGGCTACCACGCCCGATACGTGCCCGAGGCGGTCGTCTACCATCGCGGAATGGCGACCTTCGGCAAGGTGTTCGGCGCGGCGGGCTGCGATCGGTTGGCGTTGCGCAATACGCTGTTGTTTCAATGGAAGAACCTGCGGCATCCCTGGCATTGGGCGCGGCAGCTTATCGGCCTGCCCATGCGATTGGCACAGGACGTTTGCCGGGCGCCCTGGGCAGAGCCACAGCGGCGATGGTTGTTCACCCGCGCGTTGTTCGGGGCGCTTGGGCGGATACGTCGCCAGTCGGCCGATCGTTTTCTCCCCAAGCGGTCCATCAGCAAGGAACGCGAGTTCTTTCACCGTTTTGATCCCCAGGCAATCAGTTCGGCCTGAATCGGGCCGACTTCAAGGATGACGCATTGAGCACGGACGCCGCCAATTACCCCGTTTCGCGCTGGTATTTGCGACCGGCGGCCGGCCGGTTGGCCGCGTGGTTGACCGCCACGCGGATCCGTCCGGTGCATCTTACCGCATGTGGGCTGTTGTCGGCCGCGGCCGCGGCGGTGGTGTTGATAGGACGGCCCGAGATGATGCCGCTGGCCGCCGTGTTCGTGCTGGGCTGGTGGTTCTTCGATCGGGCCGACGGACAACTCGCCCGGCGGCAGAACACGGTCTCGGCCTGGGGGGCCTGGCTCGACGGGAACGTCGACGAGCTGGCCGACGTCGGATTGCACGTGGCCGTCGGTTCCGTATTGGCCGTGCAAACCGCAGCCTCTTGGCCTTGGTGGCTGCTCGTTGCGTTCTTGGGCGGGAAGTACCTGTTCGTGCACGGCCTGACGACGGAAGAACACGCAAATGGAGAAGAGGAACCCGTACTTTGCGAACCGCACCCCCGTCCCCTCTTTCTCAGCGGCAAAGCGGCGGGTTGGCTGCGCCGCCTATATCACCTGCCGGGCAATGCCGACGTACGGGCGCATTTACTGGTGTTGGCGCTGGCGACCGGCTACCTGGCGGCCGAGTTGGCGTTGGTGGCGATCTACTACAACGTGCGTTGGCTCGTCCGCTACGTGCTGGTTGCCCGGCGTTTGGGAGGGACCCGATGAACGGCCGTCCCTCGATCACCGCGGCGATCATTGCACTCGACGAAGAGCGCAACCTGGCCGAGTTGCTGCCCCGGCTCGATTGGGTCGACGAGATCGTGGTGATCGACGGCGGCTCGCGGGACGATACGGTTCGGGTCGCACGGTCTTACGGTTGTCGGGTGGAATCGAGGCGGCTGGACACGTTCGCCGAGCAACGGAACTTCGCGTTGCGACGGGCGCGCGGCGACTGGGTGTTCTCGATCGACGCGGACGAAGGGCCCACGCCCCGCCTGGCGGCCGAGATCCGCCGCCGCATCGCGTCCGATCGCGTGAATGCCTATCGCGTGCCCATCCGCAGCACGATCTTCGGCCGGCCGTTGCGACGCAGCGGTACGCAGGACGACTGCCCGGTGCGGCTGTTCCGCCGAGAGGCCGCTCGCTGGGTCGGCGACGTCCACGAGGTTCTGCAGGTCCGCGGGCGGATCGGCCGGCTGGAGAACCGGCTTCTGCATCGGACGTTGCCCGACCTGGAGAGCTTCCTGGCGAAGATGCACCGCTACACGGTTTTGGAAGCGAACGCCCGAGCGGCGATGGGCAGGCCGCCGCGTTGGCGCGACCGCTGGCTGGCCCCGCCGCGGGAAATCTTCCGGCGGCTGGTCTGGAAACAGGGTTTTTTCGACGGCCCGGCCGGCTGGGCGTTTTGTCTGCTGAGCGGCCTGTCGGAGTGGGTTTTGGCGGGAGAGCATCGGCGCGTTTGGAGCGAGGCGTTCGCAGGCGCGATTGCGAGCGAACGTGAGCGGCAATCCGCATGTCTGAAAAGGATCGGGACCGAGGAAACGCCCAGGGGTTGCACCCCCTGGGGTCGAGAGGCGAATCGGCCGGAGACCCCGGGGAGTGCAATCCCCGGGCGTTGCAGGCAAGTGATGGAGCGTTCGCAATTCGAATCGGCGGAACACTCGTGATTTGCAATCAGCACAACACTTTCGTCGACCGCCGCACAAACTGACGTATGTCAATATCATTATGGACACTCAACACCCCCTACTGCCGCTGATCCTCGATGACGTCCCGCCGGGGCTTGTTCGGGCGCTGGCGCAGGAGGGTGTGCCGTTTCGCAAGCGCACAACGGCCGACTCGGAAGGCCGGTTCGTGCTGTTCGATTCCCGCAGGGGCCCCTGTCGCTCGCTCAGTCGCGGTCAGGTGGCGATCGACGTCGATGCACTCCGCGACGGTTCACGGCCCGACCCCATGGAAGCCCTGATGGACGAGCGATCGGCGCGCCACCAGTGGCAAATTGCCGGGCTGAGGGTTTCCGAGGAGATCGCCACGGTCGACCGCCGGGAATTGCGGCGGCAGATCCTCGGGCGGCTCCGCGAGCGGCTCGAGGAAGTCGGCGGGATCTGGCTCTGCGTGGGGGCTTTTCCCTTTCCCTATCGAAGCGCCGTGAATTTCCGCATCGATTACGATCAATACGACGCAGAGGATTTCGACGCCACCTTGGACGCCGTCGCGGGAGAGGAATCGGCCACGAGCCATTTCGTCAACGCGGCCGCTTATCTGGGACACGACGCGGCGCTGGGCCGGCTCCGCGGACTCGACGTCGGCTCGCACGGCTTTCGGCATCACACCTACGCGACCGAGACCGAGAATCTCGACAACGTCCGCCGCGGGATCAAGACGCTCGAAGCGTTGGGATTCGAGCCGTCCGGGTTCGCCGCGCCGGGGGGCCGATTCAATCGCGCGTTGCTGGCGGCGCTGGAGGCATTGGGAGTCGGTCACAGTTCCGAGTTCGGCCTGGCCTACGACGACCTGCCGTTTTTCCCCCACGGCAGCAACGTCCTGCAAATCCCCATCCATCCGGTCAGCTTGGGCATCTTCCTGGAAACCGTGCCCGCCGAAGGATCACAACATGCGGCGATCCAACAGGCCGTCCGGGCGGCGATCGACCACTTTCGGCAGACCGCGCGGAGCAAGTATCGCGCGGGCGAGCCGGTCTTTTTCTACGGGCATCCGACCGGCCGGCTGGGACGCTATCCGCAGGTGCTGCGGGCGTTCTTCGACACGGCCAACGAGTTCGGCGCGGCCTGGAAGACCACGCTCAGCGAGTTTGCCCGATGGTGGCGGACTCGGGCGAGCGTGCGGTTGAGCGTCTGTCGGCAAGGCGAGCAGTTCGCGGTCACGGTGGCCGAGAAGCCGAACGAGTACCGCGTGGCGATCGAATACTGGCACGGCCGGCACGTTGCCCGCATGCCGCTGGTCGGCCCGGTGGTACGGTTTTCGCCGTCGGCGTTGGCCTACGAGAACCGGGGCGTTCGGCCCGACGTTCAGCCGGTGCGTATCGATCCGGCGGAAGGACTCCGCGGCCGGATTCGGCGATGGATCGATTGGGAACGAGAAACCCCCATCGAGGAGATTGGAAAGGGCTCTTGGCGCAACTGGGCCAAGCGTGCCCTGCGACGATTGCGCCCTTAGCCGCTTGCGGATTGGCAGCCCATGACCGAGATCCACTCGAAGCATACCGAACGAACCGAACGCGGCGCGTTGCCCTGCCCGCGGCGTCCGTCTTCCCGTTCGATCGCCGTATTGCTGGCCGGCAAGCTCACCGCGATGGAAGCGCCCGGCGGCGGCGAGATCCAGATGTTGGCGCTGGCCCGGATGTTGCCGTCGTCGTCGGTCGAGGCGCGGTTGTGGCGCCCGTGGGAAGAAACGCTCGCCGGCGCCGACTGCCTGCACCTTTTCGGCAGCCTGCCGGAGCACTTGCCGGTGGTCGAGGCCGCCCGGCGAAGGAACGTGCCGGTGGTGCTCTCGACGATCACCTGGTTCGATTTGGCCAACTGTCTGCGCGAGCCGGGACCGATACTCAGGCGGTTGGCGGCCTGCACGAAATTCCTCATCCGGGCGGCCTGTCCGCAATTGCCCTCGTGGCGGCGGCGGCTTTATCACGCGGCCGATCTTCTGCTGCCGAACTCCAATGCCGAGGCGCAACAGCTCGTGCGCTACTTCGGCGTTCCGCTGGAGCGGATCCAGATCGTGCAGAACGGGGCCGACTGTCGGTTCGCCCGGGCCGACGCCGAGCCCTTCGCCCGACGCGTCGGCACGCGCGATTTCGTGCTCTATCCCGGACGGATCGAGCCCCGCAAGAACCAGCTCGGTTTCCTAAAGGCCATGCGCGGCGCCGGCGTGCCGATCGTCATCCTCGGCGACGCGGTGCCGGGCTACGGGTGGTATCTGGCCAAATGCCGCGAAGTGGCCGACCATCACGTGCGCTTCGTGCCTCGCATCGATCACGACGATCCCCTGATGGCCAGCGCGTACGCCGCCTGTGGCTGTCTGGCGTTGGCCAGTTGGTTCGAGACGCCGGGGCTGGTCGCGCTGGAGGCCGGCATGTCCGGCACGCCGCTGGTCCTGCCCGAGGGCGGCTCGGCGGGTGAGTACTTCGGACCGCTGGCCGCGTACGTCAAACCGAACGACCCATCGGGCATCCGCCGCGCCGTTCTGGCCGCGCTTGCCCGGGGACGTAGCGAGCAACTCGCCCGAATCGTCCGCGAGAACTACTCCTGGCAGGCCGCCGCCCAAGTCACGCGAGAGGCCTATGAAAAGGTCATCCGAAACCGAAACGCGACCGTTTAGCGGGCGGGCTTGCCCGCCGCGTTGTCGTATGCCACGGCTGCGAAAGCAGCCGCTGGGGCGATACCGCTACGTCCGCCTGCGTTGGCGGGTGGCCTTTGCGGTCATCGACTTCGTCGGATCGGCCGTCTTCGCGTTGGCAGCGGCGGTCAGGCGCTTGCTGGGCGGGCGAGAACGGGCCACGCGACGAGATCCAAGAACCATTCTCCTGGTGCAGCTCGACCACCTGGGCGATTCGATCATCACCACGTCGATCCTGCCGGCCTTGCGCAGCCGTTATCCCGAGGCCTCGATCGAGGTGTTGGCCGGGGCGTGGAACCGGGAAGTGTTCGAGGCGTGCCCGGAAGTGGATCGGGTGTACGTCTCGCAAGTCAACCGGTTCGCGCGAGGAGGTCTGAGGCGGATCGCCTGGATCCCGGCGACGTTCTGGTGGGGGCTGCGGCTGCGACTGCGGCGCAAGGTGGATCTGGGGATCGACGTCCGGGGCGAATTTCCGCTGGCACTGATCCTGTGGCTTTGCGGGGCGCGGCGTCGCGTCGGCTGGGACTGCGGCGGTGGCGGATTCCTGCTGACCGACCGAGCGGATTTCGTGCGGGGCCGGCCCGAGGTCCTCTCGCGCTGGGCCCTGCTGGAGCAGTTGGGCATTCGGCGGCCGGAAGAGTTTGACGCCTGGCAGCCGAGGTTTCCGCGTCGGCTCCCAGAAACAGCCGCAAGAAGCCGTGCCGGGGTGCCGCTCGTCGTGTTGCACGTGGGCGCCGGGACCGAAGCCAAGCAGTGGCCGGCATCGCATTGGCGGGAACTCCTGGGACGGATTCTCGTCGGCCGCGATGCCCGGGTCGTGTTGGTCGGCGGCAAAAAGGATCGAAGCATCGCCCGGCGGATCCTCGGCGGCCGGCGGTGGCCCGGCGTGGTCGATCAAACCGGCCGGCTCTCGATCGCCGAGCTGGCCGGGCTGTTGGAGCGGGCCGACGTGCTGGTCGGCGCGGACTCCGGCCCGGCCCACCTGGCCGCCGCGGTGGATACGCCGGTGGTCGTCCTGTTCAGCGGCACCAACGATCCGCGTCAGTGGCAGCCCTGCGGCCGGCAAGTCGTGGTCGTCCGCCACGAGGTCGACTGCTCGCCCTGTCATCGCGAGCGGTGCCCGGTGTCCGGCCATCCGTGCATGAGCCGTCTCGATCCCGAGCGGGTGGCGGCCGAGGTGGAGAGAGTTTTGCGTAGCAATTCCTGCGCGCGTGCGCGCATGTTTGACGCAACAAGTCGTGAAAACACCGTTTAGCGGGCGGGCTTGCCCGCCGTTTGGTTCCGGCCGTCGGCCGCGTTGGGTTCTCGAGGTTCTCGGGAGGCGACCCCGCCGAACGCAGTCGGCGGGCGTTGGGACGGATCGAGGAAGTGAGCATGTTGTCTGTTCGAAGTAGTCCGCGTCGGAAAGGAATCCGGACATGATTGCCCCCATTCGTGAAACGCAGCGAGTTCGCCGGACGCCGACGTTGCGTCGCGCCCATCGCTTACTGGTTTCGACCCTATTGCCGAAATCATCGCACGCCGCCGACAAGGCCCCACCCATACCCCGATGGCAAGCCTGGCTATTCACCCTCTGGGTCGCAGCCGTCTCAGCCACCTACCTCGCCCACATGCTCCGCCTCTTCTAAACACCACGAATCAACCACAACCCACTACCCACCTCCCACCTCCCCATGCTCCCCTCCCTCCTCTCCCTGCTCGCCTTCTGCTGCCTGGCCATGGCGTCATTCGGGCTGGGGCGGCCGATCGTGCGAGGACTCGGCGTGGGCGCGGAGGACCGGCTGTCGGCTGCCGTGTGGAGCATTGCAGTCGGGTCGATCGCCGCGGGCATGTTGCTGGTAGGGCTCGGCCTGCTCGGCTCGCTCTACGTCTCGGTGATCGGGGCGATGACCATGGCCGCCTGTTTCTGGGGCCTGGGGGAAGTCCTCCGCGGCTTCCTGGCGGCCGGTGACGAGGCCCTGCTGAAGCTGGATGGTTCGCCTGAAGAGCCCGACACGCCTGTGACCCCTTGGGCTTTGCCGGCTCGATGGCTTTCCGGCGGCATTCTTCTTCTTGCCGGCGTGGCGTGCCTGGGTTCGCTGCTGAGCGCCTTGGCCCCGCCGACCGCCGGCGACGCGCTGTGCTACCACCTGGAACTGCCCAAGCGATTCCTGGCCGAACACCGGCTGGTCGATTTGCCTTATCACGACAACGCCACGTTCCCGTTGCTGGCCGAGATGTGGTACCTCTGGGCGCTGGCGATCGAGGGCGGCGTCTGTGCGCAGCTTGTGCATTGGGGTTTGGGGGTCCTGCTGGCGCTGGCCACCGTGGTGCTGGCCACACCGATCCTCGGCCGCCGTTGGGCGTGGGTCGCCGGTGCGGTGGTCGTGTTGACCCCGGGCATCAACAACCAGATGACCGCCCCGATGAACGACGTCGCCTTGGCCGCCATGACGACGCTCGCTTTGGCGGCATGGTGGCAGGCGGTGGTGGCTCAGCGCGGCCGCCGCTGGTTCGTCTTGGCCGGCCTGGCTGCCGGAGCGGCGTTGGGCACCAAACACCTCGCCCTGGTCTTCGCCGCCGCCTGGGCCGCCACCTGGATCGGTACCGTGCTCCGCCGCGACCGGCAACGCCGCTTATTGTTGCAGGGAGCCGCCGTGGTGGCCGTCGTGGCGCTGAGCGTCGGAGGGATTTGGTATCTGCGGGCCGCCTGGTATCGCGGCAATCCGGTGTTCCCGTTCCTCAGCGAGGTCTTCCGCACGGGGGATATCGCGGAGGTCCCACGGCTGGAAACACTGCCGGCGAGCAAATCGCCGCTGGGCCGCGACCCGGTGCAGTTGGCCGTCGCCCCATGGCAAGTCACCATGCACCCGGAGCGTTTCGGCGGCCGGGGACACCAGTTGGGCGTGCTTCTGCTGGCGGCGCTGCCCGGCTTGTGGTTTTGCCGACGATTGCGAGGATTGGGCATCTTGCTGGGGGTGGCCGCGGCGTACGGCGTCCTCTGGTTCATGCTCCGGCAGAACGTGCGTTTTCTGTATCCGGCCGTGCCGCCGTTGTGCGTGGCGGCCGTGTGGGTCTGGATCGAGATGCGCCGTTTTCCCGCGTCGGCGCGCCGCGTTGCCGCCGCTTCCTTCACCGTCGTGCTGATCGCGATGGCGGCCGTTCCTCTGGTTCGCGCGCGAAAACACCTGGCCGTGGCCGTCGGCATCGAAGACCGCGAGCACTACCTGGTGCGCGAAGAGCCGACCTATCGGGCCGCCGCCGTGGCCAACGTCCTGCTGGGCCCGGACGACCATATCCTCAGCCAGGACTATCGGGCGTTCTACTTCGACCGCCGCGTCACCCGGGAGAACGTCTACCGCCGCCGCACCCGTTATGACGAGGATGTGTGCGAGCCTTTGGAATTGGGCCACCGGTTGCGCCGCGCGGGTTTCACGCATCTGCTGCTGGCCGAAACGGTCGCCGGCGAGGGCATTCAGTACGACAGCACCTTGAGCCGGCTGGCCGACGCCCAACTGTCCACCCGGGCGACCGACGACCTCTGCAAGCTCACCGAATACCTTTTCGAAGACTCCGACGGGGCCGTCCGCCGCTATCGGCTGGTGGAACTTCGTTGAGGTGTGGGTAGAATTGGCTTTATGCCCACCGACCCTCCACGTATCGCCCGGGAAAAACGGACCATCCGCGTGATGGCGGGCATCTACTGTCGCGGCCATCACGCGACGAAGGGCGAACTCTGCGCCGAGTGCCGCGAGCTTCTCGACTACGCCTACTGCCGATTGGACCGCTGCCCGTACGGCGGCGAGAAACCCACGTGCGGCAAGTGTCCGATCCACTGCTACAAGCCGGCCATGAAAACGAAAGCCAAGGCGGTGATGCGTTACGCCGGGCCCCGGCTGATGTTCCGGCATCCGATCCTCACGCTCCGCCACTGGCTCGACGAGCGCCGCCGGACGCGCGAAAGACCCGGGAAATCGCGCGAGTCGTGAG
>DATLAN010000538.1:0-20805 GCA_035527455.1 Thermoguttaceae bacterium
GGGAAGTACGGGTTCCTCTTCTCTATTCCTGGCTGTTTGGAAGTACCGGAAAACGCTGTGTTTCTTCCCGGAAACTCGTGAATAGAGAAGAGGAACCCGTACTTCTGCCACCTCCACGGTACGCAAATCCCGGATGAACCAGAAAGGCGAGGGAGTCTATCGAATCCGCCCGCATCCCCCAAGAGCAGTTTCTCGGCCCAACCTGCCCCGTCACCCACCCAGGACGCCCAGCAGGATTCCCGCCAGCAGGGACAGGCCCAGCAAGAGGGCCACGAATCCTCCCAGGACGACGACCCAGAAGACGTCGCACGGCGGGGCCGTGGCTCGCAGTCGATCCAGCTTGCCGCTACGACGCATGCGGTCGAGATACTCGGGCCGTTCCTCCTGCAGTTCTTCCTCACTGACCAGGCCGGTCAGGACCGACATGTCCATGGGGAACTTCTCCGGCCGCAGATGCGTGCTGAAGAAGTGGATGGCAAAGACGAACCCGGTGGCCAGCAGCGCCTGCGTCGAGTGGATCACCTTGGCGACGTTCAATGCCCTGCCCGGCAGGAAGGTGCAGAACCAACCGGGGAACCAGAGGATCAGTCCGGTCGCCCCGATGATCACGATGTCAGCACACGCGCCCCAGAAGTCGAACTTCTCCCAGTAGGTCCAACGTTCGAAGGTCGGCTTCGGTCCCCGGCCGAAGAACCAGCGGACCATCTTGAAGAAATCCCTGAGATCGCGAAGGTTCGGCAGGGTCGAATCCGGCCCGAACATCATCCCCAGCCGCGAGGTGCCGTCGCGGGAGCCGATCACCAGCCGGCCGAGCATCCGCACCGCGTACACGACCAGGCAGGCGATATTGACCACGCCGAAGATGCGGTGGGCAACGCTGGTCGAGTCGAACCCTCCGAGCAGGTCGGCCACCGTCCGGGCCCACGGATAATGGCTGTATTTCAGCGGCAGGCCGGTCAACGCCAGCCCCAGGAACGACAGGACCATGACGGTATGGGCCACGCGATGGGACGGCCGGAAACGCACGTAGGCCGTGCTGCCCGGCACCAGGGACTTCGGACGCCCGTGCCTGGCCACGTGGATCAGACTCCGGATGAACCACAATAGCGAGTGCAAACCGAAGAAGCTGAACGTGGAGATCAGGAAGGTCATCAGCACCACGTACACCCAGTACACGACGGGGTCCCGCTCGGGGTCGCGACGGTCCGCATGGGGATCGAAGTCGAGGAAACTGGGCGGGGCGTTCGGATGGCACTGCCCGCACATCTGCGCCAGATGGCCGGCGGCAAGCTTCGAGTTCGGGTCGGAAGCCGGCGGCACGTCGTGGGCGCCGTGACAGTCGGAGCAATTCGCCGCCGGACCGTAACCCAGTGCGCTCAGCGATCCGTGGGTGCTCAGCGCGTAGCGGCTCGACTGACGCTCATGGCAAACGTTGCAGCGGTCAGGCAACTCCAGCCGAAAAGTGTCCGACTCGGGCGGCAGCGGGTCGTGCTTCGTATGGCAATCCGTACACGTCGGCTTTCGTTGCGGCTCCGCTTCCGACGTCACCTCTTCCGTTCCGGTTCCGGGGCCGCCTCCGCCGCCGTGTACGCTCTGCAGAAAACGCTCCTGGATGAAACGGTGGCATTTCGCGCAGGTGGCAGCGACGTTGGCGGGGTGAAGCGTGGATTGCTCTTCGTCCACCGGGTAGATGCCGTGGGCGCCGTGACAACTGGCGCACACGGCCGTGACCAAGAGTCCGGACTGTTCCAGGCTCAGGCCGTGCACGCCCCCGTTGTACGTGTCCAGAGACCCCTGGTGGCACTTGCCGCAGACCTGCACCTGGTGGTTGATGAACCGGCCGTCGTCGACCGGCAGCATGCCGTGTGCCTTCTCGTCGTGGCACGCACTGCAAGCCAAAGGTGCCCCGCTCTCCCATCCGGCCGCGGCATGTACTCCGTCCGCCACGCCGAGTTGTTGATCCTCATGACATCGGGCACACGATCTCTGCACCTGGCCGAGCGGGAACACGAAAGGAGCCACGACAGATTCCGTTTCCTCGACGTCGGTAGCATGGGCTTCGCGGACGTTCAGGGTCCGGGGGGCGCCCCCGTGGCAATCGTGGCAATTCACGCCTGCCCTGAAATGAACGTCTTCGGCCAGGTCCTCCGGGGGAATGAACAGCCGTAGCTGGTCCGTTTCCCACACGTCGGGATCGTTGTGGCACTGTGCGCAGGCGTTTTCCGCCGGCGAGAGTTGAAAACCGGCGATAGACTTTGCCGCCAAGACCCGTCCGCCGGACACAGTACACGTACTTAGAAACAGGATACCCAGGAGTGTTCTCATGTTGATCAATCCGTCTTTTCCCGTGCTCGGCGGGTCGTCGAAACGAAATGAGGCACTGACCTCGACGCGGCTTGCGCAGTGCCGGGGCCTTGGTGGGAATGGGTAAAGATTGGTGGCCGTCGTGGAGTTCGCCGTGGCGTACTCTACTTCTCGTCCCGGGTTTCCGATCCGGCATGCTTGGCAAAAAGCGCGTCGGAAAACAGGCCCACGATCGTGCCGGCGGCGATGGCGGCGCCGACCGCCAGATAGGCCAAGACGGGAACGGGAGCGAGGATATAGGCGATCGTCACGCCTGCCAGGAAACCCATCGAAATCAGGACAACCTGCCGGGTGACGTTGCGATGCGTTCTCCTCCCCGGTGTCTCTTCGGCCTCTGTGGCTTCGGCCTGCCGAACTTCGCACGATGGTGCTTGGGCAGTCACCGTCACGCCCGAGTCGGGCTCTGCCACCGCAGTGGCCGTCGCCGCTCGTTTCGGCGGATGGGCCAGGGCCGAGGCGGTTGCTTCGCTCAAGCGTCCGGGGCTGAGAGGCTTCTCCAGGTAGTCGGAAACTCCCAGTTGCGCAGCCTGCTCGGCCGAGTCCCGGCTGGGGTATCCCGTGATCACGACGACACGCAGTCCAGGAAACTCCTTGGTTACCGCGCGGATGACATCGAGCCCGTCCATATCGGGCATTTTGAGGTCGGTGAACATCAAGTCGAACCGCTCAGAGCGACACGCCTGCAACGCGTCGTTCCCGCTGCCGACCGTGTGGACCGAATAACCTGCCTCCGTCAAGGCACGTTTGCAGCTTTCACGAACGATCTCCTCGTCGTCCACGACCAGGATTCGTTTTTCGACGACAACCATTTGATCACCTCGCCATCCGAGATTGTTCACAGGGATTGTTCACAGGGGGTAGTGACCGCATTCATGCGGTTCTCTTGCGGTTTGGGCAAATCGGACCCGATGAATGGGGTCACTACGAATGTGATGCAATCGACGTGCCGCACGCAGATGGAAAAGCCGCCAAGTGTTCGGTGGCTGCGTAAGGTGTCGTGAGAAAAGCAGTTGCGAGTCCTGGAAGTCCGGCTGGATGCAGAGCGGGTCTCGCGGATTGAGGGGAGATGCATAGTTTTCGTATGCAGCAACCCGCGTAATCCTTCGTCCAATCGATGCTTTGGCCGCTGTTCATGGAGAAAAGAAGGTGCATATCATCGTTATGCATCTGCAAGAGAAAAACATGCACCCGTCACTCCTGCGACCTACACCCCGTCAGGAGGGTTTTCCTCCGCCGCCGTGACGTTGTGCTTGCGCATGAGGGCCTGGAAGTTGGATCGCTGCATTCCCACCTCGACGGCGGCGTGGGTCACGTTCCCCTGGTTTCGCCTCAGGGCTTCGCTGACGAAGCGGCGCTCCACTTCCTCCACCGCCTCCTCGCGCAGCTCCTTTTTTCGCTGCTTGAGTTCCTCGCTCGTCCTGGGTATCCGAACCGTCAGCGGCGCGCCCTCGCGGATATCCAGAGGCACTTGCTCCCGGGTGATCGTCTTGCCGGTGGAAAGCACGACGGCGCGGTGGATGGCGTTCTCCAACTCCCGAACGTTGCCGGGCCAATCGTAGTCGACCAGGAGATTGACGGCGTCGGAGGAGATCTCCGACACGTCGCAGCCGGTCTCCTCGCGGAACTTCTTGAGAAAGTGCATCGCCAGCGCGGGAACATCTTCCTTCCGTCGGCGCAGCGGCGGGACGTCGATCGGAACGATCTTCAGTCGATAGAAGAGGTCCTCGCGAAAGGACCCGTCGGCGACCATCGCGTCGAGATTCTTGTTCGTGGCGGCGATCAACCGCACGTCGGTTTTCTGCGTTCGCGTGTCACCCACCGGCGTGAACGTTCGTTCCTGCAAGACGCGCAACAGCCTCGCCTGGAGCATGACGGAGGTGTTGCCGATCTCGTCGAGGAAGAGGGTGCCTCCGTCGGCGACTTCGAAAAGCCCTTTCTTTGCCGAGACCGCGCCGGTGAAGGCGCCCTTGGCGTGTCCGAACAGTTCGCTCTCCAGCAGGCTGTCCTGCAACGCGCCGCAGTCGACGGCGACGAACCGCTTTGTCTTGCGGGGACTGTTGAAGTGGATCGCCCGGGCAATCAGTTCCTTTCCCGTGCCGCTTTCGCCGCGAATGAGCGCCGTGGTGTTGGTGGGGCTGACGCGCGCGATCAGATCGTACACGGCCTGCATGGCTTCACTCCTGCCGATCATGTTCTCGAACTTGTATCGGGACTGGAGTTCACGGCGCAGGTAGCGGTTCTCGGAAAGGATCTCCGTGGTCTCGAGTGCCTTGCGCACGGTCAGGGCAAGCTGGTCGGCGCTCAACGGTTTGGGAACGTAGTCGGCGGCGCCGAGCTTGATCGCCTCCACGGCGCTCGATATTTGGGCAAAGCCCGTCATGATGACCACCTGGGTGTCGGGGCGAACGGCTTTGACCCTGCAAAGGAACTCCAGGCCGGTCATCCCGGGCATTTTCAGGTCGACGAGGATGACGTCGTACGGGTTCTTCTCCGCCATCACGATCCCCTCCTTGGGATTCTGACTGGTATCCACCTCGTAACCTTCCTCCGACAACACGCGGTCGCAACTCTTGCACACGATCTCTTCATCGTCGACGACCAGGATCCTCGCGTTCTTCATTTGCCATCCTCTCGTTTCATGCCTGATTCGTCGCCCGAGCGGCCGGCGGGCAGCTTGATCGTGAAGGCGGCCCCTTCGCCGAGAGTGCTCTCCACGTCGAGGGTCCCGCCGTGTTGCTCGATAATGCCGTAGGAGACCGCCAGGCCGAGCCCCGTTCCCTGCCCCACGTCTTTCGACGTAAAAAAGGGATCGAAGATCTTGTCGATGTTCTCCGGCGGGATGCCCGTGCCGGTGTCGCGCAAGACGATCTCGACCTGGTCGGGCGCGGCCTGGCGGGCTTTGGATTCCGCGCGGGCCGCGGAAACGGTCGCGCGCGTCCGGATCGTCAACCGCCCGCCATCGGGCATGGCCTCGCCGGCGTTGACCAGCAGGTTCAGGAAGACCTGCTGCATCTGGCTGGTATCCATCAGGATCGGGGGAACGTCGGGGTCGAAGTCTCGCTCGATCTCGATGTTGAGGAAGAGCGCCTGGCGCTCGACCAGCGCGACGGCCTGCTCCAGCACGACGTGCACGTCCTGCCGTTTCTTCTCGGGAGGGCGCTCGCGGGAAAAGTCGAGCAGTTGCCGGATGATCGTGGCGCATCGGTCCGTTTGAGTGACGATCACCTCGAGGTCCCTCTTCTCCTGCGAGTCGCCGGGCATCCTCTTCGCGACAAGCTGCGCGAAGGTCAGGATGCCCATCAGGGGGCTGTTCAGTTCGTGTGCCACGCCGGCCGCCAGCAGACCGATCGAAGAGAGCTTCTCGGAGCGGACGATCTGGGCCTGCGCCAACGTCAAGTCGCGCGTCTTGTTCTCGACCTCCTCCTCCAGACGATGCGCCCAATCGCTCAGTTGTACCCGAGCTTTCCGCAAGTCCTCCGTCATGTTGGTGAACGAGCGGGCCAGTTGTCCGATTTCGTCGTCGCTGGTGGTCTGGATCGCACAATTCAAATCCCCCCGAGCGATCCGGCGGGTGCATTCGAGCAGCCGTTGTACCGGCCGGCTGACGAATCGGTAAATGAACAACCCCACCAGCCCGCAGATGAACACGGTGGACACGCACCCGAAGACGACCGCGTTGCGGGTGGTTTGCGCCACGCGCTCGTCGGCCTGTTCGAGCGAGACGCCGACGTCGACGACCCCCAGCAGGTTCTGGGATTCGGGGTGGACATGGCATGCCGCACTCGAGCAGGAGGGCTCGTTGTAGATCACGTCGATGGCCGCCAGGGCGCGATACCCCCGGTTCGTCGGGAACTCTCTGGCTCGCTTGGATTTCTCGTCGAGGCTCTCGAGCGGTTCCTCGGCCTTGTGACACTGATTGCAGGCCTCCTCGGTCCGATCCACCTCTTGGTTGATCTCGCTGGGGTCGGCCGAATAGACGATGACGCCCTGCTTATTGAGGATGCGGACGTGCTCGATGCCTTCTTGGGCGCCGACCTCCTCGATCATCTTGTGGACGTCCTCCCGGCGGGACTCCAACATGGCGTGCCGGGTGCTCCGCCGGATCGTGTTCGCCAGCCGCAGGGTGCTGGCCGTCGCTTCGGTGAGGATCTCTTCGCGCTGGCTCCTGGCGGTCAGGTACGTATGGAATCCACCGTACGCGATCAGGACGCAGGCCAGAGGGATCACGAGTCGCAGGCGAAGGCTCATCGAAGGTGTCGCCGGACAGACAGTCTTTTCGGTAGGCCAGAAGCGGCCGGTTCGTCTATCGAGAGAACCCCTTAGTATACCCGACGCCGCCGCCCATCGCCACCGCGCGCGAATTTCCCCGGCGATTTGACTACACGCGCCGCCTCTACTACAATTGTTACAACATGGACATGCCGCACCCGAGTGGGCGGTGTACCACCCACAAGGCCGCAGCGACTGGAAGTCCCCCACGTCTTTTTCACAAGAAGGAGCCCATCGGTGAAAACGTTCCATCACATCGGACTGGTTACGGTCGAGGAGAAGCCGGGCGAGATGTATTTCGACTCGCTGAAGGTCTGGGGGACCAACCCGGACGACGATCCGAACAAGGTCGAGTGGGTCCGCTTCAAGCCGGAAAGCCCGCTGGCCGACACGCCCGTGGCCAAGATGCCGCACATCTCCTGGGCGGTGGACGATCTGGATAAGGCAATCGAAGGCAAAGAGATGGTGGTCGGTCCGTTGTCGGTGGGCCAAGGGATCCGCATCGCCTATTTCATGATGGACGGGGCCTTGATCGAGTACCTGGAAATCAAGACTTAACGACTACCTGAGAACCTCGCGACCCATTGAAGGAGATTACCCATGACGAAGAAAAGCGGCATCACCCGACGCGCGGCGGTCGGCTCGGGACTCGTGGCGGCCACGGGCATCGTGTTGGCCAAGGCCGGAAACGTGCTGGCCGACGTCGGCAGCCGCGCCCCGAAGAAGAAGGTCCCCATGCCCAAGAACGAGGACTTTTACGACGCGGACGGCAACTTCCTGCCGGAAAAAGCCCGACAGGCCTACTACGACATGTTCGAACGGTTCGGCTATCCCAACCCGAAACCTCAGCAGGAGTTGATGTGGGTGCAGGACTTCGGTCTGGGCGATTTCGTCCACGCCGGCATGGCTGGCGTCTTCTGGTGGAACAACAAGGAGCACAGTTACTTCGGCCATTCGATCTATCTGCTGCCGGGTCAACAGATTCCCGAGCACAAACACGTCAAGACCGAGGACGGGGCCGCCAAGATGGAGGCCTGGCATTGCCGCTACGGCGAGATCCACTGCTTAGGCGAAGGTCCGGAGACGAAGCCCTGCCCGGTGAAGTTGCCCGAGAGCCAGGAGCCGTATCGGACCGTCAAGAACGCCACCCGCGTGCTGCCCGGCGAGGTGCTGGAGTTGAACCGGCCCGAGGCCTTCCACTTCATGATCGCCGGTCCCGAAGGCGCCATTGTCAGCGAGTACGCCACCTACCACGACGGCAACGGTCTGCGGTTTGCCAACCCGAACGTCAAGCTGGAATAGATTCTCCCCAGAAGGAAACGTGAAGCGACGGGCTCCAGCGATGTCTGGGGCCCGTCTTTTCTTGAGTGGGTAGTGGGTAGTTGTTGGTTATCGGTTATCCGTTGTCAGCATCCGTATACTGCCTGCTACTTGCCGCTCACCCGATCCCCCCGCAACGCAGTGCGGGGGCGTTTCGTTTTCCCCAAGCCGCGCTCACTCTGCACTCACCACTCACCACTACTCACCGTATACTGCCCACTACCCACTACCCACTACCCACTACCCACTACCCACTACCCACTACCCACTACCCACTACCCACTACCCACTATCCACTGCCCACTATCCTCGTGAACGTCCCCGAGACCATCCTGATCGCCTACGTCTTCCTCGGGTGCGTCTACTGGTTGCGGCAGGCGGTCGGCGCCGTGCGGATTGTGCGCGCCGTGCCCGTGCTGGCCGAGATCGATCCGCCCGAGCCGCCGGTCTGGCCGAAGCTCTCGGTGATCATCCCGGCGTGCAACGAGGCGGAAACCATCGAAACGGCCGCCGCCACCGTGCTTCGACAGGCCTACCCGAACCTGGAGATCATCCTGGTCGACGACCGGTCCGACGACGGCACCGGCGAGATCATCGACCGGATCGCGGCGGGCGACGATCGCGTGCGGGCGTTGCACGTCACCGAGTTGCCCGACGGATGGCTCGGCAAGGTCCACGCCTTGAAGTGCGGGCTGGAACACGCCGCCGGCCGGTGGGTGCTGTTCTCCGACGCCGACGTACACCTATCCGGCGACGTGCTTCGCCGCGTGGTGGCCTACTGCGAACATCGCCGGATGGACCATCTGGCCGCCGCGCCCGACATGTGGTCGACGACGTTTCTCGTGGACGTCGCGGTGGCCATGTTCCTGCGGAGCTTCTGCGTTTTCATGCGTTGTTGGGCGATCGAAGATCCCCGCTCCACGGCGTTTATCGGCGTGGGGGCCTTCAATCTGGTCCGCCGCTCGGCCCTGGAAAAGACGCCCGGTTTCGAGTGGCTGAAGCTCGAAGTGGCCGACGATGTGGGACTGGGGATGATGCTGAAGCGCTGCGGCGCGCGGTGCTGCATGGTCAACGCGCGAGGGCTGGTCGGGCTGCACTGGTATCCGAGCGTGGCTCACATGGCCCGGGGCATGGAAAAGGCATTCGCCTCGGCGGCCCATTGCCGCGTCGTGCGACTGCTGGCGATCTGCGCTCTGACGGCCGGCCTGGAGTTGGCCCCCTTGGCGGCGTTCATTCCGCTGGGCCACCGGGGGCTGTGGCCGGCGGGCGTGGCGATGATCGCCTCGGCCGTGCTGAGCATCGTCGTGCTGGCCCGTTGGACCAGGGGCCGCGTCCTGCCGGGACTCTTCTTTCCGCTCGGCGCGCTGCTGAACACGGCACTTCTCTTGCGCGCCGGCTGGCTGGGCCTCCGCCGCGGCGGCATCGTCTGGCGCGGAACGCTCTACCGAAGCCGCGTGCTGCGCCAGGGCATCCGCGTGCGTTTCCCGTAAGCGGCCCACCCTACCATCGATTGCGATAACCCGGCGGGAATGGCGCCGACTGACGTTGATTTCATCCCAAGACTCGACCGCCATTCCCGCTCGGGTTCATCGCCTGGTTCCGCCGGGCGCCGACGTTCCACCGGGAACACGGTCGTATGAGTCAACCAGTTCATTGTACGCATTCTTGACGTCCGCCCAAAGCGGCGGTGAGACATCGTGTGGATTCCCTTCGATCAATTTCTGCAGAGTGGCATCCGGCGATTGACCATGAACAAGAGCCAGTGACGCAGCAAGGATCGAAGGTGAGCGACTCATGCCCGCGCTGCAGGCAATCAACAAAGGAACCTGTTTGCGAATCAGCATGGAGGTCGTGGCGATTGCGGAATACAACAACTCGGGGGCGTTGCCGCTGCCGTCAACGACGGGAAACCGGCAGTACGTCAGATCGCGAGTCAACTGCGGTGGCGGTTCTTCGAAGGCCAAATCGATGACCGCGTGGATGCCCAAGTCGTGAACGCGAGAGAGATCACAAGTATCTCTGGCGTTTCCGATCCAGAGTTTCTGAGCGATGATCTCGCGCATCCATCACCATCGACGTCAGTTAACGGCGGAACTCTCCACTGCCCACTACCCACTACCCACTGTCCACTACCCACTGTCCACTACCCACTGCCCACTGCCCACTGTCCACTGTCCACTACCCACTGCCCACTACCCACTACCCACTGCCCACTACCCACTACCCACTACCCACTCAGTAATCGTACCACATCCCCGCGCCGAGCTTGTTCTCGAAGCGGTCGAAGAATTCGTACTGATCGCTCTTGCCGTTGTAGCAGTGCATGCCGATCCGGAAGAGGTTGCCCGACGTGCCGCGCCATTGCACGCCGACCTGGACGACCACGTTCCCGCCGAACTCGACCTCCTCGCGGAGATGGCCGTTGACGGCGATGAACGGCACCGGCCAAAGACCGGTCGGCGCCGCCGGGCTGTAATCGACGCCGAACTGGAACTCCCACGGCTCGGCCCCGTCGTCCACGCGAAACGCATAGGCCGCCTCGGCGTAGAGCCGCAGATCCTCGGTCGCGTAGAACGAGTGGCCCCAGACGATCGCGTCGCGGAGATAGTTCAGCCGCCGCGCCCCGGGATGGTTCAACAGGAACTCGTCGGCCAGATGGGCGCTGAGGTGGTAGAACGCCAGCTTCATCCGATAGCGCCCCCGCCCGAAGGTCAACGGAATGCCGTAGCGGAAGTCCATCGCGACCACGTCGAGCGATCCGGATTCGATCCGCGGGAAGACGGCCCCCTCGAAATCGATCTGCCAGCCTTCCGGCCGCAGCGGATCGCAGGTGCCGTAGCGGACCAACCCCACCCGGCCGCCCAACGCCACGTCGTAAAAGCTCCCTTCATGCTGCTCGTCCACCCACTGCGCGGCAAATCGCGGCTCCTTGACCCCGGCCAGATACGACCGGTAGATCAGTCCGTCGGGCAGCCACTGCCACTGCGGGCAGTCGGCGGCGAAGGTTGAAAAACCCGCGGCCTCGGAGTCGAGGAACAACGGTGGAGAGGAAGCGCCCGGTGGGTCACCGCCAAGGATGAATTCCTCGTCGAACAGTTGCGGCGCGGACTCGGTCGGCTGCGCCTGGCTCAGCACCATGCCGGGCGAATCGAACAGTCGCGGGGCCGGGGTAGCGCCGTTGAAATAATCTCCCTCGACTGGCGGAAGCCGAAACGTTTGGCCGGCCGCTCGACCGGGCTCTCCGATCGCCAGCACGGCGGCCACCGCCGCCACGGCCCACGTTGCGGCAAGCCCCGTGGCACGTCCCTGTGTCGTCACCGCAATCACCTGCTTTCCGGAGGCGAGAGATCCGTCGTCGTGCGCACAAGTTGTGGGGCACGTTGAAAACGTGCCCCACGCTAGAGGTTATTCGCCCGAAGAAACTCTCTCTTGGCCGAGCCTATGGAAACAGCCCCTCAACAGAAATATCGACAAATCCGGCACGGTTTCCCGGACTCCGTTGTCCCTACCCGCTTTGCCTCCCCAGCTTTCCTGCGCCGACCGGGTCAGGCAAGTTAGGCAACCCGTGCGGGCGCTTTTCGGCTCGAGCGGCCGGCGCGATACGCATCCCACACTCCGTGCAGCTACGCAGCTTCAAGTGGGGACGGACCAGATCCGACCAGAGTTCATAACCGGCGGCGTTCAGATGCAGCCCGTCGTCCTTGAAGATCTCGCCGCGGGGTCTCCCGTCGTCGCCGAGCATCGGTTTGTCGACGTCGACGAACGCCAGCCGTTGGTCCTTCTCGGTCACCGCCGCGATCAGCGCGTTCGCTTCGCGCATCTTGTCGATGAGCTGCCAGCGGCTGATGCTCGGCTTGATGGC
This sequence comes from Thermoguttaceae bacterium, assembly GCA_035527455.1. GTDB lineage: Bacteria > Planctomycetota > Planctomycetia > Pirellulales > Thermoguttaceae > DATLAN01. The sequence continues at coordinate 11,816 of DATLAN010000538.1, forward strand.
GATGAAGACGATTCGCGTCTCGGGCAGGGCCCGATGGACCTTGGCGACGAACGACTGATAATCGGCCAGCACCCGTTGGGGGCTCTTCCCGGAGGCGACGTCGTTGTCCCCGGCGTAGAAGACGATGATTTTCGGCCGGTACGGCAGGACGATTCGTTCGGCGAAGTGGACCGAGTCGGCAATCTGCGACCCGCCGAAACCGCGATTGATGACGGGCAGGTCGGGAAAATGCTTCTTCACGTCCCAGCCGACGATGCTCGAACTGCCCACGAAGAGAATCCCTTGCTCGGGCGGCGAGGCTTGCCGATCTTGCGCCTCGAACCGCCCGATCGTCGCTTCCCAGCGGTTCTCCTGCGGCGGCGTCTGGGCATCCGAACGGCCGGCGGCCGCCAGCGCGACGATCGCGACGGGCAACACGTAGCGAGACATGACGGAGACAAGCGGCTTGCATGGCATCGGAGGGGGTCCTTTCACTTGGGAGCCGCGCGGAAAAAATCTGTTCAATGGGGTGGCACGCCCTGAGGAACGAAGGGCGTGGTTTGGCCGGTTTTCCACGCCCTTCGTTCCTCAGGGCGTGCCACCCTCGATGTACTCCACCGCCTTTTCCAACTGCGGATCGACCAACGGCTCGGGCTGGTCATTGCCGTTGCCGTTCCCATTGCCGGCATCCGGGATGAACAGGTCGCGCTTTCTCCGCTGCTCGTAGAGCCTGGCGAGATCCTCTCCCTCGACGACGACCTCGTATCCTTCGTCGGGCAGAATGCCCCATTCGTCCTCTTCGGTGGCGTCCGGGGCCTTGTGGATGTTCTTCTCGCCGACCCAATATTTGGCCGTGGTCAGTCGGATGGCGCCGTGGCCGCCGTCCAGTTCGATCAGGTCCTGGACGGTTCCCTTGCCGTACGTGCGTTGGCCGATCACCTTCGCCCGACCGTGCTCCTGCAGGCAACCGGCGACGATCTCGCTGGCGCTGGCACTGTAATGGTTGACCAGCACGGCGATGGGGAAGTCGCCGAACGTGCCGTCCTCCGTGGCCGGAAACCTCATGTGGACGACGTTGCCACGCCCACGCGTGCTCACGATGTCGCCCGACTCGATGAACATGTCGCAGATGGCCACGGCCTCTTCGAGCAATCCGCCCGGGTTGTCCCGCAAGTCGAGAATCAACCCCCGCATGCCGTCATCGACGAGTTCCGTCAGCGCCCGGCGGAGTTCATCGGGCGTGTCCCTGGCGAACTTGTTGATCCTCACGTAGCCGATCCGGTCTTTTCCCGGCAGGAAGAAATTCCATTGACCGTTTCGGATTCTGGTGTCGCCGAGGACGGAATCGACGTGGACGGTCTTCCGCACGATCTTGATTTCCACGGGATCTTTTTCGTCTTCGTGGAGGATCGTGAGGGTGACCTGCGTGCCCCGCTCTCCCTTGATTCGGCCGACGGCCTCCTCGAGCGGCATGCCTTGGGTGCTCTCGCCGTCGACCGCCAGGATCTTGTCGCCGGCGCGGATACCCGCCTCGTAAGCCGGCGTGCCGACGATGGGGCTGAGCACGGTGATTTCCTCGGTTTTCGGGTTGTACCCGACGACCATGCCCACTCCGTCGAATTCGCCCTTGATGTCCTCGTCGAGTTCTTTTTTCCGCTGGGGGGCGAGGTAGGCCGAATGCGGGTCGCCCAGCCGGCGCACCATCCCTTCGATCCCGCCTTCCAGCAGCGCTTCCTTGTCGATCGGTTTCAACGAACGCTGCGAAATCTTGTTCATCGCCTCGACCAGAATCCGGCCGAAGCGGTTGTTCTGCACGCTGCCGTGGCAGAGCGTCGAGACGACGGCAACCACCAGGATGACGACGATATTGCGACGAGGCATGGACCCGGTTCCGGTGGATAGGGAAGGAAAATGCTCACCCGACCTTCCTATTATGCTACCGTAGCCAGGATAGGTGACGCAAGGGGCCTCGTGAAACAGGGGCGGAAGCCCAACGAGGCAAGAAAAAAATCAGGGCAACTCGACGGATCGAGTTGCCCTGGCTAACAAAGGAACGGGTTGTATATATTCGGCCCCGACCGGCAAACGGATCTACCAGGGACCGCGAACGTAGTAGACGCCAAATTGATCGGTGTTGCTGGGCCAGGCCGGCGTCGGCCGAAATGCGCCGCCGTCGTATTGTCCGGGCCCGGGATAGTTGCGATGGAACTGGCGGCAAATCGGCGTGATCCGCGTGTTGCCCACGCCCCAGCCCCAATGGGTTTGATGGCTCGCCGTGGGAGGCACGACCAGAGCGACCGGCATCCCCCACGCCGTGTGGTAATAGCCGCCGTGCCACGGGTACCATTGGGCCTGGCGACATCCGCACGGCTCGACGGCGTCGGCCGAATCGACCAACGCGAACGCTCCCAGAGCCAACGCGGCCACGGCTATCGTCAAAAGAGCTTTCATCTTCTCGGTTTCCTTATACCATTCAATGAGACGTCCATTTGTGGACCAGCGACTGGGGCGCAACCGCCATCGGCGATCGGCCCAGGGAGCCGAAATCGAACAGCGTGTTGTTCCACGAAACGACGGTGCGGGTCCATCCGCTGCCGGGGTTGCGGCGCAGATAGGTCCGCCCGTGTGAGTACATGAACTCGTGGGGCATCAAGGGCTGGTAGGTGACGTACGTATGCCCGACCAAGGGCGGCGTCGGCCGGGGACTGACGTAGAGTTGGGCCCCCACGCCGCCACAAGCACCCGGCGGGACGTAGTAGTTGTAGAACAGGTCGCCGGCCGTGCGGCCGGCCTCTCCGCCGAAAGCCTGTTGGCTGCCGCTCGGGTCGAGGTTCCAGACGGCCGTTGCCGCCACAAAGGCGACCACTATCGGCAAGAGTCTGTGGGCCATAACGTGACTCCTCGAAATTGGGAAGGAATGCGATCCGGGTAGGTATCGTGCCGGGCGCGTCGCCCGATGATGTTGTCGGCGTGCTCAACAAGTGTCTCGGCTTGTGGTGGTCCTGCGGGTGAGTCTTTATATGCCGGATGTGGCAAAGGTGCCAAATACAAGGGAAAACCGGGCAAAGTCGGGTAGAGACCATTCGGCAAAACCGCTATAATCCTCCCAACCGGAACCCGACATCAGGGAGTCAGCAGAAATTGGAAGCAACCAGTCCCCGCGAGACAGGAACCGCCACGTCCCGACGAAAAACGGCCGCGACCAACGGGGCCCCGCAACGCCGTCGCCGGGCGACCGCCCAGTCGATGGCCGCCAGCCAACGCGACATCTCCGTCAGCGAGTTCTTCGCCAAGAACCGTCACCTGCTGGGTTTCGACAACCCCCGAAAGGCCCTGCTCACCACCGTCAAAGAGGCCGTCGACAACGCCATCGACGCCTGTGAAGAGGCCGGCATCCTCCCGGAAATCTGGGTCCACATCCAACGCGTCGGCCAGGACCGCTACAAGGTCGGCGTGCAGGACAACGGGCCCGGTATCCTCAAGAAGCAGATCCCCCTGATCTTCGGCAAGCTGCTCTACGGATCGAAGTTCCACCGGCTGCGCATGAGCCGCGGCCAGCAAGGGATCGGCATCAGCGCCGCGGGGATGTACGGGCTGCTGACCACCGGCCGGCCGATCAAAATCATGTCCAAGGTCTCGGTCCGCAAGCCGGCCCATTACTACGAAATCCAGATCGACACCAAGCGCAACCGGCCGGAAATCGTCAACGGCCGCGGCGAAGGCGTCGAGATCCCGCCCGGCCAAAGCGGTGCGAAGACCATCGAGAAGCACGGCATCGAGTGGATCGAATCGAACCACGGCACCCGCGTGACGATCGAGCTGGAGGCCCGGTACCAGCGCGGACGCGGCAGCGTGGACGACTACCTCGAACAAACCGCGATCGCCAACCCGCACGTGGCGATCCACTACGTCGATCCGGACAATAACCAGAAGGAATACCCCCGCGTGGCCGACGTGCTGCCGCCGGAACCGAAGGAGATCAAGCCGCATCCCTACGGCATCGAGCTGGGGATGCTCGTCGGCATGCTCAAGAACACCAAGGCGCCGACCGTCTCGCAGTTCCTGATGAAGTCGTTCTCCCGCGTTTCCCCGGCCGTTGCCCGGCGGATCTGCGAAGGGGCCAAGGTCAGCACCCGCGCCCTGCCGGGAAGGTGCGGGCGGCACGAAGCCGACGAACTCTACAAGGCGATCCAGACCACCAAGATCAAGGCCCCGTCGACCGACTGCATCTCGCCCATCGGCGAAGAGCTGATCCTCAAGGGCCTGCACCAGGTCGTGCCGGGCGAGTTCTACGCGGCCGCCACCCGACCGCCGGCCGTCTATCGCGGCAACCCGTTCCAGATCGAGGTCGGCCTGGCCTACGGCGGCGGTTCGACGGCGCATCGGGTCTCGCGCGAGATGTTGGCCGAACTGCTCGAAGAGAGCGACGCCCGCACGCTGCGGCTGTTCCTCTCGACCACCTTCGACGGCCTGGGCACCGACGCGGCCGACAAGATCCTCAAAGAGGCCGGCATGAAGCCGCGCGTCTCACCCGGCAAACTCGCAGAAAAAAACGTCGACCGGCTGCACGAGGCGATGCGGAGCGTGAACCTCTACGACGGCCAGACGATGAACGTGCTTAGGTACGCCAATCGCGTGCCGCTTCAGTTCCAGGCCGGCGCGTGCGCGATCACGCAGACGCTGATGTCGACCAACTGGCGTTCGTACGGGCTGAGCCAGACCCGCGGCCAGCTCCCCCGCGGCCCGATCACGGTGATGGTCCACATGGCCAGCGTGTGGGTCCCCTTCACCAGCGAATCGAAGGAGGCGGTCGCCGGATACCCTGAGATCCAGAAGGAACTGCGGCTGGCCCTGCAATCGGTGGGCCGCAAGCTGAAGATGTACCTTAATCGTCGTCGGAAAGTAAAGCATGAGGGCCAGCGGAGGCAGATCTTCCTCCGCTATCTGGACGAAGTGGCCACGGCCGTCCACCGCATCAACCAAACCGATCGCGACGAACTCTACGAGAAGCTGCTCACCATCGCCCGAAAGCGGACCGTCGAAGCCGACGTGAAGCTCGACGACCGCGGCCGGCCGGTCGAAGAGGAGGAGTTGGACCTGGGTGAGAACGTGTTGATCGTCGATCCGGAGGAGAGGGTGCGGCAGTTGCTTGTTGAGCGGCGGGAAAACGAGGGAACCACGGATGAACACGGATAAACACAGATTAGAGAGGTAAGAACGGAAAATGAAATTGATTCACCAGTTCCCGCGGCGGTGTGCCGGAAACTTATCTCCCCATTTCTTCTCTTCTGTCTTCTCTCATCTGTGTTTATCCGTGTTCATCTGTGGTTTCACAGAAATGCCTTAGAAGAAGATTCGAGTCACGCATGAGTTGCGATGAAGGCGAGTTGAACGAACTTACGGGCGAGATCATTCGTTGCGCGTTTGCCGTGAGTAATGAATTGGGGGCTGGGTTTCTGGAAAAGGTGTATGAAAACGCATTGGCGCATGAACTCAGGCGGGCCCGACTTGCGGTGGAACAGCAGAAGGGGATTCAGGTTCTTTACGACGGCGTTGTGGTTGGCGAGTATGCGGCGGATCTGGTCGTCAATGGCCGCGTGATCGTCGAGCTGAAGGCCGTCAAGGCGTTTGACAACGTGCATTTTGCCCAGTGCTTGAATTATCTCAAAGCGACCGGAATGGAAGTCTGCCTGTTGATCAATTTCGGAGTGCCCAAGATCGAAATCAAGAGGTTTGTCAATTGAAAGTGATGGGGGACAGTGAGGGAACCACAGATGAACACGGATAAACACAGATTAGAGAGGTAAGAACGGAAAATGGAATTGATTCACCAGTTCCCGCCGCGGTGTGCCGGAAACCTATCTCCCCATTTCTTCTCTTCTGTCTTCTCTCATCTGTGTTTATCCGTGTTCATCTGTGGTTTCATAGAGACAGAAAACAACCATGGCGAAAAAGAAAACAATCCGGCGCAAAGCCGCTCCCGGTAAAGGCACTTCCGACGTGAAAACGAAACTTTCTGCCCGCGACGAACGGACGCTCGGCCAGTTGACCGACCTGGCCGACGGCGTGGTGGCCGCGGCCGACCGGCGGCGCGATCCGCACGTCGATATTCCTACCCGCTCGCTCTCCAACGTCCGTTACAACCGGACGAAGAAGATCATCGAGATGGGCTCGAACACCAACCGCCGGCAGTTGTTCAACCTCTCCCAGGCCAAGAGCTTCATGCAGACCGTGCTCGTGGCCAGCGGGTCCACGCAGCTTATCGAGCAGGGCAAGACCACCAGCATCCGAGGGCTCTTCTACCTGTTGAAACACACCATCGAAGGCACCAAGGAGGAAACCTTCGCCGAGCAGTCGGAGTGCGACCCGGTGATCGAGGACGTCGAGGTGCTGTTGAACAGCCTCCGCGAGGAGTTGCACCTGTACGCCCAGAAGCGCGGCGACATGGTGGGCAACCTCGTCCTGGTCGACAGCGGCGACGAGATCGACTGCGCGCGGATGGGCTCCGGAGGCTACGGCATCCCCTCGATCGTCGAGCCGGAGGTGATCCAGTTCAAGAAGTGCGACGCCAGGTTCATCCTGCACGTCGAAAAGGACACGGTCTGGCAGCGGTTCAACGAGGACAAGTTCTGGCGCAAGCACAAGTGCATTCTCACCCACGGTGCGGGCCAGCCCCCGCGCGGCGTGCGGCGGATGCTCTACCGGCTGCACAACGAATTGAAGCTGCCGGTCTTCTGCCTGTTGGACAACGACCCGTGGGGATATTACATCTACAGCGTGATCAAGCAGGGCTCGATCAACCTGGCCTTCGAGTCCCGCCGGATGGCCGTCCCCAACGCCCGGTTCCTCGGGCTGCGGAGCGTCGATTTCGAGCGCTGCAAGCTGTCCGACAGCGTGAAGATCGACTTGAGCGACACCGACCGCAAGCGGGCGAAGCAGATCGCCGCCTATCCCTGGTTCGTCCACAAGTTGCCGTGGCAGAAGGAGATCAAGAAGCTGCTGCAAAACGGCTTCAAGCTCGAGGTGGAAGCCCTGATCAGCCGCGACATCAGCTACGTGACCGAGGAGTACACGCCCTCGCGGCTGAAGAACAGGGATTGGCTGGATTAGACATTCGTCATTAGACATTCGTCATTTACGCCGATAACCGTCCGCTTCCGTCTTCTCGAGGATTTCCAGCCGGCAAAGGATCTCCAACTGTTCGGCGGCCGTTTCCGGGTCGATACACAACCGCCTGGCAAGTTTCTCTGCTTGAAGCGGGCCGTCCACATCCGGCCACCACGTATCCACGTTTCTCGAAACGGCCGGCCGGACCGCCGCCCACTCGGCCTTCCTCCGACTTGATGTGCCGGGCGGTTCGGGATCGACGCGCCGCAAAATCGCACACAAGCCAAGAGCGACGGGCCAAGCCACGGGCATCAACACCGTGGCCCAGATCACGCTGAAGATCTGGCCGAGCAGCGACGCGGCTATGGCCGACCAAAGAATTTCGAGGGAACCGTAACCGGTCACGGCCCAATAGATGGCCCCGCCAATAGAGAACAACACGGTGAACACGGCGGACGTGGTATAGACGGTCAGAAAGGCGAGCCCTGCAGAGTAGTCCTGTTCCGATCTCCTGATCTTGCCTCGCAAGAGCCTCGCGGTGATCAGCCACGCAAGATGCATCAGCAACAGGGGAATCAGTGCTTCCGAATCCGGTTCAGCGGTCAAGAGGACCAAGATCGTAAATGGCAGGCATCCCACCACCAACACGATCCCGCCCATGGCCCAGGCGGCCAGGTAGTACGCCAGTTTGCGCCAGCCGGCGCGGACGGCGGCGCGGGACCACCAGCTTCCCACGATCAGACTCGAAAGCATCGTGCCGAGCACCGGCTGCCAGGTGACCAGCGAGAGGATCACGCTCAAGCCGGTGACCACGCGCAGCCCGGTGGCCAGGTTGAACTGGAACGGCTGCGGTCGTGCCTCAGCGGATGAATCCATGGGACATCGGTCCATCTCAACAACCGTGGGACGGGTCAACGCACGTCGGTCTTCTTTGGATCGATCCATCGCAAGATCGCACAGAAGGTGAGACTGACGGGCCAAGCCAAGGGCATCAACACTGTTGCCAAGACCGTGCTGTACATGACGCCGATCATCAACACGTTGATAGGCCGTTCGTCGCCGAAGTTGCTCCAACCGAGAATGAACCGACCCGCGAAGGTGAACACCCAGGCCGCCACGGTAGCGGTATATACGGCAACGACTCCCGTCCACGCCGACGCGAGAAGCCCGGGCTTGCGGATCACCGGCCGCAGCAAAATCACCGTCAACAGGCAGGCGAGATACATCACCAAGAGCAGGAACAGCGATCCGTCCATATCCGGCCAAAGACGGAGCAACTCCCCACCACTCGCTACGAATCCGACGGCCGACAACAACACGCTCATCGGCCACGCGGCCAGGCAGAATGCCAGTTCGCGCCAGCCTGCCCGTACCGCTGCGCGGGACCACCAGCTTCCCACGAACAGACCGGAGAGCATCGCGCCAAGCACCGGATGACACTTGATCAGCGAGAAAATGACGGCAAAGCTGGTGGTCACCCCGATCGCGGTGGCCAGATGGAACTGAAACCGCGGTCGCGGCCGCTGGCCGACGGAATCCATCGCACCTCGATCCATTTCCGGCAAACCCGGGCCCGATTTGCGCACCGCCCATCGTCAAATGTACCCGAGCGGGGCACGAATTCAAAGGATGGCAACTGGCAACTGCAAGTGCGGGAGCCCGAAAATGGGGACTGGCTCCGTCGTGACGTGGTCTTGCAGCGGTGTTTCGCGTTGTCGACGGTGCCTGTCCCCTTTTTCGGGCGCTGCGAATAGCCCGTGGAAAAAGGGGACAGGCACAATCCTGTTCGGCACAAGATTTGCGCATTGAACCACACCCCGCAGAAGTGGTATTGCGCCCTTTTCTCCAGCGCGCATAATTGCCGCCATGGCCGGTAAAAAGCGACAAGAAGTGCGCGAAGAGGA
>DATLAN010000539.1:0-11114 GCA_035527455.1 Thermoguttaceae bacterium
GTCGGTCGTGGCGAACTCGCGGCTCCAGTCGTAGCTGAACCCGATCATCTTCAACTGGCGGCGGAAGTTGGCGATGTTCGTCTCGGTGGTGATCCGCGGATGGGTGCCCGTCTTCTTGGCGTGTTGCTCGGCCGGCAGCCCGAAGGCGTCCCAACCCATCGGGTGCATCACGCTGGAGCCCCTCATGCGGTGGTAGCGGCAGACGATGTCGGTCGCGGTGTATCCCTCAGGATGGCCGACATGAAGCCCATCACCGCTGGGGTACGGGAACATGTCCAAAACGTACAGCTTGCGTCCTTTGGGCAATCTGGGGGAAGCGAAGGTTTGGTGTTCTTCCCAAAACTTCTGCCATTTCGGTTCGACGGCGGCCGGGTTGTAGCGGGGCATGGGGTTGTCTGGTGGGGCAAGTGGAACAATGGGCAAACAGGTGATTCTACCGCGTGGCGAGGGTTCCGGCAAAGGCGCAACTGACCTTGAATCGCCCGGCGTTTTCCGTTAAAAGTTCGCGGTCTATCCTTCTCCCATCGTATCGACATTTCCGCACCCCCTTCGGTTCTCCAGACAGGAGGCATTTCATGCGCCTGTTAGTCGCCGGGCTGGCGTCTTGCTTTGTCCTGACATCATCCGTCATGGCGGATGAAAGGACCTTCCCCTACAAGGCCTATATCAACGCGGATGAGGTCTACGTCCGCAGCGGCCCGGGCCAAAGCTACTATCCGACCGACAAACTCGAAATCGGCCGGGAAGTCGAAGTCTATCGGCACGATCCCGGCGGCTGGTACGCGATTTGTCCTCCCGAGGGAAGCTTCTCCTGGATCTCCGACCGGTATCTCAACGCGGGCGTCGACAACCTGGCCGTGGTGAACGAAGATCGCGTGGCCGCACGCGTGGGAAGCCGCTTCAGCGATATCCGCGACGTGATCCAGGTTCGACTGCACAAGGCGGAAGTCGTCGAAGTGCTCGACGCGAAGCAGACCGGCACCGCGTCCAACCGGACCACCTGGTACAAGATCGCTCCTCCCTCGGGCGAATTCCGCTGGGTGGCCGGGCGGTACGTCGATCCCGACTATCCCCACGAGGGGCTGCGAACGACCCATTCCGCCGAGAATCGTACGGCTCGGATCGAGACGCCCGGGGCCGACTCGACCGTCCTCGCCACGGCAGTCGCTTCCGCGCCACGGCAGCCGGCGTTGGAGGAGCCGTCGCGGATCGTGGTTCCGTCGTCGCCCGATCCGCTCCCGCGGCCCAGCGAGGACTACGCGCCGATCTTTTCGCCCAAGACCGCGCGCGGGATCAGCCCCGAGGAGTATCAGGCGGAACTGGAAGCGATCGACTTGGAACTCTCGGGCATGCTGTCGGAGGAACCCACCGTGTGGACGTTCGACGACCTGCGGCCGCGGTGCGAAGAACTCGTGGAAACGGCCGAAACGGCCGTGGAACGCGGCCGCGCCCGGGTGCTGCTGAACAAGATCACGCGATTCGAGGAGATCAAGCGGCGTTACGACGCGATCAGTCAGACGCGAGCGGCCAACGAGCGTTCGAATCGGCAGCTTGCCGCCATGCAGCGCGAGAACGTGCCACCGGCGCTGCCGCCCGAGCTGGAGGAGCGATTCGACGGCGTGGGCGAACTGCGGGACGTGGTCTCTTCGAAGCCGGGCGCCCCGCGATATGCGCTGGTCGACGACGTTGGCGAAGTGCGGTGCTACGTCAGCCCGTCGCCGGGGGTGAACCTGCGGCCCTACCTCGGCCGCCGCATCGGGATCAACGGCAACCGGGCGTACATTCTCGACCAGCGCGCGCATCACGTGATGGCCAAGCACGTCAGCGTGCTCGACGGCCGGCGGATGTGACAAGCCGCTCGCGGCTTCGCACGCAGCACACCCCCTCTAAACAAGGGTTTCGCGACGGAGATACCGCGCGGAAGGGGCAGAACTCTCATCACGTAACTCTTTATCCATCAACGTGTTGCATCTCCATGGGTTCTCCCGACGGTTGATGCCGTACCCGTCGATTTGGTATACTAAGTTCTCCTGGGTCTTTTCTGGTTGTTGGGGGAAAGGAAAGAAAATGAGCGAGACGGCCAAACTGCAACTGAATCAAAAAGAAATCGACCTGCCGATCCTGGTGGGCACGGAAGGCGAACGCGTGGTCGACGTTTCCCGTCTGCGCGCCGAGACCGGCTACATCACCCTGGATGACGGCTATGCCAACACCGGTTCCACCACCAGCGAGGTCACTTACATCGATGGCGAGAAGGGGATCCTCCGTTACCGGGGGTATCCCGTCGAAGAAATCGCCGAACGGTGCGATTTCACCGAGACAGCGTATCTGCTGATCCACGGGGAACTGCCCACGGCGGACCAGTTGGAGGATTTTCGCCGAGACATCCGCATGCACGCGCTTCTGCACGAGGGGATGAAGACGATCTTCGCCGGATTCCCGCCCGACGCCCATCCGATGGCGATTCTCGGCTCGGTCGTCGGGGCGCTGGCGATCTACTGTCGCGACTCGCTCAATCCGAGCTGTCCGAAGCAGCGGGAACTGGCCATCTTCCGGATGCTGGCCAAGATGCCCACGATCGCCGCGTTCAGTTTCAAGCAGTCGATGGGGCAGGCGTTCATCTATCCGCAAAACAACCTGACCTACTGCCAGAACTTCCTCCAGATGATGTTCGCGGTGCCCAGCGAAGAATACCAGATGGACCCGGATTTCGTCGACGCGTTGAACCTGCTGTTGATTCTTCACGCGGACCACGGGCAGAATTGCAGTACGTCGACGGTTCGCATGGTCGGTTCCAGCAACGTGAACCTCTTCTCGAGCATTTCCGCCGGCATCTATGCGCTCTGGGGAGCGCTGCACGGCGGGGCCAACGAGGCCTGCATCAACATGCTCCAGGAAATCCTGGCGGACAACGGCAACCTGGGCAAGTATATCGATCGGGCCAGGGACCCCAACGACGATTACCGCTTGATGGGTTTCGGCCACCGGGTCTACAAGAACTACGACCCCCGGGCGAAGATCATCAAGGAGGTCTGCCACCGGCTGCTGGAAAAGAACCAGGTGAAGAACCCGCTCTTCGAACTGGCCCAGGAGTTGGAAGAGGTCGCGCTGTCCGATCCCTATTTCATCGATCGGAAACTCTATCCCAACGTCGACTTCTACTCCGGCATCATCTACAGCCTGATGGGCATCCCCAAACAGATGTTCACGGTGCTGTTCGCATTGGGGCGTCTGCCGGGGTGGATTGCCCATTGGCACGAGATGCACCTGGCCCCCGGCGGTCTGCGGATCCATCGTCCCCGGCAGTTGTATACCGGGTCGGCGCAGCGGAAGTTCGTGCCGCTGATCAAGCGGTAAGGCGTTGCCTACTTTGCCTGCCTGACGCCATTTGCCTGACCCGTGTGTTGCTGAAAGTTCGCGTTGTGCTGCGAGCCCGTCCGGCCGATTAGTAGATAGGAAAGATGTTGCGCGCCCAGCGAGGCTGAGTTCGTGCCGCGCGCTCCCCTTGTCTGCGAATCCAAGGTGGACGGCATGTCGAGAATGATTTTCCCCATAGGTGTGGGACTGATCCTGGTGCTGGTACTCACCGCGCCGGTCGCGGCCCAGCAAACCGTCGAGATTGCCCCCAGCCGAACGATCGCGTTGGACCAGGAGCGGTCGACGGACGTGGCCCCGGTCCTCTCCGGCATGGTGATGGCTCGCTCGGGAACGCCGTTGGCCGTGGTGGGGGATGATCACGTCGTGCGGTTGTACGACATCCGCTCCGGTCGAGCGGTGTATCGCCTTTCCGGTCATACGGACTGGGTCCGTGCGGCGGCCTTTCGTCCGGACGGCCAGGTGCTGGCCACCGCGGGAAACGATCGGCGAATTCGGCTCTGGAGGCAATCGACCGACGCCTTGCCGGAGGAATTGTCCGAACGGGACGAGGCGCTGGCCGCCTTGGCCTACAGTCCCGACGGCCGGATGTTGGCGGCGGCCGGTTTCGCAGACGAGGTGGCGATCTACGACGGAGAAGACGGCCGGCTGTTGCGGGAACTCGAGGCCCCGGGCGGCGACGTTCGGGCGGTCGTCTTTTCGCCCGACGGGGCCCAACTGGCGGCCGCCGGGCGGCGGGGAATCGTTCGGATCTGGAACGCCTCGACCGGCCAGTGGATACGCGATCTCCAGGCGTCGCCGCGTCGGATTTGCGCGCTGGCCTATTCACCCGACGCAACGATCTTGGCCTCGGCCGGCGAGCAGCGGACCGTCCGGCTTTGGGACGCCGCCTCGGGCCGGCCGTTGGGAGAATTGGCCGACCGAGGCGGCAAAGTGTTCGCTCTGGCCTTTTGTGGGGCACGGACGTTGGCGGCCGGCGGCAGCAGCAACGTGATTCACTTGTGGGACCTGAGTATCGGACAAGAATCGGCCCGATTGACCGGACATACGGGCTCGGTCACGTCACTGGTCTTCGATGCCCAAAGCGGCAGCCTGATTTCCGGAAGCTTCGACACGACGGTGCGCATCTGGCAAGTGGCGACTGGGGAGCGTCAAGAGGAAGGGATAGTACGGCACTACAACGATGCACTGGAGACCCGATAAGCAGCGTTTCCAACGGCATATCCAAACGGCACACAATCGACATCGACACGGAGGTTGTCGTGGGCCTGTTACGGAGAGATCCTAAGTCGAACGCCGGGTTGCGGATTACCCGGCCACCTTTGCACGTTTCTGCAACCAATCACTCGCCGCGCATCTGCCGGTTCGAGCACATGGAGCCACGGCGGCTGCTGTCGGTCGGTGCTGCGCCGATCCGGATCGGAGCGGTCTATTTCGAGGACGGCAGCGGGGAGGATGAAGTCGGCGATTTGATCGAAATCACCTTCGTCGGCGGCGCGGTGGGCACGCAGTTGACGCGATTGGAAATCGACACCGACAAGGACGGCAAGGGGCTGGGGCTGGGAGACGCCTTCTTCGACACCGAACCCGGCGGACGCGGGGCGTTCGAGGCGGGTGGGCTGATAATCCTCGACCGCACGGGCATCGACTCGGTCCAAGCCTCCGTGGACGACGGCGGCACGCTGTTGGTGTTCCAGTTCGTCGGCTTCGATCCCGGCGAGAAGCTCGTCTTCAGCATCGACGTCGACGAGCAGGGGTTCGTCGACTCCAGCTCCAACGCGGTGGCCGAGGGAGAGGAATTCGAGTACTCCCGGCTTAAGGCGACTTTCGCCGCCGACCACTTCTACGACGCCACCGGCGGCGACGCTTTCTTCGACTTCTACGACCACAAGCTCAGCGGCTCGGGACTGGACCTGCCCACTGACGACTACGTGCCGCCCAGCCCGTACATGCCGCCCAGCGCGGAGCCGGGACCCATCTACACGGCCGGCGCGATCTTCTCGCTCACGCAAGATCCGCTGCCGATCACCATCGCCGGAACCGTCTTCGAGGATCTCGATCTGGACAACCGGCAGGACGCGGGCGAGCCGGGACTCTCCGGCGTGAGCGTCATGCTCTACCGGCTGGAAAACGGCCAGCGAGTCGCGTCCGGGGTAACCACCCTGACCGACGCGCAGGGCAACTACCGCTTCGAGGGATTGCTGCCGGATACCTACGATCTGGTGGAAACCCAGCCGGCCGGATATCTCAGCGTCGGTGCGGCCGCCGGCACGGTCGACGGGCAGCCGCGGGGACTGGTGATCAACCGCGACGAGATCGGGCAGGTCGCACTGCTCGGCGGCGAGAACAGCGTGGACAACGACTTCGCCGAAACGCGACCCGTCTCGCTCGGCGGCCACGTCTATCACGACGCCGACAACGACGGAATCTTCGACCCCGGCGAACAGGGAATCGGCAACGTGCTGATCCGCGTGCCGGAGGTCCGCTCGGGTTCGGGCACGATCGACGTCTACACCGAAGCCGACGGCTCGTGGCAAATCGACAATCTCTTCCCGGGCGACTATTGGGTTGAAGAAATCCAGCCCACGGGATATCTCGACGGACTCGATGCGGCCGGAAGCGCCGGCGGCGTGGCCCACAACCCGGGCGACCGGATCGACGGCTTCCATCTCGTCGGCGGTCAATCCGGAGTAAATTACGACTTTGGCGAGTTGTTGCCCGCCAGCATCGCCGGACGGGTGTTCGTTGACGCCGACCTCGATCTGGTGTTCGAGCAGGAGGACGCTCCGCTGCCGGGGGTGTCTGTCAAGTTGCTCGACGAATTGGGTAACACGATCGCCACGGCGATGACCGACGCCGGCGGCGCGTATGCGTTCGACGGGTTGCGGCCCGGTTCCTACGCGTTGGAGGAAGTGCAGCCGCCCGCGTACCTCAGCGTCGGCGCCGTCGCCGGCACGGTCGCCGGGCAGACGCGCGGCCTCGTGAAGAGCAAGGACGAAATCGGCCAGATCGCGCTGCGCAGCGGCGAAGACAGCATCCAGAACGACTTCGCCGAAACGCTGCCTGTCAGCCTCAGCGGCCACGTCTATCACGACGCCGACAACGACGGGGTCTTCGATCCCACCGAGAAGGGAATCGGCGGCGTACGGATTCGCATCCCCGACGTGCTGGCCGGTTCCACGCTCGAAACCACCACCGCGGCGGACGGCTCGTGGCAATTCGCCAAACTCTACCCGGGCGCGTACTGGGTCGAAGAGGTCCATCCGCCGGGATATCTCGACGGGCTCGACGCCGCGGGGAGCGCCGGCGGGACCGCCCACAATCCGGGCGATCGGATCGACGGCTTCCAGCTCGTCGGCGGCCAGTCCGCGGTCGACTACGACTTCGGCGAATTGCTCACCGTCAGCATCCGCGGGCGGGTTTACGTGGACGCCAACATGAACCTGGTGTTGGACAAGAGCGACAAGCTGCTGCCCGGCGTGACCGTCAAGCTGCTGGACGCCGCCGGCAACACGATCGACACGACGACCACCGACGCCGAGGGGAAGTACGCCTTCATCGACTTGCCGCCGGGCGTGTACGGGGTCGAGGAGTTGCAGCCGCCGGGTTACCTCGACGGTCCCGATCACGTCGGATCGGCCGGAGGACAGATCTCGCTGCCCGATTCGATCGTGGCCGTCCCCTTGCCCTCCAATACGCACGGGGTCGATTACGACTTCCGCGAAACGCCACCGGCCGCCATCTCCGGCTACGTCTATGCCGACGACGACAACGACGGCGTTTTCGACCATGGCAAGGAACAGGGTATCGGCGGCGTGGAAGTCACGCTCTTCGGGCCCGAGGGAACTCGGGTCGCGCTGACCGACGCCAAGGGCTTCTACCACTTCGACGGTCTTCCGCCGGGCGAGTACCGCCTGACCGAGCAACAGCCCCCGGGATACTACGACGGCCTGGACACGCACGGCTCGGTCGGCGGCGCGGCCGTCAATCCGGGCGATCGGATCGAGGGCATTCCGTTGAAGCCGGGCGCCGCTGGCGTGAACTACAACTTCGGCGAACTCCGCCCGGCGAGCATCAGCGGACGCGTGTTCGCCAACATGAACAGCAATTGCCTCTACAACCCGGGCGAGCCGCTGCTTTCCGGCGTGACCATCTACCTGCTGGACGCGGCCGGGAATCGAATCGGCGTAGCCACGACCGACCAGCGCGGCGAGTATATCTTCGACGGTCTCGAGCCGGGCACGTACGGCGTCGAAGAGATCCAGCCGGCAGGATACCTGGACGGGGCGAATCACGCCGGCTCGGAAGGCGGCGACGACCGGCTGGAGAACCGGATCATCGCGGTTCCGCTGGGTCCGGGAGTGGACGGCGTGAATTACGACTTCTGCGAGGTGCTGCCCGCCCGCATCTCCGGCTACGTGTTCCAGGACGGTCCGACGATCCGGTTGCGATTCGGCCAAGAGGCACCGGACCCGGCCACGGTGCGCGACGGGGTGTTCACGTCCGACGATACGCCGATCCCCGGCGTCGTGCTCCGCCTGGGCGACGACACCGGGCTGGCGCTGAGGGACGCTCTGGGCCGGCCGATTACCGCGGTGACCGACGCGAAGGGCTACTACGAGTTCACGATGATCCGACCCGGGACGTATACGGTCCTGGAGTCCCATCCGGAACGCTTCACCGACAGCATCGACACGGCCGGCAGCCGCGGTGGAATCGCCGTCAACCCGAGCGACCACATCAGCCCGTTGATTCTCAGCCAACTGGCGGTCGACCCGAAGGACGACGCGATCATTCGCATCGTGCTATTTTCGGGCGACGCGGCCGATTCGTACAACTTCAGCGAGGTGCGATTCGAGTGGGACTTGATCCCGCCGCCTCCTCCGCCTCCGCCGCCGCCACCGCCGGATCCGCCCTGGTATCCGATCGATCCGATGCCGGTGAGCTACTACGTGCCGCCGCCGAAGATCATCATCCCGCGTCCGTTCATCGGCGGCTCGGGCGGGCCATGGTCCTATACGTGGCACTTGAGCGTGATCAACGCCGGCCGGCCGCGAAAGGACCGCGACGGCGACGACGCGCTGCCCCAGCGCCCCCAGACGTTCTTCGATCCGGCCGAGTGGACGGGCGAGAGCCTGGACCAATCGCAATGGGTCTTCGCTAACGGCGACGGCACGGTGGCCAGGACGATGCGGTTCGGCATGCCCGGCGGAATCCCGGTGACCGGCGATTTCAACGGCGACGGGATCGACGAGGTCGCCGTGTTCGTCGACGGCTATTGGTTCCTCGATCTCAACGGCAACGGCGTCTGGGACGAGGGCGATTTGTGGATCGACCTGGGGCGGTACGAAACCGATTTGCCGGTGGTCGGCGATTGGGACGGCGACGGCAAGGACGACGTGGGCATTTACGGTCCGATCTGGCCCGGCGACGGCCGGGCGCTGGCGGCCGAGCCCGGTCTGCCCGACGCGGCCAATGCGACCCTCGACCGATACGAGAACCTGCCGCCGGACGCGGAGGACGCGACCGACGGCGTGCGGACGATGCGGCGCACGGCGCGGGGCGCGATCCGCTCCGACCTGATCGATCACGTCTTCCAGTTCGGCACCATTTCCGACCGGCCGGTGACCGGCGACTTCAACGGCGACGGGATCACCAACATCGGCGTCTTCCGCGAGGGGACCTGGTACCTCGATCTGGACGGCGACGGCCGCTGGAGCGAGGGCGACGCGAAGCTGACCTTCGGCCAACAGGGCGATTTGCCGGTCGTGGGCGATTTCAACGGCGACGGGATCGACGACCTGGGCGTGTACCACAGCGGTCGCTGGCAGTTGGACACCGACGGCAACCGGCGACTTGACGCCCACGACAAGGTGTTCGAGTTGGGTGGGCCCAATGACAGGCCGGTGGTGGGCGATTTCAATGGGGACGGCGTGGACGAGATCGCCGTCTATCAAGACGGCGGCTCGGGACCGGTACAGCCTGCGCCGCACTGAGCGCAAAACACCCCGGCCTCCGCGCGGACGAGAGGAGTGTAGTCAACTGTACCACGCCATGTAGTCGAATCGACAACATGTTTCCGCCGTCTGTGCCGGTGGAAGTGCAGGTGAATCGACATAAGTCTCACTTGAGAAGCAGGTTACGAGATCGCGTGCGTTCTTGGCATGAGAAGTGCATTTCCAAGAGTCGTAAGAACCGCCCCCTCCCCTAAAGGACGAAGGAGTAAGTCATGAGTCGAATCACGTTAACCCTTGCCGCTTTGGGATTGCTCGCGTTGCCGGTCGCTCAGGCCGAGGCCGCCAGCGGAGCCCTCTCGTATCCGATGGCCGCTCACGTGGCAGCCCAGTACGGCGTCCAGTCCTCCGGCGTCAACAGCGTCATCCAGCCGGTGGGCCTGTTCCGCCACGGAAATCGCTCGCCCCACGGCGGGATCGTGGTCAGACCGCCGGTTTTCGGGCACCCGCCGGTCATCATGCCCGGGTACGGCCACCCGCCGGTCTACCACCACCCACCGGTATACAACCATCCGCCGGTCTACCGTTACCAGCCGTACTATTACCCTCGCTCGGGATTCCAGTATCACGGCCGCGGATTCTCGATCGGGATCGGATTCTGACGGAGCCATACAGGGAATTCGACCTTTCGCCCGATGAGGGCGGTCTCGGCACAGCGAGACCGCCCTTTTTCGTTGCGCGTGGCAAAGCGTTCCAAACACATCGCAAGGGTGCTAGACTTTGTGGAAACCATTGGCAAATAGTAGCCGTCTCGCTCCGCGAGACGAAGCTCCATCTCGCGGAGCTGCATCTCGCGGAGCGAGATGGCTACATAAAAGAAAGGATCGCATGATGAACGAGCAGACGAAAACGGCGAGTGGACGATGGGTCCGAGGGATGCTGGTTGCGGCCGTGTTGGCTGTCCAGGCCGGTCTCGGCAGCCGGGCCGACGAGCTGCAACTCACGGTCACGCGGGACGACGCCACCGTATCGGTCTCGGCCGGCGATCGGCCCATCCTGCAATACCGCTATACGGACGTGCCCTTCAAGCCGTACGTGAAGGAGTGGTTCTCGCCGCAGGGGCGAAACGTGTTGCGGGATGCACCCCACGACCACCTCCATCACCACGCGATGATGTTCGCCGTGGGCGTCGACGGGGTTGATTTCTGGTCAGAGAACCCGAAATGCGGGCGGCAAGTCCACCGCTCGCTGGAAGAGGTGAAGACCGTGACCCGCGACGGTTTGGCCCGGGCTTCCTTCCTGCAGCAGATCGACTGGATTGCGCCTGATTCCGACACGGTGCTGTTGACCGAGCAGCGGACGATCGAGGTCTTGCGGGGTGAGGATCTTCCCGCTTCGCTGCTGACCTGGCACTGCCGATTGCAGCCGGCGGCCGGCAAGGAGTCGGTCACGCTGGGCGGCTCGCATTACTTCGGGCTGGGAATTCGGTTCGTCGAATCGATGGACCGCGTGGGCCGGTTCTTCAACGCCGACGGCACGGAAGGCCGGATCGTGCGGGGCGAGGAGCGGCTGGTGCGCTCGAAGTGGTGCGCGTACACGGCGCCGGTGGACGGCAAACCGGTGACGGTGGCCGTCTTCGACCATCCGCGGAATCCGCGGCATCCGGCGACCATGTTCACCATGCCTCGCGGCTTCGCGTACCTGGCGGCCACGCTGAATCTCTCGAAAGAACCCTTGACGGTCGAGGCCAAGCAACCGCTGGAGCTGAACTACGGCGTGGCCTTG
>DATLAN010000540.1:0-3349 GCA_035527455.1 Thermoguttaceae bacterium
AACTTCACCGGCGACGGGATCCGACGCCGCAAATCAGAAGAATGGGGAAAAGACGATTGGCGAAAAACCCCCTGAGCCGGACGGCCGATTGCTGGTACGGAGCGCCAGCGTCTTGTTGAAGCCCGGCGAGTTCCAGACTGAGGTCGGTGCCATCTACGCAAGACAGGAATCTTGGGTCATGGTCGCATTGCCAACTGGAATCCCTGCCTTGGAACGAATTCGCCGGCGTCGCTTCATCGTTCCTTACAGCCTGCGATATGGTTGGGACAAGAAGAACGAACTGTTCGGCACCGTACCCTTTGGCCTCTCTTTCTTCGAGCGAGACAACTTCATGACGGAGCGGAAAGACGAAACTGGGGTCTTGGGGGACGTGACGCTGGGACTCATCCATCAGATCGAAACACACGACGCGGAGTGCCCCACGATCACGGCGACGCTCAGTGTCACCGCTCCCACCGGGGCCAGCATACTTGAATTCCCCGTCGGAAACGACGCATCACTCGGCAGTGGTTTTTGGCTTGTCTCATACGGGTTGAACGCAGTCAAATCCTATGATCCGTTTGTGGTTTTCGGCGGTATAGGGCACCAGCATGCCTTCGGGAGGAACTTTCGAGGCGTCAAAGTGGAGCCTGGCGACGCCCTGACATACTATTTCGGAACCGGGTTTGCGGTTACTGACGACATCTCGCTTGGCGCCCGGCTAATCGGCTCCTACAACGGCACGGTAGCGATCGATGGAATAGACCTTCCGAATTCGGATACCGAGCCGATTGAGTGTCGCCTGAGCATGTTGCGACGCATTACCGCAAAAAGCCGAATTCAAACCTTTGTCCAGTTCGGACTCACAAACGACGGGTCTGACGCCTTGTTCGGGTTACTTCTCGTGCATGACGAGTAAACATGCGGAAATGTTGTGCAATTATCGGCCGGTTGGCGTTGCTGACACAGAGTGTTTTGCAGGGAGCTGTCCTTGCCGGATGCCAAGGCTGCCATTCGGTACCAACTCTGTCTCAAGCGGGACGGCAGAGTGAAACACCCAAGCAAAGCATGCTGTACGTGTTTCCCAACGACGAGTTGCGGGCCAGGACTCCTGTGACTTCATGGCGGACAATACAACGTGAGAACGTCGTGATGCAGAGGCTGGACTATTCTTGCGGTGCAGCATCGTTGGCCACGATCTTGCGTTACTATTTCGAAGACAATGTCACGGAAACGGATGTTCTCAGGACAATCTTCCTGCGTTTGGCGAAGAGCGAAAACCCACAAGAGGAATTGAAGGACCGCATCAAGAATGGGTTCTCGATGCTGGATCTCTTGAACGCAGCAAAGGACTTGGGCTACTTAGGGGCGGTCGTGCGAATTCCTCTGTCAAAGCTTGCCAAGTCAAAAGCGCCCGTGATCGTGCGCATCGAGAAAATGGGATACGAGCACTTCGTTGTTTTCCGCGGTGTTGTTGAGGATCGAGTCTATTTGGCTGACCCGATCCGTGGAAACATCCGCTTATCTGCGAAGAGATTCCTGGACCAATGGAGCGGCGAGTCGCTTTTCCTTGGAAAAACGGGCTTCGGACTACCCGAAGAGTATCCATTGGCAATCCGGGTTTGGGGTCCCGCTCGCCCAGAGATGGAAATCGCACGTCAGGCACTCTTTCCAAGATGATCCAGCAGAAAATTCGATCGGGCCGAATGCCGGCCTGACCGGCTGTCTGTGAATGGCGAATACCCGCCATGGTGGCGCTCACACGCTCACGCGCTCGGTCGGCCACCAACCGGCCTCAGGCTCGGATCTCACTTTTCCCCATCCCGAGGGTCCGAGTCGAACAACGTTGTTAACCAAATGGCCGCCAGAGGCCCGAGAGTCTGAGAGCGCGGCTGAAAAGGGCGATTTCGCCGCTTTCTTGGTTAACAGATCGGAGAGCCGTGCGGAGGAGTCGACTGCTGTAAGTCGTTACCACAAAGAGCGTTACAGTCGCCAGTTGCGGCGATCGGCAAAGCGCAAAAAACAACCCCGCCGGCTTGTTTGCCGGCGGGGAAGGCTCCCCGACAAGGACTCGAACCTTGGACAAAGCGGTTAACAGCCGCTTCGCCCGGTCCCGCTGAAAAACAAAAAGGTTCTTTACTGGTAATATGTTACGACAAACAACCGAATTTTGCAAGCAGTCGCAGACAATAGCGTTTTGTTGCGGAAAATGGCGGTACATGAGGCGCAAAACGGTACAAGACGGTACGTGTGTGGGCTTGGTTGCAGATGGTCCGGTTCCCCTGCTTGTATTAGCCAGTCGGTCGCCAGATCGACAATCTCGCCGCATTCTGCTACAATATCGCGTGGCCGGGGAGTGCGGGGCCGTCGGTCCTGAAAGCACTTGGTGCTTACCTTCCCGGCCGTTTTCTCGTCCCGACGGTTGATGCGACGGACCTCCCCCAACCGCTTCAGGATCTCGTCCCGCGGCCGGCATCTCTTCTTGGCCACTCTCTCAGTGGGAACCGGCCTCAGCCTAGGGCTTCGCTTCGGCAAGCTCATGCCCGTGGTCGGGAAGAGGGATCCCCCCGGCTGGTTCACTGGAGGAGTGCTGATATGATGGCCGGTCCTTGCCGCACTTAATCGGCCTGAGCAATTGGCCGAGGCCATCGAGTCGTTTCAGCGGCAGACGTATCCGCTTGAAAAACGGGCCGGACGTGGCTTGAGCGGAAGCAGACGAACGGGCTCTTCCACGGTGCGTGGGGATTCACTCGCGACGCGTTCCTTGCGGTTGGCGGCTATCCGGCTATGCAGTCGGGCGGGATCAGGCGTTGGCTGCGCGGTTCAAGAAAGCTGGGATTGGCGTGGCTTCGCCGGGCGGTGTGCCGTCGTACGTCTATCGTTGGCATACTTATCCAGGTGCGAAGCATTTGTCGGCGATGGGGAGGGGTGGATATGAACGGCGGGGAGAGGAACGAGTTGTTTGGCAGGCGGGAGTCGTGGCGGAGCGGAGCCGGGATTGGGCGGGAGTGGTGGGGTACGTTGATTTGGCGAGACAGGATCGTCAGTCACCGCTTCAGACAATCTGGCATCGATGCCCAGATTGGATTAGAATGAAAACCTGTTTACAAAGTCCGTTGAGAAACTGACACCTCCCGCGCCAACTGCGGACGCCAATGAACCCACACGATCTGGCAACGGCTCGCGCGTACCACGAGGCGGGCAACCTGGGACAAGCCGAGGAAATATACCGGCGCATCCTGGCCGGCGATCCGCGTCATGCGGAGGCTCGGCACCTGCTGGGGCTGGTAGAGATTCAACGTGGTAATCCACAGGCGGCTGTCGAGCACCTTCGGCAGGCCGTGGCACAAGACGGCTCGCACGCTGATTA
>DATLAN010000541.1:0-6603 GCA_035527455.1 Thermoguttaceae bacterium
GCAACCCGCCGTCGCCGCCGATTGCCCGACACCTCCTCTTGATCGACCGCACGCCGGGAAGTACACCTATACTAATGTACGGTATTCCCCCGCCCCCGTCAATCTCCCGTTTTGGGCCACCCGCGTCGCACCAAGACCGCCACGAACGGGAAAAACGCCCGCCGACTGCGTTCGGCCGGTCATATCACGGCGAGACACACGGCCCCTTGAGATCTCAGGGCTTGTTCGGCGAGAATTGAGTGCTGAAAGAAGCGCGACAGCCCCGCGCAAGCGCGGCTAAGAAAGGAGATCTGGACTATTGATCAGTATTGCAGCGGGGGGTCCGGGAATTAGAGTTCCTATCAGTACCGATGATGGCGGCACGGCCGAGAAATCGGGAATTGGGGAAGAATAGGGGGGTACAATCGACCATTATGTCCCTAGATTTGCCCGTGACTTGTGCTGGGATGTTTGGTAAAATCCAGGTTGACTCAGGCATGAGTCTGCTTTGAACGACGAGGTGTCCCTATGAGCGAGCCAAGGAAGAGGATTGAGTGGAAACATATGCTTGGCCCAAGTTCTCTCATGGGGGCCATATGTGTCTTGCTCGCGTTTCTGATTGCCGGCGCGTTCTTCGCTGTAGGACATTACTGTGCCAACTGCGACGACCCCAGATCCTGCGGTGGATCGACCGAAATGGGAGCGGAAGCATTCGTTGCAGAGATCACAGATTTCTACGAGCTTATCATTACCATTCTGTTCGCTGTCATAGGCATCGTCCTTGGGGTTGCAGTCGTATACGTTCGCACAGTCTCGAAGCTGCAAGCAAGCGACATGGCAACGGAGGCTTTGGAAACATCGTCATTCAAAGCGATTCTGCAACACAAGGTCGATGAAGTAAAAAAAGAACTAGAACAATCGGCAAGAGACCAGTGGATCGACTTCAAGAACTCGGACGAGATCGAGGAGATCCGCGCAAGCCAGGGTGACCTGCGGAAATCGGTGAAGAAGCTACTGGAAAGGGTTAGATACGTCGAGGAAGTAATGAACGTTTACACGTCAGCCGATGATAAGACAGGGCTAACTCTCGAAGAGCCACCCGCGGCGGATGGGGACTAATGCAATGGTAATCATCAGAAAGAAACGATTTACGGACGCTGGCAAGCGGCCACCCTCGGCGATCGACTTGATTGACAGCCCCGACAAGTTGTTGGAGTATGCACGAAGCCAAGACATCGTTACTTCTCCTCTCGACGTGGGAGCCGCTGCAACCGCCTTAGGGATCACAGTTGAGTATAGTCCGCTCGATGACGATTTATCCGGGATACTTCGATTGAATCCCGAGACTGAGAAATGGGAAATGACTGTCAACTCCGGACATCATCCAAACCGCCAGCGTTACACAATTGCTCACGAACTCGGTCACTTCTGCCTCCATCGTTACGAAAAGAAAGAATTCAGAGATCACATCTTTTTTCGTGCTGCATCATCGAACAAAATGGAATGGGGCGCCAACGAGTTTGCTGGGAGAATCCTCATGCCGGAGGACGACTTCAGGAACCTCGTTCGTGAGGGCGTTACATCGGTAGATGAGTTGGCAAGAAAGTTCGCTGTATCTTCTCTTGCACTTCGTATTAGAGCAAAACAACTTGGCTTTTCGGGGCATGGGCTATGATTACCCTCCAACCATATTCGCCAATCCTCAAGACATCCACTGCTGAACTGAGGGGGCTGCGCGAGCTTACTGACGACGTAAAGGGCCGCTTCACCCCGATCTTTGAATTGACTCGGTCCCGAAAGACAAAGGCTTTCAAGGAGGGGGATATCAATCGTCAGTTGGACAACGTTGCATCGGCCTATCCAGATCGACCTTTCATCCTTGATCTGACGGGCCATGCCAAGCACCGCAATTCCCAGATAAGAGAACTCCAGAAATCGGTAGACGGATACAAGGGATGGGTCGATTTTCTGATTAAGAAAAAGTCGGGGTTTCCGGGTCTTATCCCTGTGCTGCAGATCAACGACGAGGATGTAGATACGGAGAGGGATTTCTATGATCGGCTATCCCGACAAGTGAAATCGCTCGATGGTGAATTTAAGAGAATAGTCTATCGGCTTCCCTTTGACTACGACGATTTCGGGAAGGACTTGGAAACCATCGGAAAGGCGCTTTCTCTTGACAAACTCATTGCTGTTGTTGACGCAGGCTTCATTCCACAGGGGAAAGCGGCTGTATACGGGCGTACTGCAATCGAGACAATCAAGGACCTGCTTCAACGGGGGGTAAAGGAATTTGTGGTAGCCGGATCATCCTTCCCACTGAACCCAACGGAGTACGGGGAAGACCAGAAAGGCAAATTCAAGCTCGAAGAAGTCCTCTTTTTCGAGTGCGTGCAGGAAGGCACTGAACAGAAGCTGCTCTACGGCGATTACGCAACAATTCATCCTGAGCCAAGCCTGCAAGCCGGTGGACAAGGGTGGGTCCCCAGAATTGACTTGCCAGCCAGAAACTTGATTCTCTACCGGCGCTCGCGAAAAGACAAGACCGAGAAAACGTATGCAAAGGCATACACGAGAGCTGCACGCGAGGTTGCACGTCTCCTAGCGTTCTCAACAGTCAGTCGATCGATCGGTTCATGTTGGGGGCTTGAGCAAATCCACATGGCTGCTAACGGGCATCCCCCTGGATTGTCGCCATCGTATTGGATCTCTGCAAGAATCAATATTCACATCAGCCTTCGAGTTGCTACAAAGTGATGGCACGCACGTGGCCACAAAGTCCCCGAAGCTCGTCTTCCCCAAACTGACTATCGCCAACATCGCGAAGGAATAGTTGGAAAAGCTTCCTGTAGCGTCGTCGGAGAGCCGCGTACGCTACGCGCCGAATTTCGTTGATGCTATACTTGTGTGCTACGCGATGGCGCAACTCGTCGGTAGACATCTCGCGCCAATTCCGTCCGAGAATGTCAACCAGCTCTGCTTTGTCGAGGAACCTCGTGAGTTCGAGCTTGTCCAATCGCGTTGCCAGTCTTGCTTGCCGGACTACTTCCGGTTGGACCCCGTCGAAAAGAATGATGCCTGTCTTCGTTGCTGTTGACTGCCGAACGCCCTGCACTTGCTTGCTGGTCGTTACCACGGAGACTCTTTCGAATACTCGGTGGTAATCGCCGAGTTGATCTGCAAGCCGGGAGAGAGAATCGGCGTCGCTCTTGATTTCAAGTGCGTGGAACTCTTTGGACAAAATCAGTAGGTCAGCTCTTCTCCAATTGCACGAAAACAACACTTCATTCCCGATCGCATCTTCCGATCCTCGGAATTTCAGTCCACCGTCCAATAGCCACCGAACCACATGCCGCTTGATGACCTCAGCATCGTCGGTGCAACTTGCAGCCTGAGGGTTAGAATGCTCCACCATGGCTTACTGACTTCATTCGCGCCTGTCTGAAACGCCCGAAAACGGAAGTTGAATGAATTATAGCGGAGGAACCTCGCCGTGGAAACCGCCGGTAGCCCAGACGTTTTTTTCCGGAGAGGACTTGGCTATTTGGTTCGACATTTTCGGAAAAACGTCTGGGTGACGGAGGACAGTAGGGTGGGCACTGCCCACCGGAACAGCCGGCCGCAACACTTGGAAGCGAGGGTGGGCAGCGTGCGCCAGGGCCCCTGAAAACAGGCGAGAGACCCTGCAAACGGGCGAGGACAGGTGCTGCCCGCGAGAAACTTTGGGAACAAGTGGTGGGCAGTGCCCACCCTACGGGATTCTCGATATGCCGCCGGGCGCCCATGCTTGGCGGGGAGTTTCGGCGGGTGCGGCACTGCTTGCCGCGAGAGGCGTTGACGCCCTTGTGACGACGGCACTGCTTGCGGGCTTTCAAGTGGCGGACGGCTTCGGGCAAGCAGTGATTTCGGGTGACCGGACCGCTGACCGGCCGTTTCGGCAAGCAGCGGCACACCGACGACGCGGGTCGATGGACACGATCCGAAGGAGCGGTACCATGGGTTCCTGGGATTGGGTCCCCAGAATTGCAGGGCCGGGGGGGTCGGTGGCAGGCTCGCGGCGAAAGAAGCGGTGTCAGAAACCTCGTGCGGCAGCGCGGCACGGCTTTACGGGTTTTTGAACTACGACATGGCAATATCGGACACCCCGGACAGAACTTGCGTGCTAGAAGGGGGTTCCGGCGTCTGCGTCGGGAAACGAACCTTTTTCGGGACCAAGTTCACATCCCATCAAGGGCGAGGTTTACAAATCGGTCAGCGCCCTCACCAGGGCAATCCGCGCGATTGGACATCTGCACGAGGCCGAAGAGGAATCGCAAGAGTGGCCCGAGCTGAACGACGCGATTCGCGAGGCGAGGAAGGCGTATCAACGAGACGGAACGATGCCAGATTTCGAAAGGTGGCCGGCATGCTCAGCAAAAAACAGTCGGGCCGGACCGGAATTCGGCACCTTGATGCAACCATCTTCGGCATGGATAATGGTGCCATGAAATACACGACCCCACTCATTGCCGCCCTTCTGCTGGCTGCGCTGGCCGTGCACGCCACCGAACCTGTCCCCGGTTCAGGAAAAATCATCCTGCCGCCAGTGCTCTGGAAGGACTACGATCCCAACCAAGGCGAGTTCGAAGAGGAGATCATCAAGCAAGAAACGCGGGACGGCATTTTTTCTCGTGAGTCCTACATCAGCGCTTATGTGCTCGGGGAGGAGATCCGCGTTTACTGTCTTTACGGCGTCAAGGAACACGCGACGAAGGCAGCCGGGCTGTTGACTGTGCATGGTTGGATGGGAGTGCCGAATGTGGGTAAGGATTTCGTCAAAGACGGCTGGGCCGTGATGGCGCATGATTACTGCGGCAAGACGCGAGATCGCCCGCACTACACGAAGTATCCCGAACGCTTGAAGCACGGGAACATGGACGCCAAGGTTTGTGGACCGGTACGCTCGACGACCCTCGACGGCGAGGACATCACCGATCCGAAGCAGACCTCCGACTACATTTGGTATGCGATCCAGCGGCGCGTGTTGAGTTATCTGGAGCAGCAGAAGGAAGTGGACCGCACACGCCTCGGAGCCACGGGTTACTCGTATGGCGGCACGCTGATGTGGCAACTCGGCACCGATCCGCGCGTGAAGGCGGTCGTGGCGCACTTCGGCATCGGCTACAACGAGTATTACCGGAACAAACAAGTCTGGATGTATAACAACCCGTATGTCGAGCCGCCAAAGTCGCCCGGTGAGGAGATCTACCTCGCCTCCATCGCCTCGGAGGCCTACGTGCCCTACATGACGGCGGCCACGCTATTCTTGAACGGCTCCAACGACCACCACGGCGGCCACGAGCGCGGTCTGGAGAGCTTCAAGAAGTTCCAATCAGGGGTGCCGTGGTCATTCGCCATTCAGGCTCGCGGACATCACGACACCGACAAGATCGAGCACGACACGAAGTTCTGGCTCGACAAGCATGTGCGCGGCAAAGACGTGACGTGGCCCGAGCATCCGAAGTCCGAGATCCAGCTCGACGCCGAGGGCGTGCCCGAACTCATCATCACTCCGGCAGCGCCCGACGAAGTGAACAAAGTGGAGATGTTTTACGCGATCAAGAATCCATGCAGCTTTGCTCGCGCATGGCGTGACACGGCAAGCGTGCGGCAAGGCGACCGATGGATCGGCAAGATGCCCGTGCTCAACGTGGACGACTATGTTTTCGGCTACGCCAACATCACCTACGATACCACGATTGTCCGCTCGACCGACTTCAACGCCGCGATCCCCGCCAAACTTGGCAACGCCAAAGCGACCGACAAGCCTTCAGATAACATTTCCAGCAGCAGCTACAGCTCATGGACGAACATCGCCGAGATCGAAGGACCGAAAGGCATCAAAGGCTTCCGCTCCACCAACAACCAACGAGGCTCCGGCACCGAGCAACTGCACGACCCGAAATGGAAAGCCCCCGCGAACGCACGCCTGAGTTTCATGTTCTTCTGCACTGAACCACAAACCGTGATCCTCGCCAGCGGTGACCATAACTCCGCTGAGATCGAAATCACCGCCTCCGACGAATGGCAGGAGATGACCATCCCCGCCGGACGCCTCACCAATCGCTCCAACCAAAAACCCATGCGCGACTGGTCCGAAGTGGGCCGCCTCCATTTCCAACCCAAACCCGCCTCCGACCTCACCAAAGTGATCTTCGCCGAGTTCGAATGGCTGCCGAGCGGCTGTGCGGCCCGTTGGAAAAGCCTCCTTTTCTGGTAACCGACAACGGCCCGTCGGTCGTCGCCCGACGGTTCGGCCAGGCGATCCAGGACCTTTACACGCACGTCCGCATTCGGTATCGGACCCCGACGCAGTTGGGCCTGTTGGAACGATTTCACAAGACGTTGAAGGTCGAGGAGGTCTGTTGGCGGCTCTACGACAGTCCGTCCCATTGCCGGGAGTGCCTGGAAGAGTTCCGCACGCGTTACAACCATCGCCGCCCGCACTGGTCGTTGGTTCCCGAAGAGGGCGGCGACCCGTTGGTCCCCGAAGAGGTCTACACGGGCAGCCGGTCGATCAAGATTCCCCGTTGGCAAGGCTGGGCACGTGGGGCGAAGAAGAAACTGGATCAGATGCTGGCCGGC
>DATLAN010000542.1:0-18665 GCA_035527455.1 Thermoguttaceae bacterium
GAAATAGTCAAACACTTGGCCCACGCCCTTAGTTCCTCAGAGCGTGCCACCCACTCGTGCATTAAGTTGGGCGATCTGGGAGTACAGGGGAATCAGGAGTGCTTGTAACGAAGGCCCGAAGGCGAGCGATTGCGAAACTGAGCCAGGTTTCAGTCAAGTGATCGTGCACGAGCACCCGATAGTGCCAGCGATGACGCCCCGGGGCCGGGAACCTGTCACCGCGGACCTCTGATCTTCCATTCCATCCTCGCCGGAGGGAATTCGCGGGCGTTTACCTCCGCGTGCGACGACCGTTCGGCGTGCCCCGAAACGTCTGCCCAGCCCGGCCGCTTTCCCCCCTCCCGGTTTGGAGAAACAGCACGTGCAAGTCGAAGCCGTCCTGGCACTTGCGACCGCGATCGTTGCAAGCCTCGCGCTGACGCCTTTGGCCAAGCGTGCGGCCTGGAAATGCGGGGCGGTGTGTCGACCCGACGGGGAACGGAAATTGCAGTCGCGGCCGACGCCGCTTCTGGGTGGAGTTTCCCTCTACCTGTCGATGTTCTTCGCCACGGCCGCGGCTCTGGGATTTGCCGTCGCCCAACGGGGCTTCGAAGCGGTGCCGCTTTATTGGGCATTCACGCTTTCTGCCGGGCTGCTTTGCCTTTTGGGGTGCTGGGACGACCTGCGCGACCTGCCTGCCCGATGGAAGTTGCTGGGCCAAATCGTTTCCACGCTGCCGATCGTGCTGGCAGGATGCTTTCTCGAGCGACTTGTGATCTTCGGTTGCTCGATCGAAATGGGCTGGCTGGGCGCGGTCTGGACGATCGGCTGGCTGGTTCTCGGGATCAACGCCCTGAATCTGCTGGACGGGATGGATGGTTTGGCAGCGGCGATCGGGCTGGTCGTCTCGATGGCGATTGCCGTGATTGCCGGGCTCCAAGGTCAGGCCGAAGTGGCCGTTCTGGCAATGGCGATAGGCGGTGGCCTGCTCGGCTTCCTGGTCTACAATCGTCCGCCTGCCCGAATCTACCTGGGTGACTGTGGAAGCATGGTCATCGGGTTGACCCTCTCGCTGCTCGCGCTGGAGGTTGCCCGCGCGGCTCCCGCCGGCGCGAACGTTTCCGTCCTGGTCGCCCTGCTGTTCGTTCCGCTTCTGGACACCGCTTTGGCGATCGTGCGGCGGCGGCTCAGCGGGCGGAGCTTCATGGCCGCGGATCGCGGACACATCCACCATCGACTCCTGGACCGAGGGCTCGGTGTTTGGAAAGTTCTCGTTCTGTTGGGAGGGATTTGCCTGACGACGTGCGTGGTGGCCTGCCTGGCGGCCGTTTGGCACGACGAGTTCTGGGCGTGGGCGGCGTTGGGAGTGCTCATGATCCTGTTGGTCAATCTCCAACTGGTTGGATACGAAGAGTGGACACTGCTGAGGCGACTGCTGGGACAGATGGCAGTTCGGTTGGTGCAGCGGGGGGCCTCGCCGGGAGTTGGAAATCGGTTGCGAATGGTTACCCCAACGCCTACCGCCCCGCCCATGGACCGGTTTGCGGGTGGTGGAGACGTGGCGTCCAGTCACGCGCCGTCCCGCCGTCGGGTGGCCAAGTCGTACCAGGCCGAGCACCCGGTGGTTACCCAAGTCCAATCACCGGAACACTACCGGTTACCCCGTCGTGAGGTCACCCGGGTCGATGCCGCCTGAACTTCCACCCGAACGGCGGGTTAGCTGCACGATGGCCAATCGCTGCAACCCGATACAGACCGAGGATTGTCGAACACCGGCAAGATAGGAGAAACTCATGCAGAGTGTTTATGAACAAAGCTCCAGTTAGACGAGACTCCGAACCGATAACGAAATCAAGTACCCGCTTTAGAAGCCGAAAAGGAGCGATTTGCCCGTCAATTGGGTAGAGGAACTCGGCAAGACCGACAGGGCACAGATTTCGGGTTTTCCTTTCTAGAATGGAGCGTCAAAAAATGCAGGGCGCAAGACTCATTCGGCAGATCGTTGTGGGGTTGGCACTAATTGGAGTCTGCTTTCCCCAGATGGCACTGGCAGCAACGCCGCAAGACGGTCAGGCGCAGGTAGTCACCGACGTCCGGCTACACGAAGGCGGCGTGCTCTACGGACAGGTGGTGACCGTCGAGAACATCCCCGTCGCCGACACCGACGTATTGCTCACCAGCAACAGCCAGAAACTCGCCGTTTACAAGACCGACAAGAATGGGTACTTCGCCTTCTCCAGTCTGCAGAGCGGAATGTATCAACTGGTGACCGTCAACGGCCACCAAGCCTACCGGGTATGGTCGGGGAAGATCGCGCCTCCGTCGGCCCAAGCCGGCGCCCTGGTCGTCGTGGGCGGCGAAACCGTCCGCGGGCAGGGGAGAATGAGGAACCTTTTGGCGAATCCTTGGGTCGTCGGCGCCATTGTCGCCACGGCCGTTGCCGTTCCGGTTGCCATCCATAACTCCAAAGACCGCAGCTAAACGGAGGTCCCCGGCCCGACGCCGATTCCCCTCGGCGCCGGCCGAACCGCTGGAACCATTCGACCCCGCGGGTCGAAGTTTTCGCCACCCATTTCCGGGAGCCGAGGACGTTGGCCGGCGGGGTTGCCGTTTCTTGTCGTCCAAATAGTAGCCGTCTCGCTCCGCGAGACGAAGCTCCATCTCGCGGAAGACTCACGCCAGACGCCGGTGACGGAGCTGATCCAGCGCGACGGCGGCAATGATGATCACGCCGATCACGACTTCCTGGACCCACTTGGGCCAGCCGGCTTGTTGGCCTCCCATGCTCAGAACGGTGATTACCAGCGCCCCGATGAGCGAACCAACGATCGATCCCTCGCCGCCGCGCAGCGATCCGCCGCCGATGACGACCGCGGCGATGACGTGAAGCTCGTAGGAGATGGCCGTCGTCGAACTTCCGACTTTGGTGAACGAGAATTGCATCAGTCCGGCCAGGCCCGCGAAGAAACCGGCCAGTGCGTAGACGATGATTTTCGTGCGGGCGACCGGCACGCCGCACAACCGGGCCGTTTCTTCGTTCGAACCGACGGCGAAGACGTGCCGCCCGAAGCGGGTGTAGCGCAGCAGCAGGGCCGCGAAGACGGCCGCCACGATCAGCATCCACACGCCCGGCGGCAACAGCGTCCAATACGGCGAGAGATCGCCGCGGACCTCGGCCGGCTTGCCCAACTCCGTAGCCAGCCCCGACAGCGTGGGTTCCATGATATCTTCGACCCACGCTCCGTCCTTCGGAGAGATCGACTTGTCTTCCGCGATTCCCTTGGCCAGCCCGCGGAATATGCCCATGGTGCCCAGCGTCACGATAAAGGGCACCAGCCGCAAATAGACGATCGTGCAGCCGTTGAGCGCTCCGGCGGCGGTCCCGGTCGCCAGTGCGGCGGCCACCGCCAAGATAGGCAGCATCACGGGCCACTGGTCGATCACGTAGACCATTTCGCCTTCCGCGCCGGCGAAGTTCAAGTTCAGCGTCCAGGCGGCCATCACGGCGGCCAGGGCGATCATCGAACCCACCGACAGGTCGATGCCCGCCGCGATAATCACCAGCGTCATTCCCAGGGCGGCCGTGGCGTAGACCGCGCTTTGACGCAGGATGCTCTCCAGATTGCGGACCGAATAGAACTTGCCTTTCTCGACCAACACCGCAAACAACACGAACACCGCGATCAGCGCCGCGAACCGGCCCAGCGTGTTGAACCAGGGCGTCTGCCAGAGCGGCGGTTTGCGTTGCAGATCGGGCAAAGCAGCCGGGGTGCGTGATTCGGCCATCGTTCTCAATCCCTTCCGGTAGCAGCCACCATCAGTTCGTGCTCGTTCCACTGGTCCACGGGCCGGGCGTCGCCGAGCCGGCCTCGACACATCACGGCAATCCGGTCGCAAATCCCCAGCAGCTCGGGCAGATAGCTGCTGATCATCAACACGGCCTTGGGCCGCCGCTCGGACTCCGGATCTCCGGTCGCCAGTTCGTCGATCAGCCGGTAGATCTGGACCTTGGAGCCCACGTCGATGCCGCGAGTCGGCTCATCCAGCAGCAACAGGTCCACGTCGGCGTGCAGCAGCCGGGCGATGGCGACTTTCTGCTGATTGCCGCCCGAGAGCGAACGGACCGGCTGCAGCGCCGAGCGGCAGCGGATCGGAATCCGCTCGATCCACCGCAGGCATGCGGCCGCCTGCCTCGACGGCACGACGAGCGACCACGGTCCCAGCCCTTCGAGCCGGGGCAACGTGATGTTGTCGGCCACCGACAGCCCTTGCGCCAGGCCCTCGTTCTTGCGGTCCTCGCTGACCATGCCGGCGCTCTGCCGCCAGCGTTTCGCCGGTGACGCCGGACCGGTGTACGCCCCCACGGTCACGGTGCCGTCGATCACTTCGTCGAGTCCGAAGACGGTGCGGACCATCTCCGTGCGCCCCGCCCCGAGCAGTCCGGCGATGCCGACGACCTCGCCGCGGTGCAGTTGAAGCGACGCGGAAAGCGGCCCTTCGGCGCCGGCCAGATTGCACAGCCGCAGCAGGACCTCGCCGGATACGTGGGAGGACCGCGGATAGAGTTCGTCCACCTTGCGACCGACCATCATGGCGATGATCTCCTCGGTCGCCGCCTCGGCCGTAACTCCCCTGCCCACGCTCACGCCGTCGCGCAGCACGGTGAACCGGTCGCTGATCGCCCGCACCTCTTCCAGGAAATGCGAGATGTACACGATCGCGCGGCCCTTGGCCTTCAGACGCCGGATCAACGCGAAGAGCTTCTCGGTGTCGGTCTGCGCGAGGCTGCTGGTGGGCTCGTCCAATACCAGCACGCGGCAATCCAACGCCACGGCACGCGCCACCTCGACCATCTGCTGCTGGGCGATCGACAGCCGGCCGACCGCAGTTTCCGGCCGAAGATCCTCCAGGCCGATTTCCTTCAGCGCCCGCGAGGCGCGGCGGCGCATTTCGGCCCAGCGGATCAGCGGCCCGCGCGTCGGCTCGACTCCCAACAGGACGTTTTCCATCACCGACAAGTGCGGCGCCAGCGACAACTCCTGGTAGATCATGGCCACGCCGCAGCGTCGGGCGTGCAGCGGATGAGCCGGCAGGTAAGGCTCGCCGTCGAGCCACATGCGTCCGCGGTTGGGCGCCAGCGCCCCGGAGAGCACCTTCATCAGCGTGCTCTTGCCGGCGCCGTTCTCGCCCACCAGGGCGTGGACTTCGCCGGGGTCAACCGTCAGATCGACCCCGCGCAGCGCGTGCGTCGCCCCGAAACGCTTGTGGACGCCCTGCATCCGCAGCCGCGGTACGGCGTCGGCTCGATCTGTTGCGATCTGGTCGGCCATGAATTCGTCAAGGCTCATCCGCGCCGATCAATTGGCGAAGGTCAGGCTCCTTTTCCAAGCGGGCCATGGTCACCAGTTCCGCGCCCGTGTCGATCGTTTTCTCGATCGGCTCTTTGCGCAGGTGCTTCACCAGCGTTTCCACGGCGAGATATCCCATTTTGCGCGGATTCTGCGCGACCATCGCGTCGATCTTCCCTTGTTGCAGCCCGGCGACCAGGTCCGGCGCGAAATCGAAGCAGATGAACTTCGCCTGGATTTCGATGCCGCTTTTGCGAAGGTCTTCCAGGGCGTCGAGCATCCCCAGCGAAGAACGGTCGTTGCAGCAGAAGATTCCGTCCAGCCGCAGCCGGTTGCCTTCGATGAAACCTTCCAGGGTGTTGGTGGACGTCTTCTTGGCTCCGGAGACTTCGCCGTCTTCGCAATAGGGATTGGCGACCACGCGGATCCCGCCCGCCTCGGCCGTGGTGATGAACCCTTCGGCGCGGTCCTCGGTGCTGCCGGCCCCTTGGATGTAGCGCAACACGAGCACGTCGCCTTGGCCGTCGAGCAGTTCCAGCATGTGCCGGGCTCCCAGGACGCCTCCCTGCTCGTTGTCGGTGGCCACGAAGCTGCTGTGGGCAGTGCCGTCGACGGGCGAATCGAAGATGACCACCGGGATGCCGGCAGCCACGGCGTCTTCGACCCGCTTTCGCATGGCCTGGCGGTTCAGCGGCGCCAGAGCGATCCCGTCCACATCGAGGTTGATCATGTTCTCGATGATCTTGTTCTGTTCGGCCAGATCGGTCTCGGTGCTGGCACCCTCCCATTTCATCTCGACGCCGTAGGCCTCGGCCGCCTCACGGGCTCCGATCTCCACCGTCTTCCAGAACTCATGGCTGGTACACTTGGGAATCACGGCGATGGTCAGTTTGTCCGACCCATCGCCGTCGGATGCTTGTCGGCAGCCGCCCGTCGCCAGTCCAACGAGACAAACCCCGGCGACCAGGACGGTGGCAATACGGCGCATGGGAGATCCTTTCGTTGTGTCGTTGCGAAACACCCGGTCAAAGGCTTGGAGTCTCCATTTTCCCCGGAATCCGCGAAGGCCGCAAGCCGGGTTGGCGGGCACCACCAGTGTGAATGGCGAAGGGGACACTTCACCATGTACCGCTCCCCCCGCGGCCTCCGGTCCACAAAATGGGAAATCGTGGTTAAATGCGATGACTTTGCGGGTTATGTGGGTCGTGTGGCCGGAAAAACCGCTACAGCCCTAATAATCCGCAAAATCGGACAATGTTCTCCCACCGGAACACCCGATGCCATTTCTGTGCAGAGGAAATGCGTCTGACGCCGGACCAATGACTGCCCCCAAGCCCGAGAAAGGGCTGACGAGAAGACGGAGAGGCCAAATGAAATCACGCGTTGCCCTGGTCCTGGTGGGATTGCTCGGCATCCCCGGGGCGATCTGCGGCGAGCTTCACGCGGAACCGCCCGCCCCCGGTACCGACTGGCTCGGTCCGTTGGTGGAGATGTCGGTCTACGAGCCGGGCGCCCCGCCGCAGGAGTCGGGCGTTCATTTCGGGCAGTTCGACGCGGCAGGATCCGAGTTGCCGCCGGACGTGCCTCGCCACGCCGAGCCGACCGCGACGCACGTCGGTACCTTGACCGTCGGCGAGCGGTCGCCGGAGAACTATTTTGCCCTTCACGCGCCGCAGGGGGCTACGGTGGTGATGCGGCCGGACGACATGCCTCCGATGATGATGTT
The DNA here is from genome assembly GCA_035527455.1 of Thermoguttaceae bacterium. GTDB lineage: Bacteria > Planctomycetota > Planctomycetia > Pirellulales > Thermoguttaceae > DATLAN01. Next base: position 7,054 of record DATLAN010000542.1, read on the forward strand.
GCCCGCCGGATCGAACCCGGCGGGAGCGGTTTTGCCGACGGAATCGCTTCCGTCGTTGGCTTCCAGGTCGGCCGGCGAAGCGTTCGGCGGCCCGTGCCAGCCGGTGGCCGCCTGGCAGCCGGCCGAGGCCGATGAAGCTCCTTACCAACCGTTGCCCCCCGGGCCTTCCGGCCCGCAGGCGATCGGCCCGTATCAGCCGCTCGGTCCCGCGGCGATCGGTCCGCGTGCCGCAACGACGGAAGAGTTGTTGCTGCTTCAGGAGTTGGCCACCGACGGCCAGGATCGATCGTTGCTGGAGCGGCTCCGTCAGTATGAATGGACCGACGTCACCGAAGAGGGTTGGACCCACACCGTGAGCGGCCGGGTCATAACCGATTGGGTCAACTGGGCCGACGATTCGCAGTTCGGCTTCGAAATGAACGATGACCCGACACCGCAGGCCGTTCACGTCGGACAGCGGAACTACTTCGAATTCCGCCGCCTCCGTTTGTCCGTTTCCGGCACGGGCTACGGCGTCTACGACTATAAACTGCAGCTTGAATTCGCGCCGGAGGTGGACCTCGAAGCTCCCGTGACCGGCGCGTCGGTGGTAGACGACCAAGTAGTCGGCGGCGAGGTCAACTTGGGCGATTTCGGCATCGAGTTGAAAGATGCTTACCTGGGCATCCACGATATCCCGTACCTCGGCTACCTTCGCTTCGGCCACTTCAAGGCTCCCTTCAGTCTTTCGGAGCTGACCGGCAGCAGGTTCGTCACGTTCATGGAACGGTCGTTGCCTCACATCTTCGCACCGGGACGCGAAGTCGGCATGGCCGCCTACAATCACTCGGTCAGCCAGAGACTTACTTGGGCCTATGGGGCCTTTTTCGAAGAAATGGAGGAGATGGAACACGCCATCGAGGACGACAATCAAGGCGTCCGGCTCGTCGGCCGCGTCACGTGGACGCCCCATTACGACGAGCTGTCCGAAGGCCGCTACCTGCTCCACACGGGGCTCGGCTACGTCTATACCCGCCCTCGCAGACGGGATATTCGTCAACTCGACGAGTCGCTCTATTCCGGCCGATTCGTGCGATTTCGGTCCCGCCCGGAAATCCACCGAGGGGATCGATTGATCGACACGCGGGTAGATGACGACGACGCGATCGACGGCAATGAAGACCTCGACGCCGAGCAGTACCAAATGCTCGACGCGGAATTGGCCTGGGTCCACGGCCCGCTGTCGATCCAAAGCGAGTTGTTTTGGACCGGCGTCGACGACGTGACTCGTGGCCGAGTCAACCTCTACGGCGCGTACGCCTACGCCAGCTACTTCCTCACCGGGGAACATCGGCCGTACGACCGTTTGGACGGTACCTTCGGTCGGGTGACCCCGTATGAAAACTTCTGGATCGTCAACACGCCGCGCGGCTGCCGGTCCGGCTGGGGTGCCTGGGAGCTTGCCGCCCGATGGTCCTGTCTCAACTTCGCGGAGATTCAGGGGCAACAACTCAACGATTTGACGTTGGGCGTCAACTGGTACTGGAACCCGTACGCCAAGTTGATGTTCAACTGGATTCATCCGTTCGCCCACAACAGCCCGGCCGCCGATCCTCCGGGGCTGGTCAACGCCGACGGCGACGTTTTCGCCATGCGGCTGCAGGTCGATTTCTAGCAGAGATGCCAAGGAGATTCCAAGCGATGCATGCCATCCGAAACGTATACCAAACGTTGTCGGCCGCGGCGCTGGCGGTTATACTGATGGAAGCGGCCGTGGCCGCCGAGCACTGCTGCGACCAATGCGGCTGCAAGAGCGGCGTGCGGAAAATCTGCCGACCGATCGTCACGACGAGACGGGTGGAGGTCACCTACTGGGATTCGGTCTGCGACGAGATCTGTCTGCCGAAGCAGGTCCAGTGCCCCGACGGCGGGTGCGGCAAGTGCGGACGGTGCGGCGTTGGCGATGACAAGTGCGGCGAGGGGGGGTGCGGCGGCGTGCAAGGCTACAACTCGTGCGGGGCCGACCCTTGCGCCGGTTGTTGCAAGGTCCGCACCCGCAACAGGCTGCTGAGAAAGACGGAATTTCGGGAGGTCCCGGTGGTCTACTGGGTGGTCGAGTACGTCTGCGACGGTTGCGGCGACCAGGGCATGGGCGTGCCCGAGGCGATTCCGCTGCCCGCGGAGATCTCCATACCCCCGGCACCGCCGCTTCCCGAGCCGCCGCCGATCCCGGTGCCTGCGGAGGATACGGCCGGCGTGGGGGTGGGCGGCAAGGTTCGTCCGGCGGGTTTCTTCGAGCGCAAGAGGCTCCCGATCGAAGAGGCGATCCGGGCCGTGTGGGAAGCCATTCCGTGACGGCGGAAACAACCTATAGTTGTGGAAGGATACGAACATGCGAAATCATCGACAAACGGTCTCATCGGCAATTCGGGGTGCGGGGTCATGGCGACCGGTGCGTGGGGCGATGTGCGTGGCGGCCCTGCTGCTGGGAGCGTCAGTCCTGGACAGCGGCACCGCTTGGGGACAAATCCCGACCGACGACGAGTCGACAAGAATCAGCGACCTGGTCCGCCTGGCCACCTCCTACGCCGACACGCTGGGCGAGTTGAAGATCGCCACGATGCAGGTGGAGACGCTCACCGCACTTCGCCAGAGTATCGTGGTCACCAACCTGGAGATCGCGATCGCGAAGATCAATCGTCAAACGGCGGAGAACAAGATCCGGATCCTCCGCGCGATCGTCGAGAAGGAACTGGCGGCGGCCCAGGCCAGGCTGGCGATGCTGAAGCAACTCGAGGCGACCACGACGAAGCTGGCCCCGAGCGACACGCCTCCCGTTCCCCCCGCAAGCCGCCCGGCGTGGCGCGCCATCGCCGACGCGGAAGCCACGATCAGGGTGCTCGAAATGATTCTGGCGCTGCAGTAGTCCCGCTAAACGTCGACATTCTGCAATCCGGCGCTGCAGGACTGGCACGCCCTTCGTTCCTCAGGGCGTGCCACCCCAGAGTTTACCGCAACGATGCCAAAAACCGTTTGGTGCTAGGAACCGTCCTCGACGGGCTCCACGAGCTTCGTTTCCTTTTCGACCGCCGACCCTACCGCCTGTGCTTCTTCCGCAGAGACCGCTTCGGACTCGGGTTTTCCGACCCAGGCGATCGCTTCGGCCATCGAGGGGCGTTTGGCCAATGCCCTGCGGACGAACCACCGCACGCGCTCGCAGTGGCTTCCGTTGGTGCTTCCGCCAGCGGACCCGAAGAGCACGCCGGCCACCTGGCCGTCTTCGTTGAAGATCGGTCCGCCCGAGTCGCCGCTACGTGCGGCCACGTTCACCTCGAGCATCTCGAAGGGTTCCTTTTCGCCGGGCGAGACGAAATTCACGACCTTGCCGGTCGCCTCGCGATACGCCCCGCTGCCGAACCCGGCGATGGTCAGTCGGTCGCCCTTGACCGGTGCCTTGGCGGCGACGGGGATCGGCTCGACCTTGGGCCGGGAGATCAACAGCGCGGCCAGGTCCCAGACGCGATCGGTCAGCAACAGACGCGCCTCAGCACGGACTCCGTCGGGAAAATGGACCATGATCGCGCCGGTGGCGTCGCGGACCACGTGCCAATTGGTCAGCACCAGGCCATAATCCTCGCTGAGGCCGACCAGGGAACCCGACCCGTAGGAAGTCGCCTTGCCTTCCGCCGCCGAAATCCGAACCACGGCCGGACGGGGTGCCTGCTTCTTCGCTTCTTGTTCCGTCGTTTCCTTTTCGTCGGCGGCCAGCGTCGACGACACCAAGGCCGTCGCCAAAGCCAAGAACATAGTTGCCTTGAAGAATCTCGTCAGATCGGTCGCTTTCATGTCCAATGCTCCTCGTCCCAGTTGCCTGTTCGTAGCGATCATTCGTAATAACCCAAACCTCCATAATACTCCAGATTTCCAGAAAATGGGAAAGAATTTTGGCTTATTCTCTATGCGCCGGGGATGGGACGGGTCGCATGGGGTATATCGACCCCCTCTTTCGCCGAGAGCGCCGGAGTGTTAAACTTAAAACTCGATGCGTTTGCCGCTCACTCGGCCCGACTCGTCGTTGAACGAGGACAGATGATGCCACCAGTGGATGGGTCTGTTTGTGTAAAACGAAGGGTGTCGCGAGCTGTCTTCAGCGTCTACTCGCTGTTAGTGGCGGCTTCGGTGGTCTACTGTCTGCCTTTGCTGACGTCCACGGATCACTGGGGACGGGGAGACTGGGACCAGTTCTCCTTCCGCTACGAGACGCCGCGCGTGGCCATGCTCCGTGACGGGCAACTCCCGCTGTGGAACCCGTACGTCAATGGCGGGAACGTCCTGTTGGCCCATCCCCATTGCCCCGCCTTTTCCCCGTGGTACCTGCCTACGCTCGTCTTGGGCGCCCCGCTGGGTCTTCGGATTCAGGTGCTGCTTTTCGTGGCTTTGGGCACCACGGGCATGGCGGTGTTGCTTCGACGCTGGAACGTTTCGGCCGCCGGGTGCTTTGCCGGCGGCATGATGCTGATGATGGGCGCCCATTTCGTCGTGCACATCACCGAGGGACACCTCGAATGGTGCGTGCTGGGACTGATGCCCTGGGTGACGTGGTGCCTGGTCCGGGCGAAAGACGACTGGCGGTTCGCGATCCTCGGCGCGTTGGTGCTGACTTCGGCCCTCTTGCACGGGTCGATCTACATCGTGATCGTCTTCGTCCCGCTGTTGCTCGTCTGGGCCGCGTTGGAGAGCGTGCGAAGCCAATCATGGAGGCCGGCGGCCGCCGGTGCCGCGATGATGGGACTGACGTTCCTGCTCTCCGCCGTGGTGCTCCTTCCCCGGTTGGAATTCCTCGGGGCCAATCCCCGTGATACCGAGCGACACGAGCAGGTAGCCCCGTCGCAATTCGCACGGATGTTGCTCGATCCGCGTCAAGCCGACCACTATCGGGCGACCCGCGACGTCCGCAATCCGCCCGACGAAGAGCTGGCCCGGCTGTTGCCCGCGCAATTGCCGCTCTCGGCCACCAAGTTCAACGCCCGAAAATGGCATCGGCTGGAGGTCGCGCTGACGACCGACTCCGACTGGACCAAGCTCCGCTTCGAGGGCTTCGACTACGTGCTATTTCTCGGCGAGCCCGATCCGTGGGACCGCAGTTCGAGGCAACTGGGGGGCATGCCGCTGAGCACCGCGGGCATGGCCGTCGACAACGACACGCCCGGTGAGAGGGTGACGCATCAGGCGACCCTTTACGCCCGATTGGCCGACCGGGGGAACATGCGGTTCGTCGTCACCCGGGGCAACGACGGCACGACGGAGTTGAAAGTCACTCGAAACGGCGTCCCGCTGATCGACGAGGTCCATCCCGACGTGGTACCGGACGTGCCGGGAAACGACCGCGTGTTCACCATCCCCCGAGAGGCGATCCTTCGCGGCGATCCGCCTTACCGGGAAGATCCCGACACGCCGTGGTATCTGATCGAGGTCACGCTGACCACCACGGCCGACTGGTGTACGGCGGATGTGGCCGACTGCCCGTATTTGTTCCGCGTCGAGGACCCCGAGCACGAGCCGCCGGGGCAACGGGCCTTGATGCGTCCCCTGGAAATCAGCAGCAATCCCTCGCGCGAGGAAATCCGCCTCCGTTCGATCCTGGTCGTGCAGCGGTTGCACGAGGACGGAGTGCGGGTGAAGGTCGGGCAGGGGCTCGAGGGCACGACCACATTGGCCTTCGCCACGCCCGGGGGTGATCCGCTCGAAACGACCGACGTCGGCCTGGACGAGTGGGGCGGCGAGAAGCGGAACGAATACCTGCTGCCCACGGAGGTCCTCGACGCCCACCGCGAACAACTCGCGCCCTTGCCGACCCCGTTGCGATGGGAGTTGGACCGCTCGGGCATGACCTACGACTGGCACGAATACGGTTTCTACGCGACCTGGATCGGGTTGGCCCTGGCCGTAGGAGGGCTGGTCGTCACGTTTCGCCGACGGTGGCCGCTGTACGTGACGGCCATGATTGCCGGGCTGCTGGTGCTGGGGGCCACGCTGCCGCTGAACCTCTGGGCGATCTGGAAGATGCTGCCCATGTACGGCTCGCTGCAGGTCCCCTCGCGATTCCTGGCGGCCGTGGTCTTCGCGATGGCCGTGTGCGGCGGATTCGGTCTCGATTGGCTGGGACGCCGGATAGAGCGGGTCGGCGGCGAGTGGCTTCGACGCGCCCTGGAATGCGCCCTGGCGTTGGCGATCTACATTGAACTGACCGCTTTGGCGTGGAACCTGTTCTCGGACGTCTTCGTCTGTCCGCCGCGTCCGGTGCCGGAACATGCGGGGCAGGGGTTTGCCCAGCGCTACGTCGAGGACGAAGTGCGCTATGCGGCCATGTACAGCGCCCATTATCCATATGTCCTGGACAACTCCGGCGTGCTGCGGGAATACGAGAACATTGCCGTCCCGAGGGGAAAGATCCGGCTTGTCGGCGACGGGGACTACCGGGGCGAAGCGTGGCTGGAGACCGAGCACGGCACCGCCGGCATCACCGATTGGACGATGTCGCGGGTGAAGGTCGCCGTGGAAGCCGACGCGGCGGATCGGCTCGTGCTCAATCAGAACTTCTTCCCGGGCTGGAAGGCCGTCCGGCGGAACGTTGACGGGACGTCTGAGACGCTGACTGTCAAGCCGGGACCGGAAGGATCGGCGTCGCAGGGGCTGGTTGGCGTGGACGTTACTCCCGGTGCCTTCGAAATCGAATTCTATTATCTGCCCGACAGTTTCATTTCGGGCGGGCTCGTCTCGGGCATAACGCTGTTGGGCTGCATGGGCATCCTGCTCGGCGTCGGCAGCCGGCGTTTCCGATCGTTTCTGCCGATACGGTCGGCCATGCGGACGGCGGTCGCCTTGGGTGCGGCGTTCAAGGTGCCTTCGGTGCGTTACGTGGGCGGTGCCGTGGCGTTGAACGTGCCGTTGGTGCTGTGCCATCCCGGCTGGACGCTGATCGACGCGCCGCTGGTGCGCTCGCTGGCCGTGGGCGCCGTGCTATTCTTGGTGCCCGGCCTGCCGCTGGTAAGTCTGATGATCAAGCGGGGATGGCTGCCGCGATCGGGTTTGCTCTGGGTGATGGCCGCTTCGTTTGCGGTTTTCGCGGTGGTCCTGTTGGTGGTGAACGTGGCCGGGATTCCGTTGAGCGGCAGCGTCGCATGGAACGGAACGTGGATCTTGACCAATGCGGCGATCCTGCTCAACGCATTGCTGGGCGGCCCGCCGGCGTGGGGCGTCCGTTTTCGCGAGACGAACTGGCGTCTTACGGTCCCGATATTCGTCGCGGCGTACGCGGCGTTCACCATCGGGGCAACCGAAGTCGTGCCGCCGATGTTGGATCACGATCTGGACATTCAAGGGCCCGGCTATTCGCTGCTGACCCGCTTCGAGCCGGAAGTGGTCAACGACCGGAAGCTGCTCCATTACTTCGCCCATCCGCTCTTGTTGAACGGTTACGAGGCCGGCTCATTCCTGTATTTCGATCAATGGGACTACCTGGCCCGTTTCGAGACGGCCACCGATCGCGCGCGTCGGGCGGAGTCGGGGGAACCGATCGAGCCGGTCGTCCGCGAGTTCTACCGCTTTGCGGACGCGCGGGTGGCTCGCCGGCCGGACGGGCCGCAGGAAGGCATGACCCGACACGAGGTGGTCGACGTCCGGCGGGGCAACTACCTGGTGTACCCGCCTCTGCCCAAGTACGACAACCGCCTTCAGGTGACCGAATTGCCCGTGCGGGAGTTGGAAGTCCTGATCCTTTACGACGACTACGAGCGCGACCCGCGACGACTCGAGACCCGCACCGCGAACATCTTCCTGGCGGCGTTGACGGCGGCCTTGCTGGGCGGTTGGATCGGTCGCCGCACCGGGCGGTGGTGGCTGGCGCTGCTGGTGACGGCCGCTTACGCGACCAGCCCGGAGGTCTTCGTCCGCTCGAGCTACGGAGGCTATTTCGCCATCTCGATGTTCGCGTCGATGCAAATCCTCTTGGCCGTCGAGCGTCGGATGACCGATCGCAGTCGGGCCGCCTGGTGGCAGTGTTTCTTGGCCGGAGCGTTCGCCGGGCTCTGCAACAACAAGCTGGTCTTGCTGCCGGCGGCCTTGATCGTTTGGCAATTCTTCCGCGACGGACAAGGCGGCCTGCGAAAGCGGGTGGCTCGATCCATCGGGCACCCGGTCGTGCTGGGATTCGTCGCCGCAACGGCCGCGTTCTGTATCTACGGACTGGTGATCAGCCCGGGAGATTTCTGGGCCGACTTCGTCGAGATCCACGTGATCAACCGCGTGACGCACCACAACCCGTTCGGCCACACGGGCTATCCGCTGCCGATTTGGCGGATCGGCGATCGCAACGGCCTCTGGCAGGAGCTGTGGGAACATACGGGCTGCGTGCTGCTGCCGCTGGGGATCTTGGCCGTCGTGTGGCTTTGCAGGATGAGGCCCGGGGAGGGTGACGATGCGAATGACGGCGTAACGCTCGGCTGGCGCGGGATGCCGGGATGGTGGGCCGTCTGGATGCTGTTGACCGCGGTGGCGTTCACTTGGGTCGATTACCGGCAGACGAAACACCTGATGCCGCTTATGTTGCCGCTGCACTTGGCGCCGGTGCGTTGGGCCGTGACCGGACGCGTCTTGTTGGTGGTCGTAAGCATCCTGTTCGTTTGGCTGCTGCTGTGGAACCTGACTGCGCTTCGCGCGCTCTCAGCCGACTTCTACAGCCGGCCGATCACGCCGGAGCGATCCTGGTAGACGGATTGGACGGCAATGAGGTAGTGGGACGCTTTGGACATGCAGAAGACTTCGCAAAACGCAGGAAACCGGCGATGGATGACCCTCGGCCTCTTGGCGGCCACCGGACCGGTCTGCTACGGCCTGGGGCTGTGGGCGGCTTCGGCGGCCGACGGTCATGCTTTGGGCGAGGCGGCATGTTTCGATCCCACGGTCGAGCACCACTTCGCGCCCGCTCGCGTGATCGCCGCCGTGGCGATGGCGGTTGGGGCAAGCCTGCTGGTGGTGGTTGTGCCGTGGATCTTGGGCATGTTGGCGATCTCGCGATGGGAAACCAAACGGGCCACGGCCGGCGCCTGGAGCCTGGCCGTCAATTCGGCCACGTTGGTGCTGGTGTGTCTGGTGCTGAGGAACACGGTCGGTATCGGCAGGGCAAGCTTCCTGATCGGCTGGCTGGCGTGGACCGTCGCCTTGCTTCTGGTTGCCGGAAAAACGGCGGACCCGCTCGGCGACGTCCGCTCGGCGCTGCGGCGCTGGGGGCCCGGCCTGGCGATCGGACTGGCGGCCGTGGCGGCCGGCGTCGGACTGTTCCACCGCGAACACTTCGTTCAGTGTTTCAACGGCGACGGAACCGAACAGTTCGAGGTGACCCGGAGTCTCCGGCAGCATTTTCTCCCCTATTGGGAAATCGAAGCGACCGAGCGGTTCGGCACCTACATGGCCAACCCGACGGTGATCTGCTCGTACTGGAGCCTGCCGTGGCAGCTCCTCCTCGGCGGCGGCGAACTGGCCACGCGGCTGCCGTGCTGGATCTGGTGGCTGGGCATCTTTGCCGTCTCGCTGCGGATGGTGCAAGGCGACCGGGAACGGGGCAGTTGGCTGCCGGCCGTTCCCCTGGCGCTGGGGCTGCTCATGACGAGCGTCTGGTACACGTTCTACGTCGGCTATTATCCGTACATGGCCGATCCGGCCAGCCCGGGCGTGCTCGACGCGCTGTTCACGCTGCTGCTCCTGCTGGCGCTGGATTGCCTGCGACACGGCGACTGCGCCGGTTGGGTCGTGATGATGCTCCTGGCGTCGTTGCTCTTCTATGCCGGGCCCGTCGTGTTCCTGCTGACGGCCGCCGCGGCGTGGCTTTGGCGGCCGGTCGCACGCGGGCAGCTCTATCGGGCCACGCTTTGCGGGACGCTCGCGCTCGGGGCCATCGTCCTGGGTTATCTCGTGGTGGGCTGGTCCGAAGGTTCCCTGCCGGGTTGGTGGAGCACGCTGCAAAGGGAGAACGTCGAGAAGTACTTCGCTCCCGCCACGCCCTGGCGCACGAACCTGCGATACGCCGTCCTCTTCCTGGTCGGCTGCGGCGGAATCCCGGTCCTCGGGTTGCTTCGCGGATTTTGGCGAAACGGTACCCGCGACGAAACGGCCTGGGAGCGGACCGTGGCGACCGTGGCGGTGGCCTATCTGCTGATCGTGCTGGGCTCCGGGCACAAGAACCTGCACTATCTCGGGCCGTTGCTGCCGCTGCCGCTGGTGCTGTGGCTGAAGTCTGCCCGAGGTGCCGCGGCGGCGATCGGACCGAAGGGAGTCGGGCCGCTGCTGGCGACGGCGTCGTTGGCGGCGTGTCTGTTTCTCTGCCGGCCAAACGAGCGCCCCATGTTTACGCTCAACCGCGAACTGGGCACGGCCACGACGTTCCAGACGGATTCGTACGAGGAGGCCTGTGCCTGGGCCAAGATGATCTACCCGATGTACGATCGTGGCTTGATCTCGTGGCAGGTGGGACATCACACGTGGCTGGGATATTCTCAGTTGGCTGCCCAAGCTGCCGAGAAACGCCCGCTGGTGATCGCCCAGGGACCTCCGCCCTCGGCGGAATACCAAGTGCTGTTCGAATCCACCGGGGGCGCCAGGTTGTATTGTCGCGACCTCCGCTGGGCCCATTGGCTGAAGGCCGAACGTCGTCTGCCGGGGCCGGAACGCTTCCCGCCGCTGTTTCGCCCGATCGCCCCCGCCGGGCAAGAACCCCCGTAGGTCAGGGCTCGCCCTGACGGCACTAAACTTCCGGACGCATCATTGTTACCCGCTTCCGAGCGTCGAACGCAACAATGGCCATCCGCGGCATCCGCACCCGCCGGCGGAACCTGATGTCGTGCAACGCCTTGCGCCAACAGGGGCGGATGCCGCGAAGGCTCCCGGCGCGATTGTTTTCCGCCCCACGCCTGCGCGACTGGCGACGTCCGCCGGTCGTGCCGGTGCGCAAGTCGTTCTCCGGAAAAGACTTGCGTCGTCCGAAGGCCCATTGACAAACCGGCGTCGATCGGTTCGATTGGGCCTTTGTTTCCTCGGCGCAAGACGTTACACCAAAGCACCTTACGGTATTGTTTTCCACTTTTTCTCGATTTCGACTTTCCAAAGAAAACAATTCGAACACCACCTCGCCGCCCGACCGCACGAAGAGGTGCAGGCCGGGTCGAGCGGGCTGTTGAAGAGGCCGTTGCCCGGCGGAATCGGCGATCCGACGGGGAAGACTTCGGAAGGCCGTTGTGCCGAATTATCAAAGAGCCCGCCCGCACGCAAGGCGGATAGACACATGGTTATGTGTACACCATCGCTGTGCGAAAATCCACATCGCATTTTGTGCCACCTCCCGCCACATCTCGCCACATCCCCTTGCCGCACACCGTCTCCCCAGTCCGCAGCATCATAATCTGCGGGCTCGGGGTGCTGTTGCCTGGGCTGTTGCCTGGCGGTTCGCGTCACAAGTACTTGACAGGTAGCAACTTGCGCCACGAGCCCCGACACCGTCGGAACTTGCGGCGATTTCCGCACACCACCCAGTCGGGCTGTTTTCGCTGCAAACTTGTCGCTACGGCTGCAAATCGCGGCGA
>DATLAN010000543.1:0-3600 GCA_035527455.1 Thermoguttaceae bacterium
TGAGGGCTCACTGACCGACAGATCAAGCAGTTCAAGGGCGTTCGCGAAGCTTGTCTGATTATTTCGAGCCAGCAGCACGTCGGTCGCATTGACGCGCCCGTCGCGGTTGAAGTCGTACGGGCAATCGATCCCGGCCGGCTCGAGAATTCCCCGCGGGTTATTCCGCGTCAACAGCAGATCGGCCACGGTCACCCGCGCGTCGGCCGGCGAGTTGCCCGTCTCGCCCACGGCGTTGCCGAGGTAGAACACGTCATCCCCAGCCAACCCCAACCGCTCGGCCAACACGGTCACTTCAAGCCACTGGTTTTGGATCGCGTAGTCATCCCAGATGATCGTAATTCGATCCGAGCCATCATCGCCCGCCCCCTCGCGCAGCACAACCTCCGCGGGCGCCGGCGCGGCAGTCCAACCCCCGGGCAGGTCGTCGTTGCCGGTCAGGAAGAGAAAATCCCCGGCCGCCGGCGCAAACCCCTCGGGCAGACCGTCCACGTCGATCATCAGGCCGTTGATCCCGCGGTGGTAGTTGGTGTAGTTGGCCGCCGAGACCATCTCGCCCGGCCGCAGGGCCGCTTTGTCGTCGGCGATTGCCGCGTCGTCACCGATGCCCGCACCGGAATCATGCCCGTCGAAGGCGGAGTTGTTGTAGAAGACGTGCCGCTGGACGACTTCGGCCGGCTCTTCGACGACGATCGGGGCGGGCGTTTGGACGTGGCCGCCGATGCAGCCGCAGGTGAAACGGGCGCGCAGCGCGTCGAGGTCTGCTTGGTCGACGTAGCCGTCGCCGCGACCGATCGGGCCGCCGGCCGTGTCGCCCAGCACCCAGGAGCGATCGGCCGGATCGCCCGGCTGGGTCATGTGGCAGTAGACGATGTTCAGGTCCAGGCCGTTGACGTAGCCGTCGCCGTTGCTGTCGCCGCCGCCGGCGAAGAACAGATCGACGTCGACGGCCGAGGCCGGATCGTTCGGACCAAGACGGTCGACGTAGTCGGTCCCCTTGTGGAACACGCCGATTCCCAAGTGGCCGCTGGGGCCTCTGCGGAAACCGTGTACCGGCGGCACGCTGTCGAACTGGCCGAGCACGCCGCCGGCGGCGGTGATGATCGTCTGCGTCCGGATCGAGCCCAGCGCGGCCCCGGCGACGCCCACCGGCTGGATCTCCAGCGCCCCGCCCAGCTCGACGGTCCCGCCCGCGTCGATCCGTCCGTAGGCCGAGCCGTCGATCTGGCAAACCAACGTCGCGTCGGGGGCGAACTCGACGTTCTCTTCGACCGTCAAGACGGCGCCCGGCTGAAGCTGGACCGATCCGTTCTCGATCGTCAAGTTTCGGACCGTTAACGCGGCGGGAACAGTGATCGTGCCGTTTCTAATCACGACGTCGGAAGTCGCATCAGGTGACATACTGGCAGGTTGCCCGTCGGGGGCCAGCCAGCGCGTGGGGTCATCCCAGCGGCCGTCGCCCTGCTCGTCCCAATAGAGCACGGAGGGGCGGCTGCCGAAGTTTGCATCCGTCACGACTTGTCCCGGGGCAACGGTCAATTCATGGAGTCGAGCTGTTCGGGCGTCCCGGCAAAAAACCGCTACGGTGTCATCATTGCGGCCGGCAATATAAAGATGGGCGCCATCGGGGCTGATCGCTATCGAAAGGGCACCGTCCAATCCATCCAGTGCTTGCTGACCGTCTTTGAACACCTCAACGAAAGTCAATTCACCGCTGAGAGGGTTGCGTTGGAACACGGCCACCGCGTCGCTGAGGGAGCCTGCGGTATAGACATGGGTGCCGTCAGGACTCACCGTCACCGAGCTGACCCCGCTGAGTCCGTCCACTCCCTGCTGACCGTTTACGAGTGTCTGGACGAAGGTCAATTCGCCACTGAGCGTATCTCGCTGGAACACGGCCAACGCAGCGTCCAAATAGCCCGCCACGTAAACATGATTGCCGTCCGGGCTCACCGTGACGGCGGTGGCGCGGTTCAATCCATCGACACCGCCTTGACCGTCCCGGAGTATTTGCACGAAAGTCAATTCACCGCTGGAAACGTCCCGGCGGAAGGTGGCCACCGAATCGTCGCTTTGGCTTGCCACATAGACGTGCCTATCGTCCGGGCTGAGTGCAAGCGACCATGGCGAGTTCAGTCCGTCAACACCGTCGCGATTGTCCTTGAGCACTTGAAGGGGAGTCAGCTCACCAGTGGTTGGGTCTCGGTTGAAGGCGGCCAGCGTGTCTTCTTTGTTACCCAGCACATAAACGTGGTTGTCGTCGAGGCTTACGGCGACCGATCCGGCCCCCCACAATCCGTCCACGCCTCCCTCGCCGTCTCTAAGCGTCTGAACGAAACTCAATTCGCCGGTGATCGTGTCGCGGCGAAACACGGCCACCGCGTTGTCACCGTAGGCTGCCACGTACACGTGGTTGCCTCCGGGACTCAACGTCACCGCGGCGGCCTGCGTCAACCCATAGACGTCGTCCTGGCCATTCCTGAGCACCTGGACGAAGGTCAATTCGCCGCTTTGGGCGTCGCGACGCAATACGGCCACCGCGGCGTCGCGGTAGCCGGCTGCATAAACGTGAGCACCGTCGGGACTGACTGCCACCGAATAGACTTCATCGAGCCCTTCCACGCCATTCTGGCCATTTTGGACAACCTCAACGAAGCTCAACTTGCCCGTGCTGGGAAGAACAGGAGGATAGGTCGCTTCGTAACCCACGGGCACGATTTCCGCTACCGTATACTCGCCGGGATCCAGGCCGGCGAAGCAATAGGTTCCCGTTTCATCGATATCGGGCGTGGTGGGATCGTCGGTCCGTGTGACGGTGGCCGGCTCCCCGGGATCGAATTGCCTGTTGCGGTTGAGGTCCAGATATACAGTTGCTCCTGCCATCGCCGGCTCACCGGCTTCGAACAGGCCGTCGCCGTCGACGTCACACCACTTGGTGCCCCGGATGTCGACCCGATACCATCGACTGCCGAAATCGATTCCCGGAACGCTTTGGCCGGGCCCGACCGAGACGTAGCGTGCGCCGGAAGAAGGTTGCGTGAATTGCCAGCCATCTTGCAGCAGATAGGCCAAACGGTGGATACCGGAAGCGAGATCGAGAAGGGAATAGATCCCGTCGGCATCGGTAAGGTCGTACGGCTCCCCAACATCGAATTGGCCGTTGGAATTCTGATCCACATACACCTGCCAGTTTTCCAGTCCCGGTTCTTCGGCATCGTGAAACCCGTCACTGTCGAGATCGTGGAACAGAGCCCCGTGGACACCGCCGGCGAGGGCTCGTACGCCGAAGTCCGCTCCCGTGAGGATCTGGCCGGGTGCGACCACGACGGTCTGCGTACCGCCGGCCGGCTGCGTGGATGCCCATCCCTCCTGGAACAGCACCGTCACGGTGTAGCCGTGGGGCTCGACCTCGGTGAAGGAGAAACTTCCCTGGCCGTCGGTTACGGCGGTCGGCTCCTGGAGATCGTGCTGGCCGTTTTCGTCGGAGTCGATGTAGACGGTCCATCCGCCCAATCTCGGCTCGCCGGCGTCCCGCTGGCCGTCCTGGTCTAGGTCGTTGAAGACCATGCCATGGATCTCACCCGGCGGCAACCGATTGCCGAA
>DATLAN010000544.1:0-56157 GCA_035527455.1 Thermoguttaceae bacterium
GTGGTCCGGAACGGGCCGGGCGTAGAAGAAGGAATTCGGCCAATACGAGCCGCTGCCGTAATACTCGACCTGGTTGGTGCCGTCGGGGTTCATGCTGAACAGTATCCGGGCGACGAAATGCGGCAAGTCGGAATACTCCCAGCGGAGGTACAACACCCGGCCGTTGTTCAACACCGTCGGATTCCAGTTGTGGTCCTGATCGAAAGTCAGCCGCCGGATCTCTCCGGTGTGGGTCTCCAGCCGATAGATGTTCGCCACGTGCGAAGACCCCTGAACGCACGGCACGCCCGTGTAGGTGGCCGTGGAAGTGAAGAGGATATTGCCGTCGGGCAGATAGCAGGCGTCGTAGTTGTCCACGTCCGCGTCGGGGATCAGGGGCAACTCGCCCGGGACGGAGCCGGCCGACGCCGTCGGGTCCGCGGGGTCGATTTCGATTTCGTGAACCTGCCATCGCCCGTTTTCGCCCGGCATGGAAAACAACAGCCGCCGGCCGTCGAAGTGCAGATCCAGATCGCCTACGAACAGGTCGGACTGCGGCCGGAAGACCGTTTGCAGTTCGCCGTCCGGGCGGTCCAGCGACAGCACGGCGATTTCGTTGTCGTATCCGGTGCGCGGCAGGCTCTCGTTGCCTTGCCAGTTGCAGGGCAACCCTTGGCGTCCCGTTTTTCGCCGCACGAGCAAGAGCTTGCGAAACTTCAGCAGCGGGTTGTCCAACAGCGCCACCCGTTTCAATTGCCGCAGCTCATCGTCCCGCTGTTGTCCGGCGGGCAGTTTCTCGATCTCGTCGGCCCGTGCCAGATACTCCTTCCCGCGCGGGTACTCGACCGTGTAGCTCTCGATCAGGTCCTCGATCGCCATTCGCAGGGCTTTCACGCCGTCGGCATCCTGCTCGGCCGGCGTTTCTCCGGCCACCGCAGCCATGGAGATCAGACAAGACATGATGGCCATCGCGATCTTCTTCATTACTGACACCTCCTGTGAATGTGACTACACGTACTCCCAGGTCTTCAGCCACTGGTATCTGCCGGGCAGGTTGGCCCGTGCCCGGTCCATTGCCCGATCCAGTTCCGCCTTTTCTTCCTTATCCACCCAATTGCCCGCCATCCTACCACACCTTCTCCCGACTCGCCATATTCCACAAGCGAGTCGACGCAATGGTCCCGATCCGCTTCGGCTCTTGCAGCTACGCTCGAATCGTGTGCGGTCCGTCGCGGTCTGCGTTGTTGACGGGTGATTCGGAGTACTCCTCATGAAATCGCGATGGCCGCAAGGGTCGATTGGCGTTGCCCGTTCCTTCCTTCCCGGCCACACACCGGAGGCAGCGTGGACTACGTCTACCAGATCGGCAAGTACGAGGTGACCAACGCGCAGTACATTGAGTTCCTCAACGCCGTGGCGGAGACGGACACGTATGGGTTGTACAGCACGAACATGTGGTCGATCGAGCGGAGCGGCTCGTCGGGCAGCTACACCTACACCGTGGCCGCCGATCGGGCGGACCGGCCGGTCAACCACGTCTCTTGGGGCGACGCGGCGCGAACGACTATACGGCGCTGATGGCCGTCACGCGCGAGAGTGATGCCACGTACTTCATCCCCACGGAAAACGAGTGGTACAAGGCAGCGTATCACAAGAACGATGGGGTGACGGGCAACTACTTCCACTATCCGACCGGCATTGACACCTGGCCGAGCAATGATCTGCTCACCCCCGACCCGGGCAACAACGCGAACTTCTATGACGGCAGTTACACGATTGGCAGCCCGTACTACATGACCGTGGTGGGCGAGTTCGAGAACTCCGAAAGCCCGTACGGCACATTCGATCAGGGCGGCACCGGCGGCCCGGCGTACGAGGACGGCAGCGTAGGGTTCCGCGCGGCCAGTGTTCCTGAGCCCGGTAGCATCACCCTGTTGCTATGCGGGGCGGTCGGCCTGCTCACCTATGCTTGGCGAAGACACCGCCGCTGATAACCATTGCGAGCCCTTCGGTCCCCCGTCAAACTGACCGACGCAATAGGAAGGGACTGGATCATGGTTCGTATCGTCGGCCGCGCTATCTTCCTCTGGATTCTGCTTGTCCTGCCCGACGGCGTTGTTCTGAACCACGCCCTGGTCGAGGCGGGACTGGCTGGCTGGTGCGCTGGCTGTTGTCGCGTTGGTGGAACTTCCACCCAAGCGTTTCTTCGCGGCCACGCTTCTCTCAGAGCACTTCTGAGGCCCGATTTTGCGTCCCAATGCCTGGGGCGGTGTTCTGACGGACGGTGATCGCTGCAGGAGGTGGAGCGGGCGACCAAGAGTCATAAATCATCACGGTTCCGGCCGCGGAGGCTGCGGACAAGCTGCTGGCTGCAGCGTCTGTATCCGATGCAAGGCTTCGAGGCAAACCGGATTTAACTTGAAGTCGGTCTTCGGATGCTAGAGTTCCGAAGAGAGCCGTGCACGGGGAGGACTTGGCGAATCGGATGGTACAGCCGGGGGCCGGAAGGGGGCGAGCGCCCTGTCGAGTATCCCGTGCAGATAAGCGATTGCCATGCCGTAGTTGGTGATGGGGATTCCCCCTTCCCGGCAAGTGATGATCCGGCTGAGCATCTCGCCACGGCTGAACATGCAGGCGCCGCAGTGGATGACCAGGGCATACTGCCGGAGATCGTTCGGAAAGTCGTGTCCCGCCGAGACGTCGCATCGGAGCTGCGGCCCCACGCGGGCGCGGAGCCAACCGGGGATCTTCTTCCTGCCGATGTCGTCGCCGACGGGGTGGTGGGTACACGCTTCGCAGACGAGCACCTTGTCCGTTTCCTCGAGCGCTGCGATGTGCCTCGCTCCTTCGGCCAAGGCGTCCAGGTCTCCCTTGTATCGTGCGAAGGCGATGGAGAACGAGGTCAGGGGAACGTCGGGGGGAATCTGCCCGGCAACCGCCTCGAACGCCTGGGAATCGGTGATGACGAGGCGCGGTTTCGTGGTGAGACGGGCGAGATCCCGCGGGAGGTTGTGCTCGTTGGTGACCAGCGCGGCGGCGTCCTTGTCGAGGATGTCGCGGAGCGTCTGGACCTGGGGAAGGATGAGGCGGCCTTTCGGTGCTTCCTTGTCGAGGGGAATCACGAGGACCACGGTGTCGCCGTGGTGGACCAGGCCGTCCAGGATTCCCGCCTGCTTGTACCAGGAGTCGGGAACGGTTCGGATGAGGGCCTGCTTGGCGTCGAGCACGCCGATCCGCCCGGTGGCGGACATGGCGGACCAGGGAAGGCCGGCCTTCTCGGCTTCCCGGGCCGCGACGGCGGGGTCGGCCAGATCGATCTTGTTGAGGATCACCAGAGCCGGCATCCGGCGCCGCTTGAACTCCTCGGCCCACGTGGTCTCGTAATCGCCCCAGGTATCGGCTTCGGTGACCAGGATCGCGATGTCGGTTCTGTCGAGGACCTTCGCGGTCTTGCGGGTCCTGAGAGTGCCCAACGCGCCCGCGTCGTCGAAGCCGGCCGTGTCGACGAAGAGCACCGGGCCGAGGGGCAGCAGTTCCGCCGGCTTCTCGACCGGATCGGTGGTTGTGCCGGGAACGTCGGAGACGATGGCAACGTCCTGTCCCGTCAATGCGTTGAGGACCGCCGACTTGCCCACGTTGCGGCGACCGAAGATGGCGATGTGGAGCCTCAGGCTTTTGGGGGTGCGCAGCATGGTTTGGCTTCCGGTGTCGGTTTGAGCGAATGCCCGTAGTCGGCAGCCAACGGCCGGCCGAGACGTGTCAGGATGGCCTTGGTCCGGGGCAGCGAGTTGGCGGCCCGACGATGGGGATACACTTCGTAGAGGTTCCGGTATTCGTGCGGGGTGAGATTGGCCATGATGACGTTGGCTCCGGCCTGCAGCGCGCGTTGTCTTCCGTCGGGCGCGAGGGCATCGAAGGCGGTCGTGGCCGGGATATGGACCGGCCCGAGGACAAGCCTGGCAACGGCCAGGACTCGTAGCGACGCATCGATATCGGCCGCCGGCGCGTTGCCCAGCGGGGTTCCCGGATGGGGGACCAGCGGACCGAAGGCCGCCATGTCCACGTCGAGTTTCCGGGCGAGCAGAACGTCGTCGGCCAGATCGGCGGATTTCTGTCCGGGCAGCCCGATGATGTTGCCCGTGCCGATCTGGTAGCCGAGCGAACGCAAACAGCCCAGCGCGGCGAGTCGTTCCTGCAGGCGCGAATCGGGGTGGAGCCCGGCATAGAGCGTTGGGTTGGCGGTTTCGTGCTTGAGGAGATAGCGATCCGCACCCGCCTGCCGCCAGGCACGGTAGCACTCCGGGGATTTCTCGCCGACACAGAGCGTGATCGCCACGTCGAAGCGGTGTTTGACGGCGGCGACGAGTTGGGCGAGCCATTCGGGCCGGCAGGCGTCGCTCTCGCCGCTCTGAAGCACGATGGTGCGAACCTCTTCTCGTTCGGCTTCGGCCACGACGCGGAGGATTTCCTCGGCAGACATCGTGTATCGCGTCAGCTCGTCGTTTTCCCTTCGCAATCCGCAGTAGGCACAATTGCGGGCGCAGACGTTGGAGAACTCGATGATCCCACGAAGATGGACGGCGTCGCCGCAACACGCCCGTCGCGCCGCGTCGGCAGCAGCCAGGAGATCGGCGGTGCGTCCCTCGATGAGCGAGACGATTTCGTGGCGCGAGCATCTCACGGCAAAGCCCTCCGGAAAACCGGTTTGTCCGGGCGAGCCGCTTTGTCCGGGCGAGCCGCCACGTCCAGTGTTCGGGTGATCGCAGGTCCCTGCGCGGCTTCCTGGACCATGCTGAGCCAACCGTCAGAAGTACAAGTCTCGAACACCATTTTCGATGGCATCGAGTCGCTCCCGCAGTACCGGGCCGAGTCCCCGAGAAACGTCACGGATCCGCCTTTCGATCAGTGTCTCCCCCACTTTTCTCGTTTCTTCCGAGGCATAGTCGAGCAGATACTCTTTGAAGGTGAGGATGGCATTGGGGATGCAGAAGTGGTGCGCTTTTCCCTTTTTGGCGATATTCATGAAGTGTTGGCCGGTCCGCCCGCAACGATATCCGGCGGTACAGAAGGAGGTGAGCTGTCCCATCTGTGCAAGTTCCCGGACGACCTCGTCGAGGTCTCTCGTGTCGCCCAGCAGGAACTGCTGGCGGTCGGCCTGCTGGTTGGCGTTCGGGTCGCTGTAGGCGCCGATGCCGATCCGGGTGGAAGCGTCGGTCTGGGTGCATCCGAGGTTGATGACGTCGCGCCGGATGTGTGCCGGTTCCCTGGCGGTGAGGATCATGCCGGTGTAGGGCACGGAAACCCGGATCACCGCCACGAGCCGGCGGAAGTCGCGGTCGCTGACCTTGTAGGGGCTGGCGGCGACGAAGGGGGTATTGGCACCGGGTACGAGGCGGGGGAAAGAGATGGTGTGGGGCCCGACGCCGCCGAACCGCCGTTCGAGGTCGATGGCATGAAGGAGCAGCCCCATGACTTCGAACTTCCAGTCGTAGAGGCCGAACAGCGCGCCGATGGCGACGTCGTCCAAGCCGGCGTCCTGGGCCCGGTGGAGCGCATAGAGACGCCAGCGGTAGTCTGCCTTGATGCCCCGGGGGTGGACCTTGCGGTAGGTGGCGTGGTGGTAGGTTTCCTGAAAGACCTGGTAGGTGCCGATGCCGACTTGCTTGAGAATCCGAAGCGAGTCGATGCTCATGGGGGCGGCGTTGACGTTGACGCGGCGGACCTCTCCGTGTCCCACCCTGGTGTCGTAGATGGCACGGATCGTCTCCGCGATGTAGTCCACGCTTGAATCGGGGTGCTCGCCGTAGACGGCGATCACCCGCTTGTGCCCGACGGACACCAGGGCCTCCGTCTCGCGGCGAACCTCCTCGATGGTCAGCGTCCGTCGCTTTTCGAGGAGATTCTCGTGCCTGAAGGCGCAATAGAGGCAGGAATTGACGCACAGATTGCTGCAGTAGAGCGGCGCGAAGGTGACGATGCGCGGACCGTAGACGCGGTTTTTCACCATGCGCGCGGTCTCGAATATCTCTTGCCAGAGATCCTCGTCCTCGACGTTCAGCAGTGCGGCGGTTTCGACGGGATCGAGGCGCTCGAGAGCAAGCGAGCGAGCCAGGATGCCGCGTACCCTCTGCGGTTCGGGATCACGATTTTCGGCGAGGAGACGCTCAATGGCGTCGTCGTTGATGAAGTCGTTCCCGCGTTCGAGATAGCGCTGGATCTCATCCTTCTTGATCACGCGGCCTGTCCACTGTTCGACGGTCACGGCATGGTTCACGGCGACTCTCCTGCCACTGCGGCGATGGGGACTGAGACCGTGAAGATACTGCCCAGTCCGGGGGCGGCTTCCACGGAGATCGTGCCGTGGTGCATTTCCACGAGGCGTTTGGCCAGGCTCAGTCCCAAGCCCGTTCCCGGCACGTGCGCCGTGTACGCGTTTTTTGCACGGAAGAACTCGTCGAAGGCGCAGTCTGCTTCGTTGGATGTCATTCCAATGCCGTCATCCCGGACCGTCACCTTGACGTACATCTCGTTGTGCTGTACGACGACGTCCACGTGGCCGCCGTCCGGCGTGTACTTGATCGCATTGTCGACGAGGTTGGTGAAGACGCTGAGCATCGATGCCTCATCGGCCAACACCGACTCGCAGGGGCCCTTGCCGTCCTGGTAGAGGGCAAGGGTGATTCTCTTCGACTCCGCCTTCTCCTTGTACGATTCAACGGCCCGAGCCACGATCGTCCTGAGGTCCTGCGGCGATCGCTTGATGGTGAAGTTGCCGGTCTCGATGGCCGTAAGATTCAAGAGTTCCGATACCAGACAGCGGAGCGTCTGGGCTCGAACGACTGCCCGCTGCATCATGGCTCGATCTCGTTCGGCGTTCGAGCCTGATGCGCCGCTGAGGATCAAAGTGAGATACCCCTCGATGGCCGCGATGGGGTTCTTGACTTCATGGGCGACCATGGAGACGAACGTCGACTTGGCTACCTCGAGCTTCTTCAACGGCGTGATATCCCGCAGGAGGGCCACGGCACCCAGCATCTCCCCATTGGGTTCGAAGACCGGACTGGCATTCACCATGTAGGTGGACTTCCCGACAAGCAGTTCTTTGGAGACGATGACCGGCGCAGAGCTTTCGCGGAGTGCCTGGCTCACGATGGCACGGAACTCCGGGCACGGCAGCGAGGAAAGGGGAGCGGGGAGAGCGAGAGCGACGCACTCCGGTATGATTCGGGCAGCGGCGGCGTTTCGCAACACGATCTGGCGGTCTCGATTGACAACGACCACGCCGTCGGTCATGCAGTTGATCACCGTGTTGCATTTCGAACGCTCGAAGGCCACTTCCAGCAATCGCTTTTCCCGTTCTTCGCGCAGTTGGCGTGTCTCGAGGGACAGCGCCCGCCTCTCGATGCCGTTGCGGACGGCCAGCAGCAGCTCGTCGGGGGTGAACGGCTTGGGGATATATCCGTAGGCCCCGCGTTTGGTGGCCTCAACGGCCGTGTCGATCGTCGCGTACGCGGTGATCACGAGCAAGACGACGTCCTGGTCCAATACACGCAGTTTCTCGACGACCTCGAGACCTCCCATGCGGGGCATCTTCAGGTCGACCAGTACGACCGCGAAATCGCCGGGCCGCTTGAACAGCTCCAGCCCGGCCAAACCGTCCTCGGCGGTCTGGACTTCGTAACCTTCATCGGCGAGGGTCTTGCGACAACCCTCCCGCATACCGAGTTCGTCGTCGATTACCAGGATGGACGGTCCCCATTCTCTCACGATCGTTTCTCCCTCTCGCCGCCACCAACGAGGCCGTCCGTCCGGGCCAGCAGTTCCTTGGGGGACATGGGCTTCTCGATGAACGCGTCGGCGGACATGGCCGCCAGGTCCGCGGCATTGCGCGGTGCGAAGTCGTACCCGAGCCGCGAGGCGGCGGCCGTCACAATGATTACGGGCACGTTCTGCAAATGCGGGGTCTCCTTGATCCGTCGCGAGAGCGAGAACCCCGAGCCCAGGTTCTGCATCATGAGGTCGGTGATGACCAGATCCGGCACCTCGCCGATCATCATGTCCAGCGCGGTCTTCGGATCGGCGGCGCATGCCACCCGGTATCCCCCTTTCTCGAGGACGGCCCGGGTCATTTCCAGGAAGTCCTGATCGTCATCGACAACCAGGACCAGAGGCGCATGCATATCCGTCACGTTGTTCTCCTGTCGCTGCCCCTTGCTTTGGCTGATGCTCCTTCCGTACGGGGCAGTTCGTCGAGTTGCTCCCTGACTTCCTGCAGAAGACGATCCGGGTGGACCGGTTTCTCGAGGAACTTTTGCACGGGGAGCCACGTTTCGTCCGGTTTGAAGTTGAAGGGGTACCTCGCGTGAACCGAGGTGACCATGATGATGGGGACGTCTTTCGTGGCCTCGCGATCGCCGCGAAGTTCGCGGGAGACGTCGAAACCGTCGCTGTCGGTCGCCATCATGACGTCCAGGATGATGAGGTCGGGCTTCTCTGCCCGGGCTTTCTCCAGGCACTCCCGGCCATTGCACGCCGTAACGACGTCATAGCCGTTCGTCTCGAGCATGGCTTTGTGCATCTCGATGAAATCAGCGTCATCATCCACAACCAACACTTTCTTCTTGGTACTCATGACCTTTCTCCTTTGGGAAATTGCCTCAGGCCGCTGACCGTCACGGCCACACCATCCGATCCAACATGTTCTTGCAGGATGCCTGCTCCCGAATCGCCTGTTTCCGGCGGGTTTGTGTCGGCGTTCCCTTTTTCATTCTGGTATCCCAGCGGGAGGCGGACGGAAAACGTTGTTCCTTTGCCCTCCTCGCTCTCGACCGTGACGTCGCCCGAGTGCATTTTCACCACGCCGTAGGCGATGGCCAGGCCGAGGCCGGTGCCTTTGCCCATTTCCTTGGTGGTGAAGAACGGCGTGAAGAGCCTGGACAAGTTCTCCTTGGGGATTCCACAGCCGTCGTCCGAGACCTCGATCTCCACCGATTCGAGCGAGGGACGGAACCGCGCGGAGACGCAAACCGTGCCGCCCGGGGAGACGGCGTCGACTGCGTTCTCGACCAGATTGACCAGCAACTGCCGGATCTGGGTGGCGTCGATCATCATGGTCGGCAAGTCATCCGGTACGTCGCTGGCCAGGTGAGCGGCAACCTGTTTCGCTCGCGGCGTCGTGATCGAGAGGACTTCCTCGATCAGGGCAGCCATGTCGGTGGGTGCCTTGGAGACGCGCGACTGCCGGGTGAAGTCGAGCAATCCGCGGACGATGTTCTTGCAGCGAGTCGCCTCGCTGATGATCATCTTCAGATCGCTTCGCCGGTGGTCGTCATTGCCGAGGTGTTTCAGCAGCGAGTGCGAGAAGAGCAGCACGGTCCCCAAAGGGTTATTGATTTCGTGGGCCACGCCGGCGGACAACTGGCCGGCCGAGGCCAGTCGCTCCGCTTCGATCAAACGCCGTTGGGCGGAGTTGAGTTCGGCGTAAGACTGCTCGAGGCGCAGGCAGGTTTCCTCGAGTTCCTCGACCAGATACGGGAGGCACATCGCCGGCTCGGCCAGCCCCTGACAGACGGCGATGGCCTTCTCGCGGCAATTGGGATAGCCGCACGCCCCGCAGTTGAGTTGATCTTCGGGGGCCAGCTTCTTCATGATGCAGAGGGCCTCGCCGATTTCCTCCTCCGTCGGCTGGCGGAGTTCGAGATTCTGTCGCGTGAAGCCGCGTCCGAGGTCCAGATTCTCGAATTCGGCCTCCGCCTCGGCAAGGTCCTTCTGCGTGGTGTAGCGGCTCTGCTCGGCTACGTAGTCGGCGATGATCTCCTTCCGGGTGTAAACGCTCAGGCTGTTGAGCATCTTCGGCCCGCTGATGCAACCGTCGCAGAAAAGCACGTCGAAGAATTGGCCGGCGATCCTGGCGTGAGCCAACTCGTCGAGTGCCTGCAGGACGCGGTCCTTGCCTTCGGTGATCACGATGTCGTTCTGGAGGATGTCGGAACTCAGACCGGCCGTTTTCAGCAGCCCCCCCGAGATCGGAAAGGATCGCCCCACGTGGCAACGCGGGCTGTCGAAACTGCTTTCGGGAATCCGGTCGCAGTGGATCCCGGCGTCGTGGAACAAGTCGGCCAACTCGCGAAACGTGAGGACGGCGTCCACGGCGCCGGCCACGCCGGGGTCGAGGATTTCGTTCTTCTTCGCAATGCAGGGTCCGATGAAGACGATGCGCACGACCGGTCCGTGCCGTTTGCGGATTGCTCTGGCGACGGCGATCATGGGCGAAACGATGGGGGCCAGGGCCTCGTGGAGCGCAGGGATATACTTCTCGATGAACGCCACCAATGCCGGACACGAAGTGGTGATGACCTTGCGCCCGGCGCGCTGCGCCTCCTTGAACACGTTGATGTATGCCCGGCTGATCAACTCGGCCCCGAAAGCAACCTCCCAAACCTGCTCGAAACCGAGCCGGCGCACCGCGGCAACCAGCTTGCCGGGGCGCGTCGGGTGAAACGCGGCGGGGAAAGACGGCGCGAGGCAGGCGAAAACACGCTCGCCGCCGACCAACATGCCGCGCACGGCCGCGATGCCGTCCTCGATGCTCTTCGCGTTCTGCGCACACACCTTCACGCAATTGCCGCAGGCAATGCACCGCTCTTCCACGACCATCGCCTGCCCGTGCTCCACCCTGATCGCCTTCGCCGGACACTCGCGCACGCAGGTGTAGCAGCGTTTGCACTTTTCCGGAATGGTGGAGACGATGGCCATGTCACGGTCGTCCTATACTCGTTCGCGGGTCTGATACCGCGTGTGCAGCAAATGGTGCGATCGGTCCCCCAGAGGCTTCCCCAGAAACTCCTCGTAAAGCTGCGTCACCTGCGGGTTCTCGTGCGACTTCCGCATGTCCTTGCTTTGGTCCTCGCGGTAGATCGCCGCGATCCTGGCCTTGCGGACCTGATCCGTGGTCATCCGCGGCTGGCCCCCCCCGCCGATGCAACCGCCCGGACAGGTCATGATCTCGACGAAATGGTACTCGGCCTCTCGGGCCTCGATTCGCCGGATGACCTTTCTCGCATTGCCGAGACCGTGAGCTACGGCAACCCGAAGCGTCACACCTTCGAGGAAGGACCACTGGGGGACCGTGCCGGAGATTTCGAGCGACGCTTCCTTGATCCCCTGGAGCCCGGCAATGGGCTTCACGTGGAGATTTGCGAAGGGCAGCGGTCTGCCGGTAACGATCTCGTAAACGGTCCTCAACGCCGCTTCCATCACCCCGCCGGTATTGGCGAAGATGTCGGCGGCCCCCGAGGAAAGGCCCAACGGCGAATCCATGGCGTCGTCCGGCAAAGAGGCAAAGTCGATACCGGCCTGCTTGATCATTCGGCCGAGTTCGCGGGTGGTCAGCACCACGTCGACGTCGCGGACCCCGCTGTCGTTCATCTCGGCGCGTTGGGCCTCGAATTTTTTCGCGGTGCAGGGCATGATCGAGACGACGAAAATGTCTTCGGCGCATTTGCCGAGTTTTTTCGCATAGTAGGTTTTTGCCAGGGCTCCGAACATCTGCTGGGGCGACTTGCAGGTGGAGAGGTTCGGCAGGATGTCGTGGTGGAAGTACTCCGCGGCCTTGATCCAGCCCGGCGAGCAACTGGTGAACAGGGGCAGGGCCACCGGCTTGCGGTCAACCAAGGCCCTCTTGAGCCGCATCAGCAACTCGGTCCCCTCTTCCAGAATGGTGAGGTCGGCGGCCACGTTCGTGTCGAAGACCGCGTCGAAACCGAGGCGTCGCAGCGCGGAAACCATCTTGCCCGTGACCAGGGTGCCCGGCGGATAACCGAAGCACTCCCCGAGCGCAGCGCGGATGGCCGGGGCGGTTTGGACGACCACGTGCTTCTCGGGGGTGTCGAGCGCGGCCCATACTTCGTCAATCTGGTCCTTTTCGCTGATAGCGCCGACCGGACATACAGCCGCGCACTGTCCGCACTGCACACACGCGACCGTGTCGAGGTCCCCGCAGAAGGCGGGTCCGATCACGGTTTCGAAGCCCCGGTTCTGCGGGAAGAGCGCCCCGACGCCCTGGGTCTCGTTGCACACGGTCGCGCAGCGGCGGCAGAGGACGCACTTCGAGGTGTCTCGCACCAGGGCGGGCGTGCTTTGATCCACGATCTTGCGGCTCTTCTCGCCCGGATACCTGATGTCCCTGATGCCCAGCTCGCGGGCCAGTGCCTGGAGTTCACAGTCGTCGTTGCGATCGCAAGTTGGGCAATCGCCGTCATGATCGGACAGGAGAAGCTCGACTACGGTGCGGCGTGCATCGCGGACCCGCCGCGTATTGGTACTGATCTGCATCCCCTCCGTTACCGGGGTGACGCAGGACGGCACGAGCGTCCGGGCACCCTGCACCTCGACCAGGCATACCCGGCAGGCGCCGATCGCCTGAACCCCTTCGAGGTAGCACAAGGTCGGGATTCTCCTTCCCAGCAGCCGGGCAGCCTCGAGGATCGTGGTTCCGGGCGCGACCGAAACGGATTGGCCGTCGATCATCGCGACAGTGTTGCTCATTGTCGTTCCTTTCCATTTGGTCGAAGTCACGCCGGCGCCGGCGTCTCTTTCACCCTGGCCGCAGCCACCGCAAAAGCTGGGTGCGTGCCGAAGCGATATTCCATGGCGTGATCGAAAGCACAACGCCGGCAATCGTAGTTGTTCGGACAGAGCTTGCTGTCGACGACGCCCATCAGCATGTAGCGACACTTCCTCTCCGTCCCGATTCGCTTTCGGAATCGAGCCACGGTTTCGGCCTCCATCTGCATGCGGCCCGTGGGACACACGTACGTACACGCTCCACATGCGAGACAGGCGTCGGAGGTGAAGTTGAAGGGGGTGCCGACCTGGCGCGACGTGCCTCGCCCGCTGAAACCGATCGCCTCCGCCCCCACGACCTGTTCGCAGGCCCTCACGCATAGACCACACAACACGCAATCTTCGTTCTTCCGCGTGAAGGGGGTGTCGCGGACGCCCCATTCCTCGGCAAGTTCGCGCACCGCCGGGACATCGGGGCAGCGCGCCAGCAAGAGTTGGAGCAGCAGCGTGCGTCCTTCGACCACGGCCGGCGCGTCGGTTCGCACGACAAGGCCCTCCTTGACCGGATAGCAGCAGGAGGCCTGGAGGGTAGTCTTCGGGCCGTCGGTGATTTCGACGGTGCAAAGCCGGCACGCGCCGTAGGCGCCAAGGCTCTGGTGGTCGCACAGCGTGGCGATCGCGATACCGGCGCTTCGCGCGGCGTCGAGCACGGTGGTTTCCGGCTCGACCTCTACCGTTCGGCCGTCGATTCGAAGGCTGATCATGCGTTTCACTCCTTTTCGATTGCGCCTTGCTTGCAGACCTCGTAACACATGCCGCACTTGACGCAGCGGGCCTCGTTGACGACGTGCGCCTCTTTCTTCTCGCCCGTGATCGCCTGCTGCGGACAGACCTTGACGCACAGCGTGCAACCGTTGCACTTCTCCCGGTCGATCCTGTAGCGAATGAGTTCGCGGCAGACGCCGGCCGGGCACCGCCCGTCCTGAATATGCGCCTGATACTCGTCTCGGAAATGCCGAATGGTGGAGAGGACGGGGTTCGAGGCGGTGGCGCCGAGGGCGCAGAGGGCGAATCCCTGCATCATTCGACCGATGGCCTCGAGGGTCTGGATGTCGTCTTCCTCGCCCTTGCCCCGGCAGATGCGCTGGAGAATCTCGAGCGCCCGATCGATTCCCTCGCGGCATGGCGCGCATTTTCCGCAGGATTCCTCTTTGAGGAACTCCAGGAAGTAGCGCGCGACGTCGACCATGCACGTCTCTTCGTCCATGACGATCATCCCGCCGGAGCCCATGATGGCGCCGGCCCGGGTCAGGCTCTCGTAATCCACGGGAAGGTCGAGGAGTTCCTCCGGGATGCAGCCGCCCGACGGCCCGCCGGTCTGAATGGCCTTGAACTTCTTCCCGCCGGGGATCCCGTCGCCTATGTCGTAGACGATCTCGCGCAGCGTGATCCCCATGGGGACCTCGATCAGTCCCGTGTTGTTGATCTTGCCGACGACGGAGAACACCTTGGTTCCCTTGCTGGTCTCGGTTCCCAACCCGCCATACTCGTCGGCGCCGTGGGCGAGTATCCAGGGAACGGTGGCCCAGGTCTCGACGTTGTTGATGTTGGTCGGCTTTCCCCAAAGGCCCTTTTCCGCCGGAAAGGGGGGGCGTTGCCTGGGCTCGCCGGGCCTGCCTTCGATGGACGCGATCAGGGCCGTCTCTTCTCCGCAGACAAAGGCCCCGCCGCCACGGATCAACCGGACGTCGAAGGAGAAGTCGGTTCCCATGATGTTGCCGCCGAGCAGGCCGCACGCCCAGGCCTGCACAACGGCCTTCTCGAGTTTCTCGATCGCCAACGGGTATTCGTCGCGCACATAGATGAATCCCTCACGGGCGCCGATGGCGTAGGCTCCGATGGTCATACCCTCGAGGATCGCAAACGGATCGCCTTCCAGGAGGCTTCTGTCCATGTAGGCGCCCGGGTCCCCTTCGTCGGCGTTGCACACCACGAATTTCCGGTCCCCGGCGGCCCCTCGGGTGAATCTCCATTTCCTGCCGGTGGGAAACCCGGCCCCCCCGCGCCCCCGGAGCCCGGAGCGTTCGATTTCCGCAATGATCTCATCGCTGGTTTTGCCGCGGACCGCCTGCCACAGTGCAGAATACCCTCCTGCAGCGATGTACTCGGCAAGATTCTCCGGATCGATCTGGCCGCACCGGGCGAGCGTGATCTTCTTCTGTTTCTGGTAGAACGGGAGGTCGCAAAGGCGGGGGATTCCCTCGATCGTGGCCGGCGGGCTTCCGTTCGAGGATTCGTCCACGGTGGCCAGAGCCCATTGCTTGTTCACGTCGCCGTCGAGAATGCCGGCGACCAGCTTCCTCGCCTTCTCGCCGGTCATTTCCCTGTAGATCACACGGGGGCGACCCGGATGCCGGACCTCGACGATCGGCTCCATTTCGCAGAAGCCCATGCAGCCGGTCTTGGCGACGACGGCCTCCGGAGAAGCCTTTCCCAACTCTTCGGCAAGCGCGTCGAAGACCGACTGGGCGCCGCTGGCCAGTCCACAGGTGGCCATGCCCACGGTCACCTTCACCACCTCCGGCGAGATGGACCGCAAGCCTTCTTCTTTCCAACGTTTCAGGTCTTCAACGCCTGTTATGGGGCCGGGTGCCTTCATGTCTTGCTTTTCTCCAAAGTTGAGAACCATCCGGACGTCCGAGCGTGCTGCCATCCTACTGGAAACGAGCCAGGATGCCGGCGAGCTTGTCCTGGCGAACCCTTGCGAACGTTTCATTGCCGACCCTGACAACGGGCCCCAGGCTGCAACAGCCGACACAGCGAACGCTCTCCAGCGTGAATCGCCTGTCCGCCGTGGTATCGCCGGTCCTGACGGCAAGAAGCTGTTCGAGCCGGTTCGAGACGGTCTGGCCGCCGCGAACGTGGCACGCCGTGCCCAGGCAGACCGATATCAGGTGGCGCCCGGTCGGGGTAAGCGAAAACGACCGGTAGAAGGTCGCCAGGGCGTACAGCCGAGAAAGCGGAACATCGAGCTTTCGGGAGAGGCGGCTTAACGTCATGCGGGGAAGATAGCCTTCCTTCCGCTGCACCTCCTGGAGAATTTCCACCAGGGTCGGTCCGTCGCCGACGTATTCTTCCGAGGGATTGTCAGTTCTGGGCATGTCCATTTACATATCCTTTTGAATCGATACGGCCTGAAGCTAGTCCATGTCACAGCGTAGACAGCGTTTTGCTTCGCAGAAGGCCAACATTTCAGAGAAGGTCAGATCACTTTCACGGAAATCGTGCGCCCTCTCGCTGGACGGGCGCCAGGCCTCTGTGGGACGCTTGAACTTCTCCGGGACTTCGCCCGTCTCCACCATCTCGACGCGCCGTCTCGGCTTGACCGGTTGACGGGGTTCGGCCCCGCTCTCCCCGCGCAGGAAACGATGGATGGCGACGGCCGCTTGCTGCCCGGCGGCGATGGCTTCGATGACCGTGGCGCCGCCCGTCGTGGCGTCCCCCGCGGCGAAGATGCCCGCCTCGCTCGTCGCTGAAGAAACCGGATCGATCGAGAGCAGATTCCATGGGCTGTGCGCCAATGCCGGACCGCCGGAGAGGACGGAGAGATCGGCTTCGCAGGATCCGGCAAACAGGATGGTTTGCGCGGGGATCACCACCTTCCCTTCCGCGTCAGGCTCGGTTCGGATTCGGCCGGTCTTGTCGGGGCGTCGGGGCGCGCATCGCAGGCACTCCAGTCCCGTCACTCTGCCGTTGTTGCTGAGCACGCCCGTCGCGTGGTGGAGGCAGTGAACGGTCACGCCTTCTTCTTCCGCGGCCTGGAGTTCCGCTTTTTCGAAGGGAAGCTGTTCGGCGTCTCTGGAAAAGACCAGCCCGACGCTGGAGCAACCGAGTCGGATTGCCGTCCGGGCCGCGTCGATCGCGGAGTGGGTACACCCGACGACAAGGACGTCGCCCTGGATGCGGCTGCGTTTTCCAAGTTTGACTTCTTTGAGGAAATCGACGGCGTCGAGGCAGGCCGCTTCGCCGTTCGCGCCGGCGAGGCGCGGGCGGACCGCTTTGTGGGCGCCGGTCGCGATCAGGACGGCTTGATAGCCCTCCTTGCGGAGGCCGTCGATCGTGATATCCCTGCCCACGGTGACATTCGTTCGAAGCGCCACGCCGGTGTCCAGAATGAGCTTGACCTCGCGGTCCACGACCTCCGGGGGCAAGCGGAAGTCCGGCACGGCCAGTCGCAACATCCCGCCCGGTTGCGAGGCGGCCTCGAAAACCGTCACGGGATAGCCCAGCAGCCTGAGATCACGCGCGGCCGTCAAGCCCGCCGGACCGGCCCCGACAATGGCCACCTTCTCCTCCCGGGTCGTCTCGACGGCGCTGACGGTGGGCTTCCACCGACCTCTCTCATAGTCGGCCAGGAAACGCTTGAGCGACCGGATGGCGACCGGCTCGTCCGTATCGCCCAGCGTGCAGTTGGCCTCGCACGGCCGGTTGCACAGCCGTCCACAGACACCGGGAAAGGGGTTGTCCCGGCGGATCACGTCCAGCGCTTCGTCGAACCGCCCCGCCGTGATCAGCGCGTTGTAGCTCGGGACGTCCACGCCCACCGGGCAAGCTCGTTGACAAGGCGCAGGGCACAGGCGCTTGCAGACCATGCTCGGACAGTACTTGTCCTTGATGTGCGCCTCGTATTCGTGGCGGAAATGGCGAATCGTGGAAAGCACCGGGTTGGGCGCCGATTGGCCCAGCCCGCAAAGGGCCGTATCTTTGATGATGCCGCCGAGCCGTTGAAGCTCCTCGATATCGCCGTTCTCTCCCTCGCCCTGACAGATGCGCGTGACGATCTCCAGCATGCGCTTCGTGCCGATGCGGCAGGGAGGACACTTGCCGCAGGATTCGTCCTGCACGAACTCCAGGAAGAATCGCGCCATGTCCACCATGCAGGTATCTTCGTCCATCACGATCAGGCCGCCGGAGCCCATGATGGCGCCCAGTTCGGTCACCGACTCGTAATCCAGGGGAACATCGAGATGTTCGGCGGGAATGCACCCGCCGGACGGCCCTCCGATCTGTGCGGCCTTGAAGTCCTTGCCGTCGGGTACGCCTCCCCCCACGTCATAGACGATGATCTCCAACGTGGTCCCCATCGGCACCTCGACCAGACCGGTGTTGTTGACGGCGCCGGCCAGGGCGAAAACCTTGGTGCCCTTGCTCTTCTCGGTGCCGAACGAGGCGAACCACTCGGGACCTTTGAGAATGATCGCCGGGATATTGGCATAGGTTTCCACGTTGTTCAGCAGGCTGGGCATTTCCCAGAGGCCTTTTTGGGCCGGGAAGGGAGGACGGGGACGCGGCTCGCCCCGATGTCCCTCGATCGACCGCATCAGGGCGGTTTCCTCGCCGCAGACAAAGGCGCCGGAGCCTTGGCGGATCTCGATGTCGAAGTTGAAATCGGCGCCGAGGATTCCGTCGCCCAACAGGCCGTAGTCCTTCGCCTGTTGCAGCGCAGTACCCAGCCTCTCGACGGCCAGGGGATATTC
Source organism: Thermoguttaceae bacterium (assembly GCA_035527455.1). Classification (GTDB taxonomy): domain Bacteria; phylum Planctomycetota; class Planctomycetia; order Pirellulales; family Thermoguttaceae; genus DATLAN01. Next base: position 18,081 of record DATLAN010000544.1, read on the forward strand.
CGCCCGGACGTAGATGTACCCTTGCGAGGAGCCGATGGCGTATCCGGCGATCGCCATGGCTTCGATGACGCTGTGCGGGTCGCCTTCCAGGACGCTTCGGTCCATGAACGCGCCGGGATCGCCCTCGTCGGCGTTGCAGAGCACGAACTTCCTCTCGCCGGGCGAGTTGCGGCAGAACTGCCACTTCAGCCCGGTGGAGAAGCCGGCCCCGCCCCGCCCGCGGAGCCCCGATCGCTTGACGACGTCAATCACCTCGTCCGGCTCCAGTTCGAAAAGGACTCGGGCGAGCGCTTCGTACCCGTCGCGGGCGATGTATTCCTCGATCCGCGTCGGGTCGATGACGCCGCAGTTGCGGAGCACGGTTTTCTGCTGCCGGCGGAAGAACTCGATTTCCTTCATCTCGGGCACGCGCCGGCCGGTCGCGGCCGCTTTGCGGACAAGCCGTTCGACGAACCGTCCCTTGAGGAGATGTTCCTCGACGATTTCCGCGGCGTCCTGCGGCTTCAAGCCCTGGTAGAAGACGCCGTCGGGGTAGACGACGGCCACGGGGCCGACGGCGCAGGGGCCGAGGCACCCGGTCTCGATGACTTCGACCTCACCGGCCAGACCGTGCTCGCGCACGGCTTCCCTCAAGGCGGCGGCGAACTCCAGCGATCCTGAGGCGACGCAGCCGGCCCCGGCACAGACAAGAATGTGAGTCGTTGCATGGTCCATAGGTTCTCTGTTTCCCTCCCACTAGGACTCCACGATGTAGTTCCGGACCGGTTGACCGCCGAGGATGTGCTCCTGAACGATCTCGCGCACCTTCTTCTTGTCCAGGTTGCCGTAGAGAAACTTGGCCCCCGACTGCTCGGTGACCGTCATCATGGGCTCCTGGTCACACCGTCCAAGACAGCCGGATTTTCGGAGGTCGACCTTCTCCTGCGTGATGTCGCTCAAGGCGTCCGCCAACTCGGAGAGGACCTCCCGACCGCCGGCGGCGATTCCGCAGGTGCCCATGTGGACCGTGATCTGGATCTCCTTCGGACCGGTGCGCAGGTCCACTTCGGATCGGGCCTTCTGACGCAGGGCCTCCAGGTCTTGCCGGCTTGCGATTTTCTTGCCCATGTCTGTTCTCCGTTGGATCAGGAAGAATGTGCTTCGGTGTACGAGTTCAAGATCTCCGAGATCTTGACGGGTTTCACGCGCTGATACACTTCGTCGTCGACGGCCAGCGCCGGGGCCAGGCCGCAGGCCCCGAAGCATCGGGCAACCTCGAGGGAGAATTTCCGGTCCGCCGTAGTTTGCCCCACGTCGACGTGGAGGTTCTCCTTGATCGCATCCAGCACCCTCTTGCCGCCGCGAACGTAGCAGGCGGTTCCGAGGCACACTCGAATCAGGTGTTTGCCCCGCGGCTGCGTCGAGAAGAAGGAGTAAAACCCCACGACTCCGGCCACCTCGCTGTAGGACAGGTTCAAGCCGACAGCGATGCTCTTCAGGGCGGACTCCGGAAGATACCCGAACAGGGATTGCGCAATCTGGAGCACGGGGATCAGCGCTCCCGGTTTGTGGCGGTAGTCGGCCAACACGTCGTCCAGTCTCGCCAAGAGTTCGGCTTCGGTCGCCTCTTCGCCGCATGCACAGATTTTCGCTTCGCAATCCATCCTTTTTTCCTTGTTTTGCGTTCTGCTGATTCGGGAAACTACAGTCGGACAGGGAGGGTCTCGATACTGGTCCTGATTCTTTCGGCAACCTGCCGGGCGACGGCCAGTCCGTTGCGTTTGTCGATCGGGAGTTCCCGGGCGACGTCCGGCACCCGAACCAAGCGCTCCTCGCCGTCGACGACGAACCGGCAGAGCAGATCGAGTTCGGGATTCGTGCAGACCACGGACGAGACCGTTGCGGTGATATCGCCGAGGGGAATCCGGTCGATATGGCTCAACTGCACGGTTGCCTCGACGGCGAGGCCGCCGAGCGCGGATTGCCGAAGCACGACTTGCCCGTTCGCTTGTTCGGCCGTGCTCTGGAGAAGGCTCAGGCCGAGCCCCGTCCGCTTGCCGTTCTTGGTCGTGAAGAAGGGGTCCAGGGCCGTTTCGGAGGGGACCTTCAGTCCCGGACCGTCGTCTTCCACGATGATTTGCAGCGTGTCTCGTCGGCAGTCTTCAATGAACGTCACGATGATCGCCGAAGCCCCCGCGCGGACCGCGTTTTCGATGATATCCAGGATGTGAAGGGACATTTCACGCATCGCCCCACCTCTCCTTCATCCGCCCTCTCAACCCCAAGGCGTAGAGCTGTCCGACGATGTTGAAGGTCGAATCCCCGGATACGTACAGCCAGATTCCTTCCTCGATAGCCTTTCGGCGGACAAGTTCGTCGGGCATCCTGTTGGAGGCAAAGATGACGGCAACGACGCCCGCATGAACGGAAACGGCAAGCACGTTCATGTGCACGTGGAGGGTCACCAGCAGGCCGCCGCCGGGAGCATTCGCAAGCACATCGCTCAGGAGGTCGGAGGCGTGGCCGAGCACGGGCTCTGCCAACGCTTCTCCGGGAATCTCCGGCGTGAGATTCCGAAGCTGCAGCCTTTCGACGATCTCGTGCAGTTTCACCGGCTCTTCTCCTGCCCGTCGGCTCGATGCGGACACACCATGCCCTGGGCCCTGCCCAGAACAAGGTCTTCCGCCAGGTCACTGCAGGCGGGCGCTCCGCACATGCCGCAGTTCTTGCCCGGCAAGTCCGCCGTCAGCCGGTCGATCTCGAGGAGCTTTTCGACGGCTCGGGACATGTCGTCGTCGAGCCGCATTCCCGCACGGGCAACCAAGGGCGTCTTTCGACGGAAGGCCTTGGCGGGGCGAACGAGATCACGTCGAACACGCTGCCAGCGGTGCCGGGCGATGAACGGTTCCTCTCCGCCGGCGGGCGATCCGAAGCAGCCCTGTTCACAGGCCAAGAGTTCCAACAGGACAAAGTCTGCGAGGAGGCCGTTCTCCGCCTTGTCGAGGATGTTCAGTACGTGCCGCAGTCCACTGGCTTGAAGAACGTCCGGGCCGGCCCGTTCCTCGGGGCCGGGCTGCCGTGGTGGGCCCGTTGCCGTGTCCCTGTGCCGGATGGCCGCCGAAAACACGGCGCCGCGCAATCGCGACAGCATCAACGGCACCGGGGTCGACGAACTGCGGCCCGTGTTGACGAGGGTGTGTTGGGCCGGGCAGGATACCCCCAAGAACACGCGTTCTCCCGCCAGGTCCTCCCGGACGGCCTCCACGGCGGAAAGAAAAGGTGCCACGTGCGGAAGCAGGGAGGGGAACCGCATTTGGATCAGGTTCACCACCGCCGGGCACACGGGGGAGAGCACCGGACGGATCTCCGCTTCCTCCCTCGCGTAAGCGAGAACTGCTTGGCGCGTGGCGGCTTCCCATTCCTCGATCATCCGGATGCCGCGAAAGCCCATCGTGGATAGTGCGTCCAGCACCTGATGAGGCTCCACGACCGGACCGAAATCGACGAGAAACGAGGCGGGCACGACCAGCAGGGCGTGTTCCGATTGTGTCGGCACATCGATGTTGTCGGCGATCCCGACCGCGCCGGCATCGCAGGCGTCGATGCACGCCGCGCAGTCGATGCAAAGGTGTGTCAGGATCTCCGGCCCCTCGGGGCGGATTCGCATCGCCCTCGTAGGGCACGCATTTAGACATCGCATGCATCCGCGACAGAGTTCCCCCGCGATGCGCACGGAGTTGCGCAGAGTGCCGACGATCTCCTGACGAGGCAGGTCGATCGAGAAGCGGATTCGCGTCCCCCGCTGCAAATCCGATTCTATCGAGAAGGAGCCGCTGTTCCTCTTCATGTTGGGCAGGCCCATGCCGGCGCCAAAGCCAAGCGCCCTGGCAGCGGGAGAGGCGGTGGAGAATCCTTCCTTCATGGCCAGGTCGATGTCGGGGATTCCCGGGCCTTCATCGGTGACTTCGACGTCGATCCGCGAAGGCTCCAGCACGGCCCGCAACATCCCTTTGCCCGCGTGAACAACAATGTTCGCTTCGGCCTCATAGGCGGCGATTACCGCCCGGCGCAGGGCGTCGGGAGGAACACCGAGTTTCTTCAGCCGGTGCTTCAGGCTGCCGGCCGCCAGGCCGACCCGATCGAAATCGCCCCCCAGGATCGTATAGGAACAGGTGTTCACGGGCGTATCTCGCTTGCGGCATGAAGGCACTCGTAGAGACGCCCGCACGTTTCGAACATGCCAAACGGCGAAACCAAGAGCACCGTACCGTGTTCTTCAGCCACACCTAACAGCTCAGGTTCGGGAGCGATGTCGTTGACAAGGCAAATGGCGGGTACGTCCATCAGTTCGGCGACATGGAGGATCTGGATTCCGCTCAAGTTGGTGATCATCAACGTCTTGGCGGCCCCTTGGCTGAGCAGGTCGCTGATTCGGTCTCCTGCGTAGACGCGTTGGATCTCGACATCGCGCGACGGCCGCGTCGTCAGGATCCTGGCCTCCACATTCCGGATCAAGTCACTCAGTCTCATTGGCGTCACCAATTCCCGATCACGCTGGTTCCCGATCACGCTGGATCGCCCCAAGCGATCCGCAATCGCCATGCCGATCGAACGACGTTTTCCCAAAAACGGGATAAGTCCTTGCACGCCCGTGGGTTGCGGACGGAAGGGTACGCGGGCCCTCGAGGAGGGCCGGTTTGCACGGCGCCCGCGAAAACGGGGAGGACGCTCTGGAAGATGAAGGCGGCAGAGGAGTTGCGCCGAATGTGCACGAATCTCCCGCGGGAGACTCAGGCACGTCTCCGGTCAGGCTCGGTAGTCTTTCCTTTCGAGCCCGTATTTCTTCATCCGCTCGTAAAGGGCCCTTCGCGATATGCCCAGGGCTTCAGCGGTTGCAGTGATCTCGCCGCGGCACTCCCGCAGGGTCACGTCGATCACGGTCATTTCGATCCTCTCCATTTCGTCGCGCAGGCGTCCCGCCGTGGCGGGGAGCGAGAGAAGGCGGGGAAACGTGACGCCATTGTCCGGAGTGAACGGCCCGGCGACCCCCCCATGGGCCGTGATGACCATTCGCTCGACGGCGTTTTTCAACTCCCGAACGTTTCCCGGCCAGGAGTAGCGGGACATGTCCAAGAGGGCTTTTTCGGTAACCTTCGGCACGGGGACGCCGTTTCGGGCTGCCGCCTGCTTGAGGAAATGGGAGATCAGCAGGGGAGTGTCGTCCGGACGCTCCCGCAAAGGGGGCACCAGGATGGTCAACACGCCGATCCGATGGTAGAAGTCCGCCCGCATGCGGCCCTGCCGTACTTCTTCCTGCAGATCGACTTTCGTAGCCGCTATCAGACGCACGTCCACTTGTTGAGGCCGGTCGCCACCTAGAGGTTGGACGAGGCCGTCTTCGAGCACACGCATGAGCTGGAGCTGCGCGCGTTCGGGAATGCTTTCGATCTCATCGAGAAGGAGCGAGCCCCCGGAGGCAGTCACCAGTTTGCCTGCTCGGGCCGAGTCGGCCCCCGTAAACGCACCCCGTAAATGGCCGAAGAGTTCGCTTTCGAGCGTGCTTTCCGGCAGCGCACCCGCGTTGAGCGGCACAAACGGCCCGTCAGCGCGAGGACTCTGGGCATGGATGGCACGGGCAACCAGTTCCTTGCCGACTCCCGTTTCGCCCATGATGATTACCGGCGCATTGGACTTGGCCAGCACTTCGACCTGTTCGTAGACGTCCTGCATTTCCCGGCTCCGGCCCACCATGCCGAATCGTCCGTCCTCCGTGGGCGCAAGGACCTGGAGGCGTCTGCGCAGCTCGTCCGCTTCGCGTCGCAACGCCGTTTTCTCCGTCGCCCGCCCCACGCAGGCGACCAGCACGTCGGCCTCGAAGGGCTTCTCGACGAAATCATAGGCCCCCGCCTTCAGGCAGCGGACCGCCATGGCCACGTCCCCATGCCCGGTGATCATCACTACCGGCGACGAGAGACCCTTGCGCTGCATCTCTGCCAGAAATTCCTCTCCGTCCATACCGGGCATCTTCACGTCGCTCACGACACAGTCGGCGTCCTCAAGACCCGGCCACGCCAAGGCCGCCTCGGCCGAGGAGTACGCCTGCACCCGGTAGCGGCGCAGATGCAACATCTGCGCCACCGACACACGCGCGGCTTCGTCGTCGTCGACGACCACGACGGTTCCTTTGGTTCGGTTCTTCGTCTCAGGCATGGTGCTGCAATGCTCCTTTGGAATCGTCGTTCTTGGCTGCGGGCAGTTGGATGATGAACTTCGCTCCCTTGCCCGATTCGCCTTCCGCTCGGATCGCACCTCCGTGATCCCGGATGATCCGCTGGCAGATCGTCAGTCCGAGTCCCGTGCCCTGTCCCGGCTTCTTGGTGCTGTAGAATGCCTCGAAAAGCCTCGCCGACTGGTCAGCGGCAAACCCGGTTCCCGTGTCCTCGACCTCGACGACGAGGCGGCCGGCCTCGTCGGGATCCGCATACGTCCGAACCGTGAGGCAGCGTTCCTTCTTCCCCTCCATCGCCTGCCGGGCATTCGTCAGGAGATTCAGGAATACCTGCTCCAGGCGCGTCCGGTCTCCCATGACGGCGGGGAGGTCGGCCCCCAGTTCAAGGCTCACCTCGACGCCGCTGAGCCGCAACTGGGGCGTGAGGAACTCGATACTCTCGCGGATGATCTCGTTCACCGCCAGAGGGGCAAACTGGCGTTCCGACTTGCGTGTCATGCCGCGCATTTGATTGATGATTCGCGACGCACGCTGCACCTGCTCCGTGATCCACCGGAGGTTCTCCCGCAGTTCGTCCGGGCTGCCAACGCCTTCTTCCAGCATGTAGATCGCGTTGTTGGCGAAATTCCTGATGCCCGTCAACGGCTGATTCAGGTCATGGGCCACCGCGGCGGACATCTCGCCGAGTTCGGCAAGCCGTGCCGCGTGAACCAACTGCTCTTCCTGTTTTCGCGTGAGGTCTGCCAGTTCGCGGCGCTTCACCTCCGCCTCTTTCCGGTCGGTAATGTCGTACAGGTTCACCAGCACGGCGGGTTGGCCCTCGAAGTCCGCCACCGAACTTGCCAGGTCGACCCAGATCCGCGTCCCGTCTCTCCGCACAAGACGGCATTCGTAGTGCAGGTCGGAGAAGCCTGCTGCTTTTCGGTTCATCACCAGTTGCCGTACCCGGGGCAGGTCTTCTTCGGCGATCAAGTCCCACACGGACATGGCGGCCATCTTCTCCGCCGGATAGCCCAGCATCCGACCGACGCGCGAATTGGCGAAGAGGATCCTCTGGTCTGTGTAGACGAGGATTCCGGTGAGTGCTTTTTCCACAATCAGCCTGTGTTTCTCTTCCGAAATCCGCAACGCCCTCTGCCCGGCCTTCACGTTCTCGCTGAGTTCAGAGACGGCGACGGCCACCACCAGGAAAAAGAATATCCTCGCAACGTCGCTCCACAAGGGGGCGATCGCGGTGCCCAGCAACTGGAAGCCGAAGGGCAGACACACCACCAGCCCGGTGACGGCCAGCCCCTTGCGCCCCCACCACGTGCATGCCAGCACGATCGGAATGTAAGCAGCGTGACTGTAGACGATGTGGTTGTGAAGCGCCAAGTTCAGGTAGATACCGAGGGCGCCATAGGCCACCACCAACAAAGCGACTATGACCACTTGCAGCCGTATCCGACGGTCTTGCGCAACATCATCAGACATTGTTCTTCCTCTGCCTGTCAACCCGAGGTACTCGCACCAGGACGCTACGCGGGCCACCAGAGGGTGGCTGTCTCGTTCATCCGAGCCGGGTCGCGCTGGCGTGAAGGCTGCGAAATGAACGCGGGTGCGTGACCACCTCCCTTACGCATAGCAGGTAGTTATGAATAGCAGATAGTACGCGACCAGTCCACCCATGGCGTTCGGTCTTGGCCGGGAAAACAACCGTGAAAGACCGGGCGCGAGAGAATCAAGCCCGATTCCCGACGTGAGGGCAGTCCGATACCAACTACGTTCATTGCAGATCGCTGCAAACTTTACAGCACCCCTGCGATCACCCCGCCCCATGACCGTCGCCGCAACTCCCTGGTAGATATACGCTTATACACTCCTGGCGTCGGCCTCCGGAGCCGAAGGCTACAGGTTCGAGTCCTGTCGGGGATACTTCCGAGAAAGCGACGCAAGTGAAAACGCGGCGAGCTGTATTGCACCATGGCGCTCACCTCGGCGAAAAAGAGAGCACCGTGGGGAGCACCGTTTTGGGCGTCATTTGATGATAGGGCGCTGGTCCGCCGGCCACCTCATTGCTGCGGCCGATACCATTCCGCCAGTCGAGAAATGGGCCAACGCCGGCCATGACGCCCTGCAAAAGCGCCTGGAGGAGATGGGGCTATACCAGGTCTCCGCCGGCGCCGTCTCCGCCGGCGCCGTCTCCGCCGGCGCCGAGACCGCACCGAAGGGCCGGAAGAAGACCACGAAGAAACGTGGTTAGGGCGTTCTTGGCGGACGGGGTGGCTTTTCAGCGGCGGCAGCCGAAGAACAGGAGCCCCACAGCGCATCGTCAGTAGAATCTGGAAGTCCAGCACAACTTCCCACAAACACTCGTCTTCCTTGTATCGATAGCCCAGAGGGCCCATCGTGCGATCGACGGTCATGCGCTCGGCAACGGCACGCACAAGCTGCTTCGGCCACAAGAGGGAGGCTTGCTCCTCGCCGCAGTTTCCTGGGAGGTGGGCGACGACGTTGTATCCAGACGCGTGAAGAGCCTGTTAAGATAAGAAACCCGCAGTGGCCCGGCGTAGCCTGCGGCTTTCGGGTAGGTTCCCCCCCCGGAGATCGGGACATGCTGGAGATTCTTCTTCTACTGGCGTCGTTGTTCATCTTCTTGGCCGTGATTGCCGTGCTCGGCCATGGGATTTGGGTGCTGGTTGCCATGCTCTTCGGCGGTGGACTGCGACGGCAACGGCCCACGCGGCCGTGCGTTTTTTGCCGGCGGAAAACCCCGGTGGACCTCGAACGTTGTGACTGGTGCGGGAAGGATCTGCACGGTCCGTTGGCATCGGAGCTTTTCGACCTGGAGGCCCTGCGGCGACAACTGCGCCGCTTTCGGGAATCGGCGGTGCTGAAGCCCGAGGTGGTCGACACCATGGTCGCGCGGGTCGACGCGTACCGAGCCGACTTGATGCGGCCGCCGGCGGCGAAGACGGTGGTTGCCGGGGTGCTTGCACCGAAGCCGGTTGCACCGAAGCCGGTTGTGCCGAAGCCGGTTGTGCCGGAGCCGGTTGTGCCGAAGCCGGTTGTGCCGAAGCCGGTTGTGCCGAAGCCGGTTGTGCCGAAGCCGGTTGTGCTCGAGGTGGTCGAACCCGCGAAGCCGCAAGCGGCTGGGACGATAGCCGAACCCAAGCCGCCGGCGCCGGTCGCTGCGCCGCCGCCGCAGAGGTCTTGGGCCGAGATGTTTGCCGGTTTCATGGAGGAGCGGAACATCCGTTGGGGCGAGTTGATCGGCGGCATGTTGATCGTAGGGCCCGCGATCGCGCTGGTGATCAGCTTCTGGGAACAGCTCGAACGCAATCCTTACTTGCAACTGACCACCTTCGTGTCGATCTGTTCCGCCGTCTTCGGCGTGGGCCTCTATGCCCATCGTCGTTGGAAGCTGGAATCGACCAGCCGCGCGGTGCTGATCATCGCCGCGCTCCTGGTGCCGCTGAACTTCCTGGCCATGGCCGCCGTGTGGAAGAGCCAGCCCGGGCTGGGCACCATGGCCGCCGATCTGATCTCCTTGGGAATCTTCACGTGGTTGGTGTCTCTGGCGGCCCGGGTATTGGTGCCGAAGGGAAGGTGGTGGCACGTGCTGGGCGTGGTGGGCGGATCGGCGGCCGTGTTGCTGATCGCCCGGCTGGTCACCGAGCAGTCGCCCGACTGGTGGTTCCTCGCAGCCGGAATGGTGCCCGTGGCGTGTTTCGCCGGGGCGATCGGCGGTTATCTGGTGTTTGGGGAGAAGGAGCGGGCGCTGGATGCGCCGCGCAGTCATGCGCTGTTTGCGTTATCCGGCACGGCCGCCTTCGCGCTGGCGGTGGCGCTGGGTTTGCTGGTAGCCCAAGACGCCCGGGCGCACGACGAACTGGCCCTGGTGTTGGATCGGCTTTCCGTTCTGTTGGCGATGGCTGCGATGCCGATCCTGGCCGTTGGCTTGACGGTAGCTCGCGGGACGGCCAAGGACGCCTCGTTGGCCGCGTTTCATGTCGCCGGTACGACCGTCGCGCTGCTGGGCGCGATCGCGATGGGTGCGGCGGTGGTGTTGGCGTGGCCGCATCCGCTGGCAGTGCTCGCCGTCGGCGCGATCAACGGCGCGGTGCTCGCATGGGCGGCCTTCCGATACCGCTTGCCGATCCTGCACGCCGGGACCGTCTTCTGTGCGGCGTTGGTTTACCTGATCGGCTTCCATATCGTTTACAACGACCTGCCGCTTTCCTCGACCGGAGGGGAAATGCTCCGTTGGATGATCGACGCCACCAGTGGCACGGCGTTGGCCGGCCTGTTCGTCCTTTTGGGCCTGACGGCCGAATGGCTCGCCCGACGTGGGCGCCACCGGCACGGCCTCGTGTACGCCGGCGGGTGTGCGGTGGTGGCCGCGGTCGGGCTGGTGTTGGTCACCTGGCACGGCTTGGCCCAAACGCACGAGAACGACGCCCTGCGTGCCGCGATCCTCTACGCCATTTACGGCACCGGCGGCCTGGCCCTGGCCGCCCGATGGCGACGCGCGGCGTTGACCTATGTCGGGCTGGGGCTGTTGGCGGCCGGTCCCATGTGGGCGCTGTGGGAAAGGATGCATGAGATAGGGCCGGTGTGGGCCACCATGTTGGCGGCCGAAGCCCTGGTGATGGGCACGGTCGCCGCAATCCTCTTCGGCCGCTCGAAGCGGAGCCCCGACGAGCCCTGGGACGCCGGCCGCGCCCGGTTGAAGTCTCCGTCGCTGCTCGACGTCTATCGAATCCCGCTGCTCCATGTTTGCCAGGTGGTCGCTCCGATAGCGTTGCTGGTCGGGATCATCACGGCCTGGTCGGTCCACGCGTCCGTCATGCCTGTGATGACGGTCGCATGGCTCGCCGCAGTCTATCTGCTGCTGGCTTGGGCGTATCGCTCGCCGCTGGGAACGTGGACCGCCTCGGTGATCGTGCTGTTGGGTCTGGTCCATACGCTGGCACTGAATTACGCCGATCGGCTCGAACAACCTTGGCTGGTCGCCATCCTGGTCCATTCCACCCTCACATTGCTGGCCGCCGTCTCGTTGGATCTTTGGACGAAGCATTCACAAGATCAACTTCGGGCGGAGCAGATTCACCGCATCTTCGGCAAGCCGCTGGCCGACATGGCGTTGTGCAGCTCCGTGCTGACCTTGCCGCTGATCCCGATCGTCTGGTCCGGCACGGCGGCGATGGCCGGGTGCCTGTTCTGGCTGGCGGCCATCTGGTTGGCCGTGGCGTGCCGAGACCGTGATCCGTGGCTGCTCTCCGCCGGGCAACTGGCCTTGACCGCGGCAACACTCGTGGGCACGACCGCGTGGTTGGAGGACCGCGGTTGGATGACGCGCTTTGCTCGGGATCTCGTCGATCCCCACAATCTCCAGGCGTATGGGATTGCCTTAGGGATATTGTCCTTGATCTGGGCCGCGGCGCGAATCGGGTTGCGTCGCCACGAAGCGGCCCGAAAGATGCTCTCTCCCGCCTGGCCTTCGGTCGATCGGGTCGTCTTTCACATCGTGGTTTGGACCCAGTGGCTGGTGGTCGCAGCTTACCTGCTGCCCGGCATCGGTCAGGAATGGTTCCAGCGGTTTCCCGGACCGGTCGGCATCCAATCGGCGGCCGTGGAGGGCGGGGCCTGGCTGCTGGTCGGCCTGTTGGGCGTCGTATCGATCGCGGCCCTTTGGCAACGCTGGCGAGTGGCCGAACTGATCGGTGCGCTGCTGCTGGCCGCAACGGTTCCGTGCCTGATCGCCGGGCAATGGGCCGACGCCAGGGCCGTCGCCTCCGCATTGCGTTGGGCATTGGCCCTCGGTTTCGCCGTGTGTTCGATCGCCGTCTGGCAACGCCGGGCGTTGCTGCAAGGATGCCGTCGGCTCGCAGCGCAGCTCGAACTCGGCGCCAAGGCGCCGGCGGCCGCGCGGGCCGTGCTGCTGACCACGATGGCGGCGCCCGTGCTGGTGCTGACCATCGCGGCGGCGGCGCTGCAGATCGGCGGTGTTTCGGCGGGCGGGCCGGTTGCCGAGACCTTCTTCGATCGCATGGGGCCCGTCGCCTCGTATCTCGTTCCGCTAATGCTGGTAACGTGTGGTCTGGTGGGTCATGCGATCCGCGAGCGCTCGGCCGGATACGCGTTTGCCGGCGGATTGGTCGCCGAGTTGATCGTCACGTTGGGATACGCCCTGCACGTGGCCACCACCGGCGACGGGGCCTTCGACACGGCGGAACGCGTCACGCTGCTGCAGCTCGCTGCGATTGCGGCCGCCGCCTGGGCCGGCGCGTGGCTGGCCGTGCGAGAATGGTTGGACATATGGCGCGAAACGCCCGACGGCGGTTCGGCCCGCGTGTTGATGAACGTGCAACTGGGCATGGCCGCGGCCGGCAACGTGCTGTTGATTCTGCCGGCGGTGGTTTCGTTGGTCCTGTTCGATCCGCTCGGCACGCCCGGGATTGCCGCCGCCGGGAAACCGCTGGGCTGGATCTCGCTGGCGGCGGTGGCGGCGGCTTATGCTTACCGCCGGATCCGGATGGGCCGACGACTCCAACCGGACCGCGTCGGGTGGATCGGCATGGCCGTGCTGGCGTTGCTGGCCTTGGCGGTCTGTGGGCAGTGGCCCGACTCGTACTGGGGTTATCGCACGTTGATGCTGTCCTGCGCGGCGTTCGCGTGGTTCATCGTCTCGGCCATGTGGTGGGTGGCCTCTCAGCGAACGGTGCCCGGCTCGGAAGGACCACCCCAGGCATTGATCCGCCCGGCGGCCGTTTGGGTTCGCACGGCCGGCATTCTGGCCGTGTTGCTGGGCGTAAAGGCGGCCTGTTTCCATCGAGGCTACGAAGAGCTTCTTTGGGCGGCCGGGGCGATTGCCGTGGCCGGCGCGGCCGGAGCGACGATGGCCGTGTGGCGACGACGCGAGGGCTGGGCCTTTTCCGCCGCCTTGGGAGCCAATCTGGCCGCTTCGCTGGTCGTGTGGTACTTCCACCATGAAGACGACTTCGCGCAGTGGTGGCTGCGGCTGATTCAAGCCAACGTGATCGCGTCTTCCGCGGTGGCCCTGGTTTGGTTGGCCGCGCGAAGGCGGCTCTATGAACTCCGCGAAATGGCGCTCGGCCAAAGTCCGCTGCTGGCTGTGCAGATCGCGCTGCCGGCGATCGCCAACGGCTCGTTGCTGTTGGCGCCGGTGTTTCGGTTGATGGCCACGCCCGACCATTTGCCCGACGGTCTCTGCCGCCTGGCCGAAGCGCCCGGCTGGATGGGACTGGTGCTGACGGCTGCGGCCGCCGCCTGGTATCTTCGCCAAACGTTGCCGGGCAAGTTACTGCACGTACTGGCCGGACTGGGACTCGGCGCCGGCGTGTTGGGGGCGTGCCGGGCAACCATGCTGGCCGATCGCACGCTCTGGCCGTGGCCCGAGTATCACACGTTGACCGCCGCGTGGGCCATCCTGGGCGTGCTGCTGCTGACGATCGGAATGCTGGGCAGGAATCTCCGCCTCTCCAATCTCGTGTGGGAGGCGTCTCCGAGGGCGAGGCGGACTCTCCTTCTGCCCAGCCCGTTGGTCCAATCCTGGGTCACCGCGATCGGTGTGCTGGTCTTCATCTTGGCCGTGATCCATTCGGCCGGCGATCCGTCGGCGCCGTGGTGGTCGGCCGGGGCGTTGGCCGCAGTGAGCCTGACGGCCGGCACGATCGCCCTGTGGCGGCGGGAAGCGGCCTATGTGTTCGCCTCCGGACTGCTGCTGAACGTGATCGGCGTGATCGCCTGGCTGGCGTGGAGGCCGCCGTGGTGGACACCGGCCGGGCTGGTGCAAACCAACGTGCTGTGCCTGGCGGCCGGTTCGATCCTTTGGTCGCTGATCCCTGTGGCCTTCAGGACGAGCGTTCCTCACCTGCAAGTCGGCAGCCGCACGGTGCCGTTTGCCCCGTGGGCGGCCCGAGGTGCCGTCGGTCTGTTGACCGCGGTGGTCGGCGTGGCCGTGATGCGCGATTTGGTCGACCTGGGGCACACGGCGCTCGGTCCGCTGGACTGGATCGCATTGGCCGCAACCGCCGCCGCCACGACGACCTGCCTGTGGGATCGCTCGTCGCGATGGTCGCTTCCGGGCTTGTACGTCGTGGCTTTGCTGGGCGTGGCTCTGGGATGGTGCGTCCGCGATCTTTCGCCGCGAGCGCTCTGCCTTACGGCCGGCATGGAACTGGCCGGTTTCGCCTTGGCGACGACGATCCTCGTCCGACTGCTGCCGCGATGGGACACATTATGGCGGGCACTGCGGATTCCGCTTGAAAACCGGCGCTGGCCGAAACACTGGTTTTCCGCGGTGCAGGCAGCCGTGGTCGCCGCGGCGGCGTTGCTGGCCGTGTGGATATCGCTCGACGTAGGTTTCGACGAAATCGCACACCGCCCCTTGGCCTGGCTCTCAGGCCGCAAGGTGGCAGCGTGGGTCGTGGGAATGCTGCTGCCGGTTGCGGTCCTGTTGGCCTCACGCTCGAAGTCTTGGTGGCGGGAAGCCTGGCAACACGCTTCGCTGTGGCTGGGACTGTTGTTGCTGAACGTATCGGGGTTTGCCTGGCTCGGGTCCGGCGGCGACCACCGATGGCTGTACGCCGGGGTGATCCTGATGGTCGCCGCCACGGCGATGAACCTGGCGTCCGGTCTCGCCTTGGGCCGTTTGCTGGGCGAGAAGAGCGATTGGCGTATCAGCGGCCGACGCAGCACGCCGGCCTTCGGCGCTTTGGCCATGGCGGCGATGGCGGCGGTGCTGGTCCAAGAGGGCTTTCTGTTTGGGCACGAGTTGCCGCCGGTGGCCTGGCCGGCCGTGGTGGTCGTCGTCGCGGCATTGGCCGGGTTGATCGCCGTGTGCCTGGCGATGGCCGTTCGGCCGGACTGGGAGCCGTTGCACGTGAATCAGCGGGCACGCACGATCTACGTCTACGCAGCCGAAGCGCTGGGGGGATTGATCGGGCTGCACCTCTGGCTGACCCGGCCGGAGTTGTTCGAGCTGGGGCTGATGCGGTACTGGATGTTGATCGTCATGGCCGTGGCGTTTGCCGGAGCCGGACTGAGCGAATGGTTTCAGCGCGTCGGATTGCCGGTGCTCTCCGAGCCGCTGCGGCGCACCGCGCTGTTGGTGCCGTTGGTGCCGGCGATCGGGTTCTGGTTCAGCAGCGATCCCGCCTCGCCGCTGGGCCTGGTGGGCCGCACGCCCGTGCTGTGGTTCATGATGGGATTGTTCTACGGCTACATGGCGCTGAGCGAGCGATCCGCCTGGCTGAAGTTCTGGTTGGGCCTGCTGGCGATCGGCGCCGGCAACATGGGGCTGTGGGTGCTTTGGCACCATCAAGGCTGGGGCTTCGTCGAGCGTCCGCAACTCTGGCTGATTCCGCCGGCGCTGGCCGTGCTGGTCGCCGAGCATCTCGACCGCCGCCGGCTCAACGAGGCGCAGCGCACCGCCTTGCGCTACTTCGCGCTGAACATCGTCTACGTGTCGTCGACCGCCGAGTGCTGGCGAGAGACCGACCATTGGGTGTTGCCGCTGGTGACGATTCTGCTTTCGGTGCTGGGCGTGCTGGCCGGCGTGTTGCTGCGGGTCCGTTCGTTCCTTTACCTCGGCGCCGCCTTCCTCACCGTGGTCATCGGTCGGATGATCTATTATGCGGCCTTCCAGCAGGGCCCCGAGCCGCGATGGTGGATCATCTGGGCCTGTTGCATCGCTCTGGGCGCCGCGATCATTGCCCTGTTCGCCGTTTATGAAAAGCGGGGCCAGGAGATCCGCGATGCGATGAAACGTTTCGGGCAGTGGGAAGCGTGAGGGAAGGGAGAATGATGAACGATGAACGGAAGCCGTTGCAGTTCGGTTTGCGCGCCATGTTGATGGCGATGGTGGCGGTGAGCCTGCTTTTCGCAGCGCTGCGATGCTTCGGGGTGTCCACGGAGGCCGGAATCATCGTGCTGGTCATCGTTGCGGTCAGCGTGGCCGCAGCCTTGGCGCTCCTGCTGGCCATCGCGGCCGGGACGGATGAGGATTCGTAGAAGCGATACCCGGAAGGACGCGGCGAGGGCCGCCTGTCGGCCCACCAGCGGTTGGGCCAGAAGACCATCGTGGCGGAGATCGTCACCTGCACCCGCAAGGAGGCCTACCTGCAATCACCGGTAGGAACCATCGCCCGGTTGATTGCGGCCAAAGTCGCTTCTGTAGAAGGCGTCCGACACATCGCGCGGCCGGACGCCGAGTTCGCGGGCCACATCGGAGACGGAGAGAAGTGTCATCGCCTGATTCCTCGCGGGTTGAGTAACAACACCAACGAGTATCAGGCGCCGTAATTCTACGGCCTAGCGGGTTTTCGGAAATTGCCGAAGTGCTTGAGAGAAAGGGAGTTACGCATTCGCAAGAAGAAACGACGTAATTCGGGTGGTGAATTACGTCGGATTACGTCGCTGGATATTGTCGGCCGTGGGCCAACCGAAGTTTGTCCGGAGTGACTTCCTTGTCGCCTGGATACTCGGCTTTATAGGCGTCGCACATATCAGACCAGTTGAGTTCCAGGTGGGATTTAGCGAAGTCCGCGCGCTTCTTCGTGGTGTCCTGTACCTTGGGGCCGCGTTTCTTAGGCGACTCTCTCTGTCCCGTTGGACTTTTGTTTATGTTGGAAACGGCTTCCTCGCGCAGCACCTTGGCTGCCGTTTCCACCGCGTGAACGACCTTGATCTCAACCGGGTGAAACCCGTTCCCCCTACATGCGAGTGCATCTAAGATCGCTTCCAGATTGACGGCAAGTACCTTCAAGCCCCGATTCACTGCAAATGACCACCCCACAGCGCTTGTTTCAGTTCGCGTCTCCATCTACAGAGAAGTCTTGGAACGGATTCTCGTCCAGAGGCGCACCATAGATCGACCAGTGGTCGCGCAGAGCCTTCGCCACCGTGTTGGCCGCGTCGGCAATCTCGATGAGATTCTCGGGTGATGGGTAGAGATTCGACATGATTCATCCTGTCAATCGCCGGGTCAACCGGCCGGGCAGCCGCGTGAAAGGATCAGAACCGCGACTACCCGACCGGTCGCTTGGGCGGTGTACGGCCGCAACCCGATAGCCCTTGTGACCGCCAATGTAGGACTCGCCCCGGGGTCCAATGAAGAGCAACTCTGCATGCTCTGGGTCTTTGGGCTCCGGCCTTTGGTTCACGACCGCCTGAATAGTCTCGATCGTTTCGGGCCAGAGCGGTATCCGGCGGGGGACACCGGTCTTCGGCCGCGGGTAATCCAGCCATCCGCTCTTGAGATCTGGGGCCTTGATCGGCAGTAGGGCAACGTCCGTGTTTCCCATTGCTCCATTGATTCCCAAGAGGATCATGCCACGCATGTTCGGCCCGGCATGATCCAGGGCCGTCAGGAGTTCCTCGCGTTCGAACATCCGTAGCCCGCCGCCGGCCCGGTTTTGGCGAAGCACTTTGGCAGAGGGCTTCTTGAAGCCCAGTCCAAATCGGACGGGGTTGTCCGGTAGACCGGCTTCGTACCCGTAGCGGAACACCGACCGGACCATCTGAATCTCGTTTGCCAGGGCGACGGGTCCCCACCGGTCTGACATTTCCTGCCGGAGGTGCTGAAAGTCCTCGGCAACAAGGTCGCCTGCCGCGCGCTCCCTGCCGAACACGTCTACCAGAAGCTCGCAGCTTGCGAAGTACCGCTGGAATGTCCGGAGAGCCAGTTCGCCACTGTCGCACAACTGCTGTTTATGTGTCAGGAAATGGTTCGCAAGATCGGCCACCGTCAGACCACCGCCTTTGACCCGGGGCGTTCGCCCGGCGTGCAGGTCGTCTTCTTGGTCGAGATACCGCTGGAGCGCGCCCTCGGGGGCATCCCACGGCCCGAAGTACCCACGGCCCGAAGTACCCACGGCCCGAAGTAATGGAACCGACCCCTGATCTTCTTTGCCCACCGTTTGGTGGCGTGGGGGAAGAGTGGGAAATTCGCGTAGGGCTTCTTGGGCTTTCGCGGAGTCGCTTTGCGGCGAGTTGCCGACGATGTAGACTTGGGCATGGGCATCACCTCCGATCTGATGGTTTCAGGTGGTGTCGCCGACACCCGTCCGGGCCATCGGGCGGGTGTCGTTTCTCCGGCAATCTAGGATACCAGGTGTCAACCCTCCTATATCCCAAGAATGGAGAATGCCCTAAGTACTTGATATCACACAACTTGGATGGGTGGCCGAGTGGACTAAGGCGGCAGTCTTGAAAACTGCTGTGCGGGAAACTGCACCGGGGGTTCGAATCCCTCCCCATCCGCTCTTTATTTCCGAATTCGGAAATCTGGCGCACGGCTGGCGGCGGCGAAAACGGCAACCTCCTGCAGACCTTGACGCGTCCGGCCGCAGGGCGGGATAATGAGGGGGAGTTCAAAACCGGTACGTGACCAGGAAGCGTCTTGGACCGGCGGATCTGTCGGCCTAAGACGCGGATCGCGGATTGGGGTGGCACGCCCTGAGGAACGAAGGGCGAGTTTTCCCGACGTATCACGCCCTTCGTTCCTCAGGGCGTGCCACCCCAAAAGTTTACCGCAACGCACAACTTGTTCATGTCAAACATGCGCACACTGTGCGCACGGAACTTGCAGCCTAAGACTCTAATCCCCTAACCCCTCGCCCCTAATCCCTCGCCCCCAACCCCTCACCCCTCACCCCTAACCCCTCGCCCCGCTCATGAAACGAACCGTTCGCACTTTCGTCGCCGTGGAAATCAGTTCGGCCGTCCGGGACTGCGCTGAGGAACTGATCGAACAATTCCGCGCCGCGCCGGTCGACGTGAAATGGGTGGAGACGCATAACCTGCACCTGACGTTGAAATTCCTCGGCGACGTGCCTTCGCGGGAGATCGCCGGGGTGTGCGAAGCGGTCGCGCAGGGCGCCGCGCAGGTCGAACCGTTCGAGTTGGAAATTCTCGGCGCCGGGGCGTTCCCGGACACCAAGCGGCCGCGTACGCTTTGGCTCGGTGCCGGCCGCGGGGAGCAGGAAATGGTGGCCCTGCACGACCACGTGGAAAAGCCGCTGAAGAAACTCGGTTTTCGGCCCGAACATCGCCGGTTTCATCCCCATCTGACCATCGGCCGCGTCCGCCGCGGCGGGCCGGGCGTGGATCAACTCGGCCGATTGCTGGACGAGTACGCCCAGTTCGAAGTCGGCCGCGTCCACGTCTCCCAGGTCGTCGTCTTCTCCAGTCAACTCGAACGTGCCGGACCGACGTACGAGGCCCTCAGCCGGGCGAAGTTGGGGAGGGGGAAGGGGTAGGTGCGAAGCCGCGAGCGGCTACGATCCGGCGGTTACCGTTCGCACCGGGTTCGTGTCGTCGTCGGCCAGGCGAAGTTGCACGCCACCGGACTCGTCGGCCACCGCCGCGAGGAACTCCTTGGGCGTGCGAACGGGCGTGCGGCCGACGTGGCTGATTCGCATCCCGCGCCGCAGGCCGGCCTGCCAGGCCGGCGTGGCCGGCAATACCTCGGTCACGATCACGCCGTCGTCGTAGAAGACCATGCCGCCGTGGGCCCGGCCGTCCGGATCGACCAGCGCCGAGGGATAATCGACCCGCAAGCCGCGCCACGGTTCGGGCCGGTTGCTGACGATCTTCTTGCCCAGCACCGGATACTTGGCCAAGGTGACCTCGATCGTCTGTTTCCGGCCGTTGCGGATAACGCCGATCGGCGCGACCGCCTCGACCGGCAAGCGGCCCACCTCCAAGACCAATCCGTCGGGCTCGTAAATCGGCCGGCCGGCCACGGTGGTGACGACGTCGTCGACCTTCAGTCCGTACCGGGCGGCGGGTGTACCGGGCACGATGCGATCCACGCGAATGCCCTGCTGCCCGCCGAGAATCTCCTCCGGCCGCAGACCGATCGGGATGATGCCCAGGAAACCGTACTCCACTTCGCGGCCGGTTCGCAAGGTCTCGACCACGCGGCGGAAGGTCGTATCGACGGGAATCGCGTAGCCGGCGGCCTGTTCGTAGCCGGCCGTGGCGGCCAACGCGACGGTCAGCCCGATCATCTCCCCGTCCAAATTCAACAGCGGCCCGCCGCTGGTCCCCAGGTTCAGCTTGGCGTCGGTCTGGATCAGCGTGCCGAAGTGATGCAGGGTTGGCTTGCCCGTGGAACTGAAATCATTCGGCGTCGGCGGGGCCTTTCGGGCGAGATTCGAGACCATCCCCCAACTCGCGCTCACCTGCCCGTCGCGGGCGATGGCGTACGGATTGCCCAGGGCGATCACCCACCGGCCCTTCCTCAAGCCGGTGGCGTCGCCGAAGGTTATCGGCACCAGGTTGTACGCCTCGACGGCCAGCACGGCCAGATCGCTACGGGGATCGGCCGCCTTGATCCACGCCCGATAGACCTTCCGGTCGTGCGTGGTGACGTAATAGTCGCTGTCTTCGCCCAGCACGTGGTAGGCGGTCAGGATCAGCCCGGCGCGGTCGATCACCACGCCGGTGCCGTATTCGTTGGGGATGAAGTCCGGATCGGTCGGTTGCTGCGGCGTCGGGGCTACCACGCGGCGGCCGAACGGGTCGGGCCGCAACTCCAAGCCGAGCGTCTCGCCGGTCCGATCCTTCCGCACCCGGGCGATCGCGACCACCGACTTCTCGCACCGGGCGATCACGTCGACCAGGACCTCTTCCATCGCCCTGGCCGCTGGCAGACCGGAGACTTCCTGGGCGCCGACTCCGCCGCCGAGAAACGGCGCCAAACAGAGGGCCAAGATCGGGCCGCGGATGGGTGGTCGAAGCATGGTGAACGTTATTGGTTAGAGGTCAAGACGGTTTCTCCTCGGCCAGTCCCCGGGCGGCGAGGATCTTCCCTCGGAGTTCTTCGACCAATGCGGGGTTTTCTTTGAAATATTCGCGAACGCGCTCCCGACCTTGGCCCAATTGTTGCTCGCCGTAGCGGAACCAGGCACCGGTCCGGGTGACCAGTCGTTCGGCCATGGCCAGGTCGAGGATATCGCCCTCGTAGCTGATCCCGTCGGCGTGCATCATGTCGAACTCGGCCACCCGAAAGGGCGGGGCCACCTTGTTCTTGACCACTTTCGCCCGAACCCGCTGGCCGATGACCTCTTCACCCTCCTTGAGTTGGCCGATCCGCCGCACGTCGATCCGGCAGGAGCTGTAGAACTTCAGGGCCCTTCCGCCGGGCGTCGTCTCCGGCGAGCCGAACATCACGCCGATCTTCTCGCGGATCTGGTTGATGAAAATCACCGAAGTCTTGCTCTTGCCGATTGCCCCGGTCAGCTTCCGCAGCGACTGGCTCATCAGCCGGGCCTGCAGTCCGACGTGGGTGTCGCCGATCTCGCCTTCCAACTCCTTCCGGGGCACCAACGCGGCGACCGAATCGATCACGATCACGTCGACCGCGTTCGATTTGATCAACATCTCGGTGATCTGCATCGCCTCTTCGCCGCAGCCGGGCTGGCTGACCAGCAGCGTTTCCAACTCGACGCCCAGCTTCTTGGCCCAGCTCGGGTCCAAGGCGTGCTCGGCGTCGATGAACGCGGCGATCCCGCCCAGTTGCTGCGCCCGGGCGACCGCGTGCAGGGCCAGGGTCGTCTTGCCGCTGGATTCGGGCCCGAAAATCTCCACCACCCGGCCGCTGGGGATTCCTTGTCCGCCCAGGGCCATGTCCAGCGACAGGCTGCCGGTCGAGATTCCCTTGATGCGTCCTCGCTGGTCGGACCCCAAGGGCATGATCGCCCCTTCGCCGAACTGTTTTTCGATCTGGGCAACGGTGTTCTTCAGGTCCGGATGGCGGTCCAGCATGGCGCCGGCGCCGCTGCTCACGGTCGTTTGGGTCGTTTTGGCGATTTTCTTGGCCATCTTCTTCTTGGGCTTCGTTTGGGTGAGGTTGGCGGTGACCATGGGCAGCGTCCTTTATCTTGTCGGGAAGCGGGCGGGAGGCTGCCCGGGGAAAGTGAACACCCGACTAGTATATAGGCGTTCACCAATCCCGGCAAGAGCCCTTGGTCGATTTTCCGGTCGGATCAGCAGCGGGAGGGTCGTTCCCCCATCGCAACCGTACATCCTACAACTGCCCGCACTGCTTGCCGAGGGGTCCGAGGCGATTTTTGGGCAGTTTTTCGGCGAAGAATCTGGCGCTGGGGAGGAGGTTTGGGTAAATATCTGCTCAGCAGGGCGCGGCATGAAGCTGGAAGCCCCGGTTCTTCCCGTTTGGGAAGTCCCAGAGAAAAAACCGGCCTGTCCCACTCTTACGAGAATGGCCGCAAGTCTTTCCCGGAAAGCAGGTTGCGCAGATTACGGCAACCGCCCCCGCCGCCGAAACCCGATGGTTCTCCGCCCACGGCCCATGTCCTGACCCCGGCCCGGAACTGTAGACTTAGCTTCCGCGTAGAAATAACTTGTTCAACTGGGTGGCACGCCCTTCGTTCCTCAGGGCGTGCCACCCTCGCTGAAAAATGTGCAGGTTATTTCTCCGGGAACCACACGATGTCCTCGACCACCCACGATAACTTCCGATACGACCCGGCGACTTGCGACCTCTGTGGGTCGGAGGAACACGAAGTCCTAATCGATCTGCGTACCGGCCGGGCGATGTATTCGGACCGGCGGATCGTCGACGCCGATCTGAAGAAGCTCACCTGCAAGCGCTGTGGACTGGTCCGAAGTGGAGAAGCCCCGCCGTCTTTGGAGGAGCATTATGCGGAGAACTACACGCTGAATACCGAGGCGGAAGATCAGCCGTTCTATACCGGGCAGGGGTCCATCTCCCGAAGCGAAGTGATCTGCGACTGGTTGATCTCGTCGATGGGCCCGCACCGCTGGCAGAGCGGCATGCGATGTCTGGAAATCGGCTCAGGATCGGGCATGATCTTGCGAGAGTTCATCAAGCGGTTTCCGGAAGTCGACTTCGAAGGCATCGAGTTGAACCGGCACGCCGTCGCCCTGGCTCGGCAACAGGAACTGCCGGTTCGCCGAAGCACGCTCGGCGATTTTCAGGGCGGCCCGTACGATACGGTTTTTGCCGTTGCCGTGCTGGAACACGTCCCCTCGCCGAGCGGTTTTCTCCGGGAGATCCACGATCGCTTGCGCCCCGGCGGCTTGCTTTTCTTGTGCCAGCCGACACAGGAGGTGGAAAGCCACGACGTTCTCTTCGCCGACCATTTGCACCATTTCGGAACCGAGCATTTGCGTCAATATGCACGGAAATGCGGCTTCCGCGAACTGGGGTCCGTGGTCGGCCATCGATGGATCCCCACTTTCAGCGTGCATCTGTGGGAGGCCGCGCAGCCGGACGACGCATTCGCCTGGATCGGGCCTCCGGGATACACCGCGTGCGCTTCGAGCATTTCGGGGCTCCTGGCCGACTTGCGGCGGCTGGACGAAACACTCGCAGGACTGCAATCCCGGCAGCGGCCCGTTGCGGTCTTCGGGCTCAACGAGTTCTACGCTTTGGCCCGGACGTATTCCCGCCTGGGAGGCTTTCCGATCGTGTGCGGTTTGGACGACTCGCCGCAACGGCCCGAGCTGGCCCAATGGGGCTTTCCGGTCGTCGCGCCCGAGCGATGCCCGGAGTTTTCGGTCCGGGACGTCATTCTGACGATGAACAAGATCTACTATCCGCAGGTCCGTTGCCGCCTGGAGAAGCTGGGGCTTGTGGTGCATCCGGTGTGGCGCTGACTAATCCGCATCTCTCACGCAGGCCGGAACAAGGTCGTGTATTGGTTCAGTCGAAAATGGAAGAACATGAAATCGGGGCCTCGCACGCAAACACAGAGTAGTACCGGTGCCTCTTCTCTATTCCGGGATCGGATAGGACGTGTTCTTGCAGGCATTTACGCGAACAGAGAAGAGGTACCGGTACTTCCCCGGGAGTATCGTTGGTGCCGGGCGATCGAAAGGCCGAGTTTCAGGAAAGGTACGTCCGGCGGATCTTGGCCAGCGCGTGCAGTGCCGGTTTCGCTTGGCGCCGCCGATCGAACAGGCCGCCGTGAGGGAAATCGTGGGGCTCGCCGTCGCGAAGCTGGTTCCAGAGGATGCCTTGCACGTGAGGCTTCGCGAGAATCAGCGGAACGCATCGGGCGACCCAGGCCCGCTGTGCCTCGGGCGTCCAGCCGGATTGCGCCAGGCTCACCCGGCGCCCGGCCTGCGGGTCGTCGTCGGTGGCGCTGGGAACGGCGATCGACACCCACAGCGGCAATCCCAACACGGCCCACATGTCCAACTGCCGG
Source organism: Thermoguttaceae bacterium (assembly GCA_035527455.1). Taxonomy (GTDB): domain Bacteria; phylum Planctomycetota; class Planctomycetia; order Pirellulales; family Thermoguttaceae; genus DATLAN01. The sequence continues at coordinate 42,492 of DATLAN010000544.1, forward strand.
CTCAGTTCCAAGGGCGTGCGGGGCAGCGTTCCGCCCGGGTGATAGCCCAGATTGATCTCCAGCATCAGCCCCGACGGATTCAATCCGGCCTGAATCAACGCCTCGGCGGCGTGCAACGGCGGAAAATCCACTTCCCGGCGACTCATGTATTCGGCCCAAGGCTGGTCGAAGGAGACGATGGCCGGGGCACTGGGATCGAGCGAGCGGACCAACTCGATGCTGCGGGCCGTTAGCCGCAGTTTGTCCTCCTCGGAGATCGAGAGCACGTCGGCGGAGTTCGTCCGCGCCGCACACTGCCAGAAGTCGATCCTGCCGCGATAGCGCTCGACGGCCGCCGTGACGAATTCGGAAACGAACGACATCAGGCTGTCGAGGTCGTCTTCCCAGAGGTACAGCCAGTCGGGCAGGCTGCGAGGATCGAGCTGCAACAGGGGGCCGCTGCACACTTTAAGGTGGTGGCTTTGGCACCACTGGAGCTTCTGGTCGCAGGTGGTCCAGTCGTGGCTGCCCTCGCTGGCCTCGATCCCGCGCCAGCGGATCGGCACGACGGCCGCATTGAAACCCGAGAGGAAGTTCTTGGCCGTATAGTCGTCCAAGGGCGAGCCGCTCAGATCGCCCGCCAGCAGGGTGGGCAATCTCGCGTTGGTCCGGCGCCGGACGACCATGGCCTGATCGACGTACGTGGCGACCAGCCCCTCGGCCGCGTCCAGGCCGGCGCGGAGAGCCTCTTCGGCACTGGCCGCGGAAGCCTGCGGATCCCCCTGCAACAGGGCGGCCCGGGCGAAATGGGACGTCGCTTCGGAGACCTTCCCGGTGATTTTCTCCGGCACGATCAGGCCCATCGTTTGCCATTCGGCCAGTTGCTCGCGAAGTTGGCCGATGGTGCCGCGGGCGAGTTCCAAGGGGAGCAGGTAGGGTCCAAAATCCTCGCGCAACGACCCGGTCGAGAGGACCACCCGGCCGTGACCCTCGACCTGCCAGAGGAGGTGGAGTTTGGCCGAATCGGACACCGCCCGTTTCATGACCAGTTCGTTGCCGCGGAGGCTGGCCTCGACTTGCCAGGCAATACGGTCGATTCCCGAAAGGTAGGCCGCACGGACCGTTTCCTCCGTGAAACGCTCCGCAGAAGAGAGGACGAATCGCATCAGGCCCATCGGGGGGATTCTCGATAGAAAAAGGGCAACCGTCTCCTGCAAATAGATACCGGATTAGGGAGTCTAATCGACTTCGTGTGCCCGTTCAAGCTGTCTGTTTGCGTGGCCGGCAAGATCGGACCAACCGACAAAGTTTCCCAAAGTGTCTGCCCCTGGAAAACCGATGATTTTCTTTGTCGCCCGGATCGGGCAAGAGCGGCGCAACGGTCGAGCCGAACGGGCTCGAGGCGTCAGCAAGGCGAAAACGCGGCACGCGAGGCATCACGCTGCATCGGCGTGTCGCAGACGAGAATATGTTCCCAGGGGGGGAAACAGTCCGGTGTCGGCCCGAGCGTGGGCTGCCCGGACTGTTGCTTTTTCTTGGTTTCGGCCGGGTTTGGGCGTTGCCGGGAAACTAACCGGACACCTCCTGACGCGGAACAGCCGCAACCAAAGTAGCCGTCTCGCTCCGCGAGACGAGGCTTCATCTTGCGGAGCAAGATGGCTACTCACTCGGCTCCCGGGCCCGGACGATACGTGGCGAAGCACAGCGGCGTCTCCCAAAGCCGGACTTCGACCACCGGATAGCCATCCTCCAAGGCGACTCGGGCGATCATCTTGGCGATATTCTCGGCGGTCGGATTGGCGTCGAGCAGATAGGTCGGCTCGCCCAACTGCTCGAGCACGGGCACCGCCGGATCGTCTCGGCGGAGGATCATGCGGTGGTCCAGATTGTCGTCGATCCACCGGCCCACCACGCCCTTGACGTCGGCAAAATCGACCACCATTCCCTGCTCGTCCAACTTTGCCGCCTCGAGGGTGATCTCGACCCGGCCGTTGTGTCCGTGCAGGTGGCGGCACTTGCCCGGGTAGTCCAGCAACCGGTGACCGTAGCAGAAGTTGATTTCGCAGGAAACGCGGAACATGATTCTAACTTCGGGCTGCCGTAACTTCGTTGCTGGCGTAACGGGTGGGATCTTCGGCGCCGATCCGTCGAAAGGCGGCCTGTCGTTCGGCGCATTTGTTGCACTGGCCGCAGTGATCCCCTGCCACCGGCGCGATACAGGAGAAGGTCAGTTCCAGGGGTTGCCCTCGCCCCAGGTCCATCACTTGCCGCTTATCGAGTCGGGCAAACGGCCGCACGATACGGACGCGCCCGCCGGTGGCGCAATCCAACGCCGACTCGAAGCCGTCGAAGAACTCCGGCGTCGCGTCGGAAAAGGGATTGGACCGCAGAACGGCCAACGCCAACTCGTCGAGGCCGTGGAGCCGGCACCAGATCGCGGCCTTGACGATCAGCAGCACGTTGCGGCCGGGCAGGTAAACTGCGTCGTCGGCGCTGACGGCGTCGGGTACTCCGCAGCCGGTCACACTCCAATGGTCGCCGTAAAGATCTCTCAGAGGTAGATCCAGGATGACCAGGTCCTCCAAGTGCGGCGAGGCGGTCGCCTGCAAGAACCGCTCGACCGCAAGCATCTCCTCGCGCTGCCAGGCCAACTGCGAGCGGACGTAGAACGGACGAACGCGACGCCCCGACTCCAGCAGATGGGCCAAAAGGATACAGCTATCTACCCCCCCGCTGAGCAGCAGACCGATCGGTGCGGCAGACGGCGCGGCGCTCATGCGACCCTCTCCTTGCGTTTCGCCGGCTTCGGTGGTGCCAAAGTAGGCCGGAACAAGCGCAGCGCCGTTCCGGCACACGACCTCATGCCACCCTTCCACACCAAATGCCGGAACTGCGCCAAATGCCGGAACTGCGCTCCGCTTGTTCCGGCCTACGCTATTCTAGGTGCATATTGCCTAGCGGAAAAGAGGGAGGGGATCACGGTTTGGTTTTGTGGAGGAGCTGACCTTGCACGGCGATGGCCGGACGGATAAACTCGCCGCCGCGCGATCCCACCGCGATTTTTCGGGGACCGGACTTCCAAGCAATTCCGAGGCGGTCAATCGGCCTTGTTTCACAACCCCTTTTCACATAACAAGTTAGAGCCATCCGCGTGGTTCGGTCCGCAGCCGCAACTGAGGAGCGGTCTGCCGGATGCCGCAAGAACGGGGCGGTTTGGCCGCACCCGTCTTCCCTCCTTTGGGTCAATTCTCTTGCAATGAAAACCGGGGCTTTTACAATGAAGGAAGGGCCCCAGCTTCCCTAAACCCATTTTTTCGAAGGGTTCACGATGAAAGGAGCCGTGCTGGGGGCCCTGGTAGGTGCAGGGCTCGTGCTGGCGGTCGCTGGTGGATTGGAGCACCGCAACGAGGTCTTCGCCCAACGGATGACCTCCTACGAACAGCCCGGTGAAAACGGCGGACTGATCGCGCTGTCTTCACCGGCTGCAGACAAGGGGCAACTGATTACGGTGATCGACCCGAAACAGCGGGCGATGAGCGTGTACCGCGTCGATTCGGTCACCGGCAAGATCGCTTTGTGCAGCGTCCGCAACATCCACTGGGACCTGCAGATGATTTATCTGAACAACGAGAGTCCCTTCCCGCAAGAGATTCGATCGTTGTTGGAACAACGGTAACCTGGCATTCTCGGCCGGTTCGGCCCGCAACAACCGGCTGCGAAGAGTCGTCCGCCTGATGCGGACCGGGAGAGTCGCATGGCCCAGAGATATTACAGCACCAACGAGGCCGCCGAGATCCTTGGCGTGGACGTCGAGAAAATCAAGGAGATGCAGCAGAATCGCGAGATCCACGGATATCGCGACGGCGCCGACTGGAAGTTCAAGGTGGAGGCCGTCGATGAACTGGCCTCGCAGCAACGGTCGCAAGAGCCCGCCGACGAGGATCGGGACGAGGGCGATGTGTTGTTGAGCGAAGTCGAATTGGGCGAGTCCGATCCCGGTGCGTCGGGAACCGTCATCGGCATGGAGGCCGAGGCGAGCGGTACGGCCGACAGCGATATCCAGATCGTCGACGATTCCGAATCGGCCGCAGCCACCGACGAGGACGCCGTCGATTCGAAGGTCTCCGAGTTCGAAGAACTCGACCTCACCCTCGAGGAAGACCTCACCTTGGAAGAGGATCTGGAGTTCGAAGACGATCAGGCCGCGGCGGCCGAACCGGCCGCCACCGACTCGGGCATCGATCTCAGCGGCGAGGACCTCGAAGACGACGACCTGGTGCTCGGCGGCAGCGGGGCGGGAAGCGACATCACGTTGGGCGGCGACAGCGGCATCTCGCTGGTCGATCCGGCCGACAGCGGGCTTTCGCTCGAAGAACCGCTGGACCTGGCCGGCAGCGGTGCCGATTCGCTCGAGCTGGGCGAAGACGACATGATCGGCCTGGACGACGACGCGCCTACGGAACTGAAAACGGACGAAGATTTCCAGCTCACCCCGTTGGAAGATCCCGGCGATGAGGACGAGTCGGAGAGCGGTTCGCAGGTGATTGCCTTGGACGCCGAAGACTCGGAGGAAGCCGTGGTCGGCGGCGGCATGGCGGCCATGTTGGAAGAAGATCTCAGCACCCACGGCGGCGAAATGGGATTCGGCATGTTGGGGGGTGCGCCGGCGGGAGCCTTGGCCGACGGCGCCATGCTGGGTGAAGCGGCCATGCTGCCCGAGGTCCCCTATTCGATCTGGAATATCCTGAGCCTGGCGTTGTGCGCGATCCTGCTGATGTTCAGCGGCTGGTTCATGTACGAATTGATGCGAAATCTGCGGAGCTGGGAAGGAACGGGCCAGGCGTCCAGTTGGTTGATGGACACGGTCCTCGGCTGGTTCGAGGGCAAGGGTAAGTAACCGCCCGCGATTTCCACAGTATCATCCGCCTAGCGGTTCGAAAGGAGTCGAATCATGAAGGGCGCCCGCCTGATCGCTGCGTGCCTTGCGCTGGGGGCTCTGGCCGTCTCGTCCGGCTGTCTCAGCCTGCCCGGCTCGCCACTGGCCGACTGCCAATCGCAGAACCGGATGCTGGCCCAACAGCGCCGGGCGCTGGAAGCCGAGATCGCCAGCCTCACCGTTCACAAGGCCAATATCGAGGACAAGCTCTTCCGCACCGAAGATGACTTGCGGTTGCTCGAGGAGGAGGTCGGACTGGACCGTGGAGAGTTGGCCGAATACCGGCAGGAACGTTCCCGCCTGGAGGAGGGCTTTCGCGGCCTGGCCAATGTCCGCTCTCGAGTTCCGCCCGAGGTCGCCCAACAACTCGTAGCGCTCTGCGACCGGTTTCCCGACCTGCACTACGACCCGGTCACCGGAATCAGCAAACTCGACACCGATGTCCTCTTCGACAGCGGCCGGACGGAGCTGAAACCGGGGGCCGAACAATTCCTGGCCGAGTTGGCCGCCGAGTTGAACTCGCCCGAGGCCGCCGACCTGAAAATCGTGGTCGTCGGCCACACCGACGACGAGCGGGTCGCCGGCAGGACCGTCCGAAACGAATTCCCCAACAATTTCCACTTGAGCACCTCTCGGGCGTTGGCCGTGGCCGACAGCCTGTGCCGCCGGGGGCTCGCCGAGCAGCGGATTGGGGTCAGCGGGTTTGCCGCCCATGAGCCGATTGCCCCGAACGCCTCGCCCGACGACCGCCGCAAGAACCGCCGCGTCGAGGTCTTCGTGATGGGGCCCGACGTGCCGGTCGTGGGCTGGACCGATTCGATTCCCAGCCTGTACTGACCCGCGTTTCTCACCAACGTGCAGGCCGGAACGAGCAACGCGAACCGCTGCCGGAACTTCGGTCGCCGGTTAGTCGTCCGTCCGGCAACAAGGCGCCGAACGGTTCGCGCCTCCGTTGCGCTGTTCCGGCAAGAGTTCAGGCAACCTTGTTCCGGCCTACGCGAGAAATACGGGCCAAGAAGGGCCCTACCCTTTCCGGGTCCCGGAGATATAATAGGAAACTTGGTTTTGTCAGGGGCCTTTCTCGGGTTGCCCTGCGCCCGGCATAGACGTTCCCCCCGGAAAAGCGGCAACCCGTCGTCGAACTCCAGAGCGAACTACTCCGCGCATGACGCGTTCTCTCCCGAGCCCACCCTGCCGACCTCTCCCCCTCCGACTGCTGTTGTGGCTGTATCGAGGCCTGGCATCGCTGCAATTAGCGGTCGTGCTGATCGTGGTTCTGGTGATCGTGTTGGCCTGGGCCACCGTCGTCGAGAACCGGTTCGGTTCGGACGTGGCCCGATTCGCCATCTACCGGACAGGGTGGTTCGAGGGCCTCAACTTCTTGCTGGGTCTTAACGTGTTGACGGCCGCGGTGGTCCGCTTTCCCTGGAAGAAGCGCCATGCCGGGTTCCTGATGACCCACGTCGGCATCCTCGTGCTCTTGCTCGGCTGCGTGGTGACCCGGCAGAAAGGGATCGACGCCTACGTGCGGGTGATCGAAGCCGACACGGTGCACCAGGCCGGTTCTTTTTCGCTGCAACATTTCGAGCTGGATGTTTCATCGGCCGCCGACGAGCCGGGAATGCGAATCACGGTCCCGTTTCGGGCCGGGCCGTTCAACTGGAACGAGTACGGGGATGAAAGCGAAAACGGAGATCAGGACGAGACGCACGGCGAGAACGTGTACGAGACGCGCTCCTTGTTCCCCTGGCGGCTGGGGCGGCGCGACCGAGGCGTGCTCTACGACGAGGAAGGGATCCAACTCCGGGTCCTGGATTATTACAGCGACTCGGAGTACTTGCCGGTCCCCCGCGTGAAGCTTCAGGTGACCGATCTGCAAATGCTGCGGGAGAACGTGTCGGGCCATGGAGGTTCCGCGGACGCCTCCCGTGTGGCCATGGAGTTGGGGTGTTTACCGGACTTCGACCCCAACCCGCCGAATCCCGCATACGGGACGGGCGACGCACAAAGCCTGCCCAACGGAATCGAGTTCCACTTCTGGATGACCGGTAGCCGGGCAGAGACCGAGGCGTTTCGTGACGGCCGGCCCGAGATGCCGCTGGGCCTTCGCGGCAACGTGGTGTTGCACGCCGGCGGCAAGAAATACGAGTTCCGCGTCAACGACTACGACCTGCCCCGCGATCCCAATCCGCGGTTCTCTCTGGGGGACACGGGGTTGGAAGTGGAGGTCATGCACCAGGATGCCAAGAGCGGTCAGATCGTATTGGCCGTCTATCGCCAGGGCAACCCATCGGGGATGATGTGGCTGTCTTCCACGAATCCCGGCAGGAATCAACAGGATTACGCGAACGGGATCATCGGACATTATTGGGAGAGTTCCTATCCGCGAGTCGAGATTCTGCGCGGCGATGATCAGAAGCTCTATTATCGGACGTGGTCCAAGGAGCAGTTGAGCGACGTCGCCGTGTTGCCGATCGACGGTTCGCCGCGCATCGTGTTCGACGAGGAGGTTTCCGCGCCTGAGGACGACGTGGACGCCCACGCGGTTCCTCGCGCCCGCCCGCTGGAAGTACGCGTCGACCAGTACGTCCCGGAGGAAGATCGCGGAAAGCCGGGAAAGCTGATCCCCAAGCCGTTCTACAACAATAAGTCGATCGAACGTCGGCAAGCCCTGGTGCGCTTGACGGTGGATGGTGTTTCTGAAGAGTTCTGGCTCGAAGGCACGCCCTTCTATCCGTTCGATGAACTGCCGGAGACCAATCAATCGAAGGTGGTTCAGGGCGGGAAACGGAACGTGAAGGTCCGGCTGCGGTGGGATGAGTTCGACCTGGGTTTCTGCGTTCGCCTGCGCGAATGTTTCGAGGAGCTTCAGCCCGGGAGCGCGATGGAAAAGAACTACACCAGCATCGTCGATTTCCTCAGCCGCGACTCCGGGAAACCTCCGTTGCGCGAGGAAGCCACGATTACCATGAACGCGCCGGTCGATTTCACCGATCCGCAGACGGGACGCTTGTACCGTTTATCACAGTCGGGCATGCAGGGGCCTATCGCCCTGGCCAACCCCATGTATCGGGCCTTTTGGCAGCGGGTGGGCGACAAGACCGGTCGGGAAAGGGTGTACCTTTCCTCGTTGGGGTTGAATTACGATCCCGGACGCGGCCTGAAACATGCCGGCTCGCTGCTGATGATTTTCGGGGTGTTCGTCGTGCTCTATACGAAAACACGAGTCTATCGAAGACCGTCTCAGCGCGACCAGCGGGGACCCCATTGAACCGGCACCCTCCGTACGACGAGGTTTGCATCGTATGTTTACGTTCCGGCGAGTCGCCTTTGCGGCGATCCTTCTCTTGTTGACGACTGCGGTTTCCCTCGGCGCCGACGATTCCGCCGGGGTGGCCTGGGATGCGTGGGAGCGGATGCCCGTCTTCTATGCCCCTGCCGGCCGGGTGATGCCGCTGGACACCTTCGCCCGCACGATCGTCCGCGACTTCTGCGGCAAGGAAAAGCCGACACTGGTCCTGGTCGGTGCCGTGCCCGACATGGACATCAACGGACCGGAGTTGGAGCCATCCCACCAGCTCTTTCCCGGCGGGCAGAAACGCCGATTCGCTTCCGCCGAGTTGCTCTTCAGTTGGCTGGTGGAGGCGGATAAATGGGAATACGTGCCGTTTCTCCACGCCGAGCACGAGCAAGTGCGTCAGTTGTTGGGGGTGCCGCTGCGCAACGGCCGGGGCAGTCGGCTGAAGTTCGCTTCGCCGTTCGAAGTCCAGCAGGCCCAGACGCATCAGGCGGCCTTCCAGGAACAGTTGGACGTCATCGCCAAGAACCGACAAGCGGCCGCTGCCCGTGGCGAGACCTACGAGCCTTCGGGACTCGAAGAGAAAGTCTACAAACTGCAGACGGCGTTCAACCTCTACCGCCGTCTGACCAGAGGTCCCCAGCAGGTGCATTTCGCGTTGGTGGAGGCTGCGCACGACTTCGAGCAGAGCTGGGGCGAGTTGTCCGCGACCCTGGAGCAGATCGGCCAACGCGACGCTGACTTCGGCGGGAAATTCGAAGCAACCGACGCGGCCGTACGGACGATGGTTGCTGAGTTGCGGCGGGAGTGGTTCGTACCGGATCGATTGGACACGGCCACCGAGCAAGTCCAGGGACTCACGGAAGGCCTGGCCGATCATTTCCAGCGGCAACTGGACAGACTCGACGAAGCACCACCGGGCGCGGATGCTCAGGCGTTCGAGCGAATCAAGGACACCTTGGAAGCCCTGATCCGCCAAATAAGAGGTATTTCCAGCACTGCTCGGCGCGTGCGAGAGGCCCTTCCCGGCTTCCTTCAGCAGTTTCTCTACGACGACCACCCATTGCGGATGGTACCGGACTTGGATCCCGACGGGCTGATGGTCACCAGTCGCAACGAGGAAAGGCTGGTGCAGCCCTGGCTGAGCTTCAACGCGATGGTTTTCGGTTCCGTCGAGTCGTTTTGCCGCCACGTGCCCGCAAAGGACAACCAGAAGGCTCAAGAAGAACTGGGCAAGCGGCTGAGCAAGGTCCAGAAGGCGTTTGCCGAAGCCAAAGCGGCTTACCTGCTTCCACACGACAGCCCGGATCGGCCGGCGGATTTCGCCGAAGCGATGGGCGAGTTTTCCGAGGCGGTCCGTTCGCTGGGCGAAGCGGTCGAGCCGTTCCGGCGCAAGCTTCCCTTCCAGCTCCCGGAAAAGGATCTCGACGAGGAGCTGCACGGCCGGAAGCAGAAAGCCCTCCTGGACGTGACGGCCTATCCGCCGGTCGGGGCGATGAACGTCGAGATCCACTACAATCGGTTCTCGCCTTTCCTGAAGTCCTGGATCGCCAGCCTGGCGGGCGTGTTCTCTTTCGCCCTGTCGTTCGGGGCGATTCGCCGGCTGATGTTCTGGAGCGGGATGACGCTGTTGGCCTTGGCCCTGGGCCTGATGACCTACGCCCTGTACCTGCGATTCCTCATCTCCGGCTGGGTTCCGGTGACCTCCATGTTCGAGTCGGTGGTGTTCGTGGCGTTGACCGTTTCTTTGTTGGGACTCTGGTTTGCCCTGGTGCCCGTCTTGTGGCCGGGAATTCGAGACGCCTGGCAATCGACGGCCTTGCCGGCGGGAATTCGCCACGGGCTGTTTGGTCGGTGGTATGAAATGTACAAATCGCGGCGCTTTGGCGCCGACGAACCGCTGTTGAAGCCGCAAGCCGAAGAAGACGAAGGAGCGGTACCGCAAGAGCTTTCATGGGCAGCCACCGCCAACTGGGTGCTTTTGTTGCCGCGGATCGGGTTGATGGTCTTGGCTTTCTACTGGCTGGTGATGGCCGGATTGGGTACGGGCGGGAATCCGATCATTCGCCTTTGGCCCAGGATCGACAGCACTTCGCAGATCGTCAATGGACTGCTGACTTGGACCGTGGGACTGTGTGTCCTGGTGCCGAGCGTCTGCTATGCCCCTCGCCTGGTGTTGGCCTTCCTGGTCTCCTTGGTCAGCGTGCCGCGACGTTGGGCGGACGAAGACCTCCGCGAATGGTTGAAAGAGGTGGACCGGCGCAAGTTGTATGCAGCGGTTGGAGCCGCGGTCAGTTGCTTCGCCGCGATCGTGGCCTACTATGCCCCCACCGACATCATCGACCCGAAGATCGGCACGCTCCGGCCGGCGCTGCACAGCAACTTCTGGCTGACGATCCACGTGCTCCCGATCACCGCCAGCTACGGGGCCGGGGCCTTGGCCTGGGGATTGAGCAATATTTCATTGGCTTATTACCTCTTCGGCCGTTATCGCGAGGCGGACGGTCCGGCGACGATCGAAAGCGAAGGATCGCGCCGTCGGCGCCCGCCCGAGGCCTGCGCCGCGCTGGCCCGCTTCAGCTATCGGGCCATCCTGGTCGCCGTGTTGCTGTTGATTGCCGGAACCATCCTCGGGGCACTCTGGGCCGACGTGGCCTGGGGACGCTTCTGGGGATGGGATTCCAAGGAGGTCTGGTCCTTGATCTCGATCCTGGCCTACATGATCATCCTTCACGGCCGCTACGCCGGTTGGGCGGGCAATTTCGGCATGGCCGTCGGTTCCGTGCTGGGGATGACAAGCATTCTGATAGCCTGGTACGGAGTCAATACCATCCTGAAGGGAGGGCTCCATTCCTATGGCTCCGCGACCGGTGGCGAGTTGGAGGTGAGCCTCTTCGTCGCCTTCAATTGGCTCTTCCTGATCGCTGCCGCGGTGCGCTACAACATGGAAATCGGAAGTCCTGTCATCGGGCCTGAAAACCTACCTTCCGCCGCCTCCCCGAAGACCGAATCGGGCGTCGGATAACGGCGATTCCGACGGCGCGGCGACGGTTGCGCTGGGGACCGGCAAGTAACGCATCAGCCAGTCGGTCTGCCGCGTGGCGGGAACCCGGACTTCTCCGGTCGGCACCAGCGTCTGCAGCAAGGCAGCCACCGGCAGCGGCCCGGCCGGCTCGCCCAGGAAACGGCCGTAGCGGTCGACCAGGATCGTGCCCGGCGGGGCGGCCGGGCATCGGCCTTGCAGCGTCAGGCCTTGCGAATCGAGTACGTACGTCAGTGCCAGTTGCTCGAAGGGAATCGGATCGCCCGAGGCAACGGCCTGCACGGGCGGCTGCAATTGCAGGCTGGTCACCGCCGCTTCCCACAACGAACGGCTCATCTCGCCCGGCCCGACGCTCAGGGTCCCGGCGACTTCCTCCAATCGCCCCTGGCGGAAACGGGCCCGATCGATCGTCACCTCGGCGATGCCGGTAAGCTGGTGTGGAAATCGTTCGCTGACGAGGCATCCGAGGTCTACGGCGGTGAACTCTCCGCGGATCTCGCCGTCCCAGCCGCCGTGCGTCGTGCCGGCCGCCACTCGGCTTGCCCGAATGCGACCGGAGAATCCGCTTTGAGGACCCAAGGGCTCCAAGGCGGGCCATCCCCAGGCCAGCGCCCGGCACGGCACCACGGCACCGCCGGTATCCAACTCGAACCCGACGGTCGGCTGCGAATCGCCCCGGCCGCGAACCATGCGGACGCGAATCGGCTCCAAGGCGTCACGACCGGCGATGCGAAAGTTGGCCCATGCCTGAGAACCGCCGGCGAAGGACTGGACCCCGCCGCCGAACTCGCGAAGCCTTTCCTCCTGCGCCGGCGTTTCGCCCGGCAACAGCACGACCTCGCTTGCTACCAGCCGCACGTCGAGTGGGGTCCGTCCGACGGGCAGGGCGAGCATTCGATGAAGCCACTGCCCGACGCGGTCGAGCGCGGCCGCTTCGACGATCGGCTCGGCGACGGTCAGCAGCAGCGTTTCCTTCGGTTGTTCCTGCCGGTCGGCGACCTCGGTCCGCTGGGCCAGAAGCGTGCGACATTGCAGCATCGTGCAGCCGGTTTCGGGATCGGTCAGTTCGAGGCCCACGTAGCGAATGACGCCGGGTTGCGGATACTGGACGTCGTCGAGCGAGACGTCCAGGCCAAGTTCCCGGCTCAACCGCTGGGCCTCGGCGGCCACGCGGCCCGGCCGGCATCGCACGATGCACCACCCGGCGACCAACACGGTGGGCACCACGCACAGCAGAAAGAACCCCGCCAGGCAAATCCGCCGCCGCGTCTTGTCGTGCAAAGGGAACATCCGTGTTCGTCCCTCGTGGCCCGATTCATCCAGGTTCTTCGAGTTTCTCTCTCGCCATTCGGTGGAACAGGTTCCACCGCGCCTGCATCTCCGCCAGACTGTCGCCGCCGAATTTGTCCACCATCGCCCGGGCTACCTCGAAGGCGACCACGTTCTCCACGATGCAACTGGCCGCGGAAATCGCGCAGACGTCGCTCCGCTCGTACGAGGCGGCCTCGGGCTGCTTCGTCTTCAGGTTGATCGACTCGAGCGGTTGGGCCAGCGTGCTGATCGGCTTCATCGCGGCGCGAACGACGATCGGCTGCGCGTTGGTCATGCCGGCCTCCAGTCCGCCGGCGTTGTTGGTCGGCCGGACGAAGCCGAGCGTGGGCGTATCGGCTTGTTCGCCGTCGTATCGGATCGGATCGTGGACCTCGGAGCCGAGCCGTCGGGCGGCCTCGAAACCCAGGCCGATTTCCACGCCCTTGATCCCCTGGACGGCCATCACCGCCCGGGCCAGCCGGCCGTCGAGCTTCTCGTCCCACTGGGCGTGCGTGCCCAGTCCGAACGGGACGCCCTCGACGCGAACCTCGACGACGCCGCCGAGCGTGTCGCCCGCCCGTCTCGTCTTGTCGATCAGGCTCTTGAGGCGTTCGTCCTCGTCGGGATCGAGCGTGTAGAGTTCGCTCTGGTCGCGCAGGGCCCGTTGCTCGTGAAGCGTGCCCGGCTTGGGTTCGATCGCCAGCGGTCCCACTTCGGTGACGTATCCGAAGGCCGTGATGCCGAAGGGGCCGAGCAACTGTTTGGCCAACGCCCCGGCGGCCACCCGGGCGGCCGTCTCTCGGGCGCTGGCCCGTTCGAGGATCGCGCGGACCGGGCCCAAGTATTTCATCGAACCGCTCAGATCGCCGTGTCCCGGCCGCGGGCGGCCGAGTTCTTCCAGCTCTTCGAGTCTGTAATCGTTGTTGCGGATCAGCAGGGCGATCGGGCTGCCCAGCGTCGTCCCCCGCCACACGCCACTGAGGACCTCGACGCGGTCGCGTTCGAGCTTCTGACGGCCACCCCGCCCATACCCCCCCTGTCGGCGGAGAAGCTCGGCGTCGATCGAATCGGTGTCCAGCGACACTCCGCCGGGGAAACC
>DATLAN010000545.1:0-4131 GCA_035527455.1 Thermoguttaceae bacterium
GCCGTTGACGTGGCTGTACTGTCCCGTGAGAATACTCGCCCGGCTGGGCACGCAGATCGAGTTCGTGCAGAAGCAGTTGGTCAGCCGCGCACCCTCGCGGGCCAGGCGGTCGATATTGGGCGTCTTGGCAAACGGTGCCAGCCGGCTCCCGTAGCAGCCCCACGCCTGGCCGGTGTGGTCGTCGGCCATGATGAACACGATGTTCGGTCTGGACGCAGGTCCGGCGGCTGCAAGCACTTCTGAAGCGAACGCCAGTGCGGAAGCCAACATCAAGCATCCTGAAATCAGTTTCATGGTTGCACCTTCTCGACACGTGCTGTTTGGGGATCTGGAACACCGCCTGGACCATCCATCAACTCATCAAGCGGCGTAACGATTTCCGGAGGGTTTCCTATTCATGTTTCGTCTCATCTCCCAGAGGGGTACGTCGAGATCGTTCGCCGCCGAAGCAGGTCATGGTGCCATCCACGGCAGAGATGTACAATCGGCCGTTTGCCACGGACATGCCATCGAAACGGGGTGGCGATGGAATCCGGGTCTGCCACAAGCGCTCGCCGGTCGTCGGGTCGATTGCCATGAGCACGCCGCCTTGCCGACCCTCCAACGCGCCGAGCGGATCCTTCGGATTCAAGACATCCGGCGGGCCGGCAGCGAAGAGCGTGTCGCCGCTCAGCGCCATGGCTTGGATACGGACCGGAAGGTAATGTTGCCACACCGCCGGCGCGCCCCGCGTGAAGCCAGCCCCCTTGTCCACCTCCACCGTGAAGTTGTCATGCCGATTCGTAATGAAATGCCCGTCGTAGTTGTACGGCCGCATCAATGTCTCGGGCAGCCACTGGATCGGTTCCGGCGCATCATCGTCGCCGACGAGGAACGGTCGCGAGGTGTTCTTGTCGCAGAACAGGAGGTAGCCCGTCGTCTGGGGATAGAACAGCGGACTATGGATGTTTCGCTCGACGAACCACTTCGTTGCCCACGTATTCTCCGAATCGAACACCAGCAGGTTGCCCGACTTGGGCGCCATCAGCAAGAAGTAGAACCCGGGCCAGCGATTCCCGTAACTCCAGAAGAGGCGATTGAAGCCGGTGTCGTCGAGCATCCCGCCGGTGGCAATCAAATGGTCTTCACCGAGATAACGGTCACCGTACCGGGTATTCCATCCGGTCGGAATGAAGTTTAGCTTCGCGTCGAACATCTCCTGCAAGCAGAAGACGTGCTTGCCGTCGGTCGTGAGGATGTCGATGTTCGACCCGTCCATCGCGAAGTGCTCACCGATGTCTTTGGAGAGATCGGGACGCGGCTGTTCGACGTGGCTGTAGTGAACGACGTTGCCGGACCGCGGATCCAGGGCGTAGAAGTGGGCCCCGCCGTCGACGAGCGTCGAGCGTCCCGCCGCCACGTACGCCAACGAGTCCATCACCAGCACCGTTCCATGCACGGGCCAGGGTGATTCGGGCTGGCCAAACGCAACCATCCGTCGGTCGTGCGGTGCGGCCAGGAATCGCCAGGCCAACTCGCCGCTGGATGCGTCCAGGCAGTAGACTCTTCCGTCACTGGCGCCGAACAGGAGCAGACCCTCGTGATACGTGGGCGAGGAATCCACGCGTCCGCCGGCAATGAACTTCCAGAGTGGTTCGCCGCCTGCGGCATCGAATGCGTAGATCGTGTGACGGTCGACTGCGGAGACAAAGACCTTGCCGGCCACGACGGTGGGCTGTGTGAGCCTGCCCCCAATCGCAGTTTCCCACTCTTTCTGCAACCGCCGTGGGACATTTGCCTGCCGATTCGATCCGCTTCGTTTGGCGTCGGCACGGTAGGTCGGCCAATCGCCCGGCCCGGCCGCCGTGGCAGCCGGCCTCCCGTAGGCCGGACCTCGCACGAGTCGTTCCTCGCAGCGCGGGTCGAGCGTGGCGCTCGTGTCGGCGCCGCTGGTTGCCACCAGGTAGTCCATCTTCGCGCCCGTGTAGCAGAAACACTGGTCGGGCGGCGTGTAGAGCAGCCCGTTGCACGGCAGCACGCCAAAGCGGCAGGAGCCGCGGAGCCAGTCGTGGCGCATGTGCTCGTTGCCCTCCAGATCCAGGAATTCGGCGCCGCGTTTGGGATAGATGATGAACCGGTCGGTCGCTTTGCCACGATAGCAGCGCAGATGATGGCCGGGCGACATGGCGTTGGCCACGTCGATCGTGCGGCGGAGCTGGCCGGTTCGGAAATCGTGGCCGAAGAGTCGCGCGCCCGCCTGGCGCGAGAGGGTCGGCCAGCCCTCCTCCCGCTGGTCGAGGATCCCGCCGGTCTGCTGGACGCGCCACACGAGATCGTCGATCACGAACAGATCGCGCCCCGTGTCGGCACCTTTCCAAAGGTGCTTTCCGTCGGTCAGCGAGAAGGCGTTGGTACCGCCTTTGCCGGTAGTCAACACCACGTCCTTGTGGAGCACGACGATTCCGCTGCCTGGGCATTCAGCTTCCCATCGTAACCGACCATCCTGCTGATCGCAGCAGAGCAGCTTCTCTCCGCGGAGGAAGACGAGGACGCTGCCGCCGGCGGCGAGGCTCAGCGAATTGACGTTGCCGACGTCCTGCGACCATCGAATCTCGCCGGTCACGGCGTCGAGGGCCATCAAACTCGTCGAGACTCGCTCTCCGCGACGCGACGCGTCGTCGGCCCGGGAAGGCCGAACTTGTGCAAAGATGGTGTTGTCGGCAACGACCATCTCCCGGGTACCTTCCGTGCCTTTGCACTCGGTGAGGACCTGGCCGGTTGCGGCGTCGAGGATGCTGATCGGCGCCTCGTGAAAGCCGAGAGTGACGTAAACCCGGTCGCCAACGGCAACCAGACGCCGCGGCACCTCGGCGGGAAATTGGCCCCGCTGGCCGCGAAGCGTGCGCCAGTCGTCCTCGCGGATTTCCGGCTTCCACTGCTGCCAGCCCCACGGCTGCAGCGGCCGTTTCCAAAGGAGCACGCCGTTGAACGCATCGCGGGCAATCAGCACCCATCGGGCGGGAAACCGCGGGTCGGTGATCCCGATCGGCCCTTCGTCAAGGATGTAAACAAGGCGTCCGCCCGCCGAGACCATTGCCGGCAGGCTCGAATCGATCTCATGACTGCGGCAGAACTTCGGCTCGGCGATCCACTGCAACGCCGTAGCGGGCGCCACTCGCCGGTCCGCCGCGACGGCGTTGCCTGTTGCACTGTGCAGGAAATGAGTCCAGTGGTCGATCTCCTCGGGCCACGGTTTGGTAACGACTCGCAACCCTCTCGCCGGCGACTCCCCTGTCTCGCAACAGAACGCTCCTCCAGGAGCCAGCACACGCATGATCTCTTCAAGCGAGACGCCGACGCCTTCGCGGTCTGCGCTCGTCGCATGCACCACGATCAGGTTGACCAGGTTGTCGGCATACGGCAGCGTCTTGCCGTCGAACTCGTCGACGGTGATCTTGCCGTACAGACCGGCGGTTTCCAGGCGTTGCCGCGCGCCGGCGACCCGCTGCGGATCCGTGTCCAAGGCCTGCAGCGTGATGCGGTCCGGCCTGCCCAGCTCGGCGGTGAACGCAGCATCGGCAATCCCCAGTTCAACGACCAGGCCTCCCCGGACGCCTGTCTTGTCGTAAATCATGGCGACCGCGTCGGGCTCTGCGCAAGCGGGTTCGGCTGCCGGCGAGAGCAACAGCAGTGCAATGGTGAGCATTCTCTGCATAGTAGCGTCCGTAGCAAATAGTGATAGTGCAACACCTCGATACTTGTCGCGTCGCCGGCGGCCTCGCATGTCGCGGTCACAGGTCTGTGCGGAACTTGCCTTCATGGCTGATGATCGGTTGGGCGGCGTCCACCTTGCCCAGGGGACGGCAGCCGGGGCCGATGCCCTCCAGCCCAAGGTCGTTCTGCATTTGCCCGGCGAGTTCCTGCAGACGGCCTACGACGTCGGGATTGCCCGCCGCCACGTTGGTGCTTTCGCCGATGTCGGTCTCCAGGTTGTAAAGCTCTTGACTGGCTAGGTGCAATTTCCACGGTCCGCTGCGGACCGCTTGCAGGTTCAACCCGCGGTAGTAGTAGAACACGTCATGCGGAGACTTTGCACCGGGCTCGCCCGCCAGGATCGGCCAGATGTCCTCACCGTCCAGCTTGCGATCGGTG
>DATLAN010000546.1:0-2620 GCA_035527455.1 Thermoguttaceae bacterium
TTTCGCAAGGAGATCCGACACGATGAAAGTGAAAGAGTTGATCGACGTGCTCAACAAGTTCTCGCCGGACGACAACGTGCAGATCGGCGTGATCTGGCCCGACCGCGTCACGGAGACGCACCAGACGCTCTGGGTCGGCGACTACGGCGGCGGGCCGCAGATCAACGCCGTGATGGATTTCAAGGGCGTGAGCGTCCTGGTGAACTGCGTGCTGCAGCAACGGGTGAAGGACAAGCCCGAACGAACGCTCGACCTGGGCCGTTACGCAAGCGCGGAGATCGCCGCGAAGGTCCGCGATTTCTACATCGTGCATCACGGCCTGGACGAGCCGCTGAACTTTCCCGACTTCGATTACGACAAGTGGATCCCGCCCCGGATGACGTCCGGCCAGTACAACGAACACATTGCCAAGATCCTGCGCGAGAAGTTGTTGCAAGACTGACCGTAGGGTGGGCACCGCCCACCACCCGATAAACAAACGCCGAAACACGAATGCGACGGGCGGAGCCCGTCGCCAACGGAAAGAAGAAGATGTGGTGGGCGATGCCCACCCTACAAAGAGAATCCAGTGAACACAGAAGCAGATAACGACCACCGGTCGAACGCCTCCGGTCCGCAATACCGAATCGCCGTGCGGGTTGCGGCCATCGCGGGCATCTTTGCCGCGATCGTCGCGATATTGCTCCTTTGCGACTACGCCCGGCGCCCCGCCGTCAATCCGGTCGATCACGCAGCGATCACGGCCTTCCGGACCGCGCTGAGGCAGCAGTCGGATAACAAAGACTTCAAAGAGCAGATCCGCCTGGTCGACGAGCAGATCGTCAACGAGTATTTTCGCCAGCGAGCGTTTACGGCCGTGGGCGGTTGGCTGCTGGTGTGCGGAATCGCCGTCTGCCTGATCGCCGGCAAGTCGGCCGCCACGCTGCGGCGCAAACTGCCCACGCCCGGGCTCCAGACGACGCCCCAAGACGTGGAATCGCAATGGACGCACGCAGGCCGCTGGTCGGTGGCCGCATTGGCCGTGGTGTTGGCGGGCGTGTTCGTCGCGCTGGCGATCGCGTCGCACAGCCCGCTGCCGGCCACTCAGCAGGAACTGGCCAAGCTGCTGGAAGAGGAATCGGCAGAAACTCCGTCGCCCCAACCCGGCAAGACGCCGGCGAAAACCGACGAGGAGTCCGCGCCGACAAAGACCACGGACAACGGCGGGAAAACGGAGAAGACCACCAACGGCAACGGCTCCGGCAAGGAACCGAACGGCAACGGCAACGGCCCCCAGCCGCAGCCAACCAACGGCGACAACGGCACGGAGACGTTGGCCGGCTCCTATCCGCCGCCTGCCGAGGAGGAGATCCACAAGAACTGGCCCCGTTTCCGCGGCCCCGGCGGCTTGGGCATCTCGGCCTACACGAACATTCCCGACGCGTGGGACGTCCAGTCGGGCGAAGGCGTTCTGTGGAAGACTCCGGTTCCTCTGCCGGGCAAGGGCTCGCCGGTGGTCTGGAACGATCGCGTGTTCCTCTCGGGAGGCACGCCGGAGAAACTCCAGGTCTACTGTTTCGACGCCAAATCCGGGGAGTTGCTTTGGGCGAAGGACGCTCCGTTGAGCGCGCCCTTGGCCGAGGATCCCGAATACACCGGCTACGCCGCGCCGACGGTCGCCACGGACGGACGGCATGTCTTCGCCGTCTTCGCCACCGGCGACGTGGCCGCCTTCGATTACGAAGGCAACCTCGCCTGGTCCCGCAGCTTCGGCGCGCCGGAGAACGGTTACGGCCACGCCGCTTCGCCGATCATGTATCGCGACCTGCTGATCGTCCAGATCGACCAGGGCTCGTCGGCGAAGAAGGGGCTGTCGCGGATGTACGCGCTTCGCAACGGCTCGGGCAAGACGGTCTGGGAAGTCAACCGGCCGGTCGCCAATTCCTGGACCACGCCCATCGTGATCAACAACCAGGGCCGCGACCAACTGATCACCTGCAGCGACCCGTGGGCAATCGCCTACGACCCCAAAGACGGTTCCGAGATCTGGAAGGCGAAAGTGATGTCCGGAGAGTGCGGGCCTTCGCCGGTTTACGCCGGTGGGCTGGTCCACGTGGGCAACGAGTATTGCCAATGGACGGCCATTCGGCCCGACGGCGAAGGCGACGTGACCGAGACCGACCATGTGGCGTGGACCTCCGAGGAGGGCCTGCCCGACATGGTCAGCCCGCTGGCTACCGACGAGTTCGTGCTGCTGATGCCCAGTTCGAGCTACTTCACTTGCGTCAGCGCGAAGACGGGCGAGATGCTCTGGGAATACGAGTTCGAGGAGGACTATTTCACCTCTTCACCCAGCCTGGTGGGCCATCGCATCTACCTGTTCAGCGACGAGGGCAACGCGTTCATTATCGAACCGTCGGACACGGAGGCCAAGGAAACGGCGAAGATTCCCCTGGGCGAGCCGTGCGTGACCAGCCCGGCCTTCCAGGACGGACGCCTTTACATCCGCGGCGAGACGAATTTGTTTTGTTTCGGACACAAGTAGGATTTGTTTTGGAAGCGGTTTATGAAACGATTCAAGTTGATGAGGACTCTCCGGCTTGCCCCGCAGGTTTTGGCGCGGCGGAGGCGCACCCAAACG
>DATLAN010000547.1:0-60585 GCA_035527455.1 Thermoguttaceae bacterium
TGCTCGGCGGCACCGACTTGGGGCTGGCCGGGCCGGACGTGTTCTACTTCGGCAACCAGGTGGCCGAGACGGGCAACGGCATAGACGCGACGGTCAACGTGCTCGACGAGTTCGAAACCTGGAAGGCCATTCGTTCCGGCAGCCCGGTGAACGTCGAGACCGTTTTCGACTTCAACCGCGATGCGAAAGTCAACGTATTGGACCAGTTCATTGCCTGGAAGAGCAAGATGCCCGGCACCCAGGCGTTGAACCTGTTGATCGACACCGCCGTGGCGTTGCCGGCGGCCAGTGCCGACGCCGTCTTCGAAGCGGCTGCGGCGAGTACCCCGGCCAGGATCGCTTGGCTCAGCGCACTCGACCAGCTCGACCAGAAGGAGTCGTCGCAGGACGACAATTCGGTCGAAGTGGCGGTTGACCTGTTACTGGCCACCTACTAGATCCATGGAGAATGCAGCCGTATGCGATTGTCGCTGTGAGACGGACAGCATTGGAGGAATTAGCACCCCCCGAAAGATTTTTCTCCAGAATACCCCATCTGCATGTGGTCGAGCATGTACCGCACATGTGGGGTGTGTTTTTTGAAGTTGTTGCAAAGTGTTTACTTTCAAGCACTTAAGGCAAACGGAAGATTCCATGACAGACGGAGCCTGCACGACCGAAAAATCTCTTACAAAGCGATTTTTTTCGTCGTTTTGGCGTGCAATTCTGGATGGACGTGTTATAATAGAAACCATGAAGAGAAGGGCTCTGTGAGATTGGAGGGTTAGAGATCCGATCGGTAGACCTTACCGTTTGGTTCGTCTCTTACCTTCAAGAGAGCACCGTTGGAAGTCATCAACCCAGAACTTGACTCTTGTTAATTTCCCGGAGGCAGCGAAAATTATGGCGAGGCCGTCGCGGACGATGGCGAGATTGCAGACGGATCGGTCGATGCGTCTGCCCAAATGAAACGCTTGTAGCCCGGCTCACGTGAGCCTCATTCGTGCTTGTTCTTTCAGGAGATAACCAAAATGAAGAAAACCGTTATTGCAAGCTTAGTGATGCTCCTCTTCGCATCTTCGCCGGTGTTTGCGGGATTTATCATCTACCCGATCTTGGATGGCACCCCGGATACGGTTGATTTCAACAACCCCGTCATTGCGCCGATCGTGTTGCTGCCCGACACGCCGGACCAGAGGATCAACGTCATGATCCTCACCGACACGCCGGGGAACGCCGCGCTCGGGACGTTGCTCGAGGTTCGGGTCGGGAACCCCGCAGATCAGAACACGGTCCCGCCGGTCGCCCCGTGGATCCAGAATCTGCAAATCGAGGGACCGCTGCCTCCGCGAATGCAACAATGGACGGACACGTCGAACGGACAGAACGTCAGCCCCCCCTGGAATCCCGACCCGGCGCCACTGATGTTCTTCAATCACTTCCAAGAAAAGGGGCCTTCCCAATTCGTCGCTTTTGATGCCCCAGTGTTGAAAAACGAATACCCTTGGCAGCGCAGACTGAACACGGGGATACCAATCACCGAGATCGACGCCTTCCCGCCTGGAGGGGACGGGATCGATGCCAACCCGCTCTTCGAGTCGCGCGAATCCTTCGACGGCAACGATACGAATGGCCTTGCCGCGAATCGGCCAATAATGGGCATTCTCACGGTCAGCACCGTGGGCATCGGGCCGGGCACTTGGGACCTGGGTTTCGCCGGGTCGGTGCTTCTCCCCACGCCCGATCCGGGCAATGCGAACCCCGCTCTGCAGTTCCCCGGGTTCGACGCCCAGTTCCTTGGCACCACGCTCACGATCGTGCCCGAGCCGTCCACGTTCGTGCTGCTGGCCATGGGCATCTTGGGCTTGCCGATCTGTTGGTGGCGGCGGAGGAAGAACGCCTAAGCCAAGAACCTGATAGACCGAAAGAACAAGCGAAGACCTGTCGGCGGTTCGCGCCGGCAGGTCTTTTTCTTTGCGCCGGTCCTACGGTTGCCCCAGGCTGAAGTCGAAGGTGACTTCGTGGGACTCGCCGGCACGGAAGGCGATCGTCTTCTGCCTGACCAGCGTCCGGCCGGATCGCTCGACCGTGGCCCGAATCGTGTACTCGACCGGCGGCTGGCCCGGTGCGAGTCGCGTGGTGCTGAACGTGCGCGTCGGCCCCGTGCCGGGGACCTCGCGATCCTGGAGATAGACCCGGGCATCGGCGGGAACGTGGACCGTCAGCCGCGTTACCGGAGGGCGTCGGGCCGAGTCGGAGCCGGTCGCAGCCGACCGGGAATCGATCGAGACTTCGACCCGCTGGCCCGCCTCGATATAAACGAGTTTCGTCTGCCGATGTGTCTGCCCGTCGCTTTCCCACTCGGCAAGCACCTCGTACGGATAGCGATACCCGCTCAGCAAGCCGAGCGAAAGATAACTCCGCCGGCTGCCCGTGGTCGTTGTCGCGTGGCCGTTGATGCAGACCCTTGCTTCCTCAGGCACGACGACCGTCAACACGGCATTGGCTTCGGTTCGACAATCGCAGCATTGGGCATGCCCCGGACCTGCGGTTCCCCACACGGCGGCGGCCACGAGCACCCCCAGCATTCTCGTTCGATGACGGTACATGGCGACACGGAACTCCTTGTGGTGGTCCGAGCAGGACCCAGCTTGGCCGGACACTCGTGGGGCTGGCAGACTGGGTAAGGAGCCCGCTGAAGTCTAGGTGCGGTTGTGCGAAGCGTCAAGTTCGCCGTTCTCTCGGCGCACCGGCCGCCGGCTGCACACGGCGGGACCGATTGGTGCCAATTACCATCCGTCAGAGGGGGGGCCGCAGGGCGAGACTCAGGTAGCGGCCGTCGAGATGGGCCATGATGCGAGCCCGGACCCACCGGTCGAGAGTTCGCCGAAGTTCTGCCGAATCCACCGCACGCCCGGCGCCACAGTAGGCAAGGTGCCGTGCGATATTCTCCAGCGAACGCCCCGTGTCGCAGAAGAGATATGCGTCGCGTTCGATTCCCGTCAAACGTCGTTGGAAGACCTCGGCCTCGGGACGCGTGTCGGTCAGGATCAGCACGCCGTCGCCCCGGTCCCAGCAGCGCAGCGTCACGGTCCCTTGGAGTCGCTGCCAGGTTTCCGCCGCCCGGAGCATCGGTCCGGCGTAGTCGAGCGGGTCTCGGCCGTCGGCGTAGTCGTACTCGTAATAATAGGCCATCCGCGCCAGCGAGTCCTCGGCAAACGGAAACACGTAGCCGAACGCACGATTCGGCCGCGCGGCGGTCATTGCGTGTGCCGCCGGGTCTTCGAAGTACGGGGCGAAGCGATCCAACCGCACGCGTCCGGTGGCCAGCGGCGGGGCGAGATGAACCAGCGACGGCAGCAAGTCGGCCATGGCGGCGTAATCGGCCGGATTCTCGCCGGGGAACCCGTAGAGGATGTTCCACTTGACCTCGACGCCCGCCTCGGAGAACCATTTCAGCGCCTGGAGGTTCTGCATCGCGTTGGCCCCTTTGCCGATGAGCTTGAGCACGGGAGTGATGAACGTCTCGATCCCCAGTTGGGCCGCCCCCAGCCCGGCGCTAAGCAGCGTCTCGACCTGGCTGCGGCGGAGATTGGTCTTCATTTCATAGACGAAAGCCAGATCGAGTCCCGCGGCGGCGAGCATCGGCAGGAAGGTGTCGAAGTAGCGAAAATCGAGGATGTTGTCGCAACTGCAGGCCTGGTGGACGCCGTGCCGCTGGACCAGGTACCGCAGCTCGTCGACGGCCCGTCGCGGACTCTTGCTGCGAAAGGCGAGCGTGCTGCCGTTGAGGCCGCAGAAGAGGCAATGGTGTTTTTGCCCCCACCAGCAACCGCGGGAAGTCTCGAAGAAGAGCAGCGGCTCGATTTCGTCTCGCAACGGACTGCGCGCGAGCCGCTCGAAGTAGTCGTCGAAATCCGGGAAAGGCAGCGCGTCCATGTCGTGGACCATGAACTGTTTTGGATCGGGGGCCTCCAGTCCGGTCTTGTCGGAAACAAGGAGGGAGTCGCGACCGACGACCCCCGGCGGCAATTCCACGGTCCGGCCTTGGAGAACCTGCTCGACGACAGGCGGAAACGTCAGATCGGCCTCGCCGAGGAAAACGTAGTCGATCACGGGGAACTGCCGCAGCAACTCGATCCCCATCTCGGCCTCGCACGCCGCCCCGCCGAAGACGATCTTCACCTCCGGACGCCGCCGCTTGATACGTCGGGCAAGGCACACCGAGGGCATGATCTGCTGAAACGACGCGGTAAAACCGACCACGTCGTACCCGGACCAGTCCACCGCAGCCGCACACTTTTCGAGAAACGGTTCCACGTGTCGGGCCGTGCGCTCGTAGTCGCGGCGATCCGCGTCGGTCATCGCC
This sequence comes from Thermoguttaceae bacterium, assembly GCA_035527455.1. Lineage (GTDB taxonomy): Bacteria > Planctomycetota > Planctomycetia > Pirellulales > Thermoguttaceae > DATLAN01. The sequence continues at coordinate 4,349 of DATLAN010000547.1, forward strand.
GAGTCGGCCGCCAGCAACACGTCGCGACAATACGCCGCATCGTCGGGCAGCTTACCTGAAAAATAGTGCACCGCGAAGAGCCGTTCGCCGCCCAAGACGAAAGCGAAGTGGTCGGCGATCCAATCGTAACGGTCCCGACCGACCCGCTCGGCGAAGTCGAAATTGAAGTACGCCACGTCGCAGCCGATCCCCCGCCGCCCGAGCGCGGCCTTCAGCAGGCCCAGGGCGATGTTGGGCCAGCGGAGATTGGCGAACGGCATGTTGACGAGCAGCACACGCGACATGGCCGCCTATTCCGCACTCGCCACGGCATCCGGGCGTGCTTCGCACACGACGCGGAACCCCACGTTGTACACCCGCTGATACGGCGGATAGCTCAGCCGAAAACTGGACGTGCACCGCATGGGCCGATCCCGCCAGGAGCCGCCGCGGACGACCTTCCGCCCGGAGGCATCGGTTGCGTCGCGGCCGTCGCCCGGTTGATAGGGATAGGGACGGTAGGTCGTGCGGGTCCATTCGGCCGCGTTGCCGTGCACGTCGAACAGTCCCCAGGCGTTGGGCCGGTACTGGCCCGGGGCGACCGACAGCAGCGACCCGTCGTTGAATCGGGAATCCTTGGGGATCCAGTCGTCGTATTTCGGCGGGTCCTTCAGCGGCTGGTCGACCGTGTACGGATTGCTGGCGAACTCGGTCATTTTGGCGTCGGCCATGTTGGCCGAGGTGGAGAAGTCCGCGTCCAAATCGCCGTAGAACATGGGCGTGTCGGTGCCGGCCCGGCAGGCGTATTCCCACTGGGCTTCGGTCGGCAACGAGAACTCGCCGCCGGCTCGCTTGGAAAGCCATCGGCAGAAGGCCGTCGCCTCTTGCCAGGAGAGTCGCACCACCGGTTGCTCGGGCCGATTCATCGGGTAGCCGTGGATGCCGAACTGGTACGCGTTCTTGGTTTCCACGCGGCTGTCGTGGTCCGGGTCGAACAGGGCGTACTGCTGGTTCGTGATTTCGAAGCAGCCGATCCAGAAGGGCCTATCGATCTCGACTGGAGTGACCGGGTGCTCGTCGACTGAGCCGCCGGCGGAACCCATGATGAACCGGCCGGCGGGAATCACGGCCATTTCCAGGGTCACGCCTTCGGCCAGCTCGATCGTGCGCCGGGTGACGGGGCCCGCCACCGCCGCCTGGCGCCGCTGCGCCTCCTCGGCGTCGAACGGCCAGCCGGGACAATCGACCGCTTGCGGGTCCGGCCCGGGCAGCGGCTTCGGCAGGATCGGCTCGACGGGCCCGACGTCGACGTCCGGAACGGCTTCGGGGTCGTCGTCGACGTTGGCGTAGAGTTTCAGTAACTCGCGCCGCCGGTCCCGCTGGACGCCGGGATTGTTGAGTTCTTCGCCCCAAGTGCCGTGGTAGGGGCAGTTCAGATCGATCCAGGTGATCAGCCGATCCCAAGCCTCCGGATCGAGCCGGACGTTGTGGTGGCCCTTTTCGAGCATCTGCACGAGTTGCGTCGTATCGGCGTGGAACTCCATCGGTTCGAGCATGTGATAGTCGCTCTCGATGCCCGGCCGGCGGACGTAGCGGTGCAGCTCGGCGTATCCGACCGAGAACTTCCCGCCGCGGTCGCCGCCTCGTCCCGGCGTGATCTGGGCCCAGTCGTCGATCTTCACGTCTCCCCGCAGGTCGGCGATGGTGGTCCCGTCGGGCTGCGGCCGGCCGTTGTGACAGCCGACGCAGTACCTGTCGATCACCGGCTGGACTTCGCGCGGATAGCTGAAACCGCGGACCGGGCCGTACCACGGCCGGATGTCCTCCGGCGGCTTGTTGGCGGCCAGCGTCGTTTTGACCGGCGGGGTGGTGTTTTGGCGTTCGTGGCACCCGGCGCAGGAGACGATCTCGCCCGGCATGGCCGTCATCCAGCTTCGCATCAGTTGCAGTGCTTTGCCCTCTTCATCGAGCGGCTGCACGGAGATCGGCGTGTTGGCGGGAATGCGAAACTTCGCCGAGCCGTCTTCTTCCACAGGCACGGTCCCCACCACGCGTTTGATATCCCAGGGCCCGTCGATGCCGATGATCCCCAGCAGTCCGCCCATGCCTTGGTAGGAGAAGTGATAGGTGAAGATTCGCAGCGATTTGACCGTGCCGCGGGGAATTCCCTTGAGCCCGCCGCCGACGTAGATGTCCGGGATGTAGACCAGGGCGTCTTTGCGGCTGAGATCGACCTTGTCGGGAACGACCGGCGGCCTGGGCGTTGGCCGGAGCGGGATCGGCTCCAGCAGCGCGTAGCCCGGCTCCTCCCGGATCAACACCATGTTGTCGAACACGTCGACCAGGTAAATCCCCCAAAGCGACTTGGAGGTCGGCTTCATGGAAACGAGGAAATACTTATCACTCAAGGGGTAGGGGTGGAGGAACTTCGGCCAACTGTTGCGGGTCAGTCCGTCGGCGATGATCGCTTCGACCTTCTCGCCGTGGCCGGGGATTCGCTGCACGGCGCCGGTGGCTTCGTAGCGACCGACGGCCGGATCGAGGATGACCAGTTCGCCCATCCGCGGATTGTCGTGGTGCCCGCCGATGACGGCCACGACCTTCGTCGGGTGGTCGGGGATGGGCCGCGTATAGAAGAACGAGTTGGGCCAATAGGAATTGCTCCCGTAATACTCCATCTGTCCCGTGCCGTCGGGATTCATGTGGAACAGCAGTCGGGTGTTGGCGTGCGGCGTGTCGGTGTATTCCCACCGGGAGTACAGCACGCGGCCGTTATTGAGCACCGTGGGGCACCAGTCGTGCTCCTGGTCGAAGCAGAGCTGGCGGATGTTCTTGCCGTCGGCGTCCATCAGGTAGTTGACCGTCACGTGCGAACTGCCGTAGACGCACGGCACGCCGATGAAGCACGCGCTGGAGGTGAAGATGATCTTGCCGTCGGGCAGGTAGCAGGCGTCGTAGCTGTCGACGTCGGGCTGCTCGCCGGTCAGCTCGCGCAAGCCGCTGCCGTCGGCGCGAATCTCGCAGATCTGCCAGCGGTTATTGCCGCCGGGCATGGAGAAGAGCATTTTCTCGGCGTTGAAATCGAGGTCCACGTCGCCGACGAACCGGCCGCCCTCGGGCTTGTAGAGCGTGGTGATTTCGCCGTCCGGACCGACGGGCGAGAGGACCTCGATCGAATCGTCGAAGCCGCTCTTCGGCAGGCAGGAGTTGCTCTGCCAATTCTGCGGCAGGCCCAGCTTGGGAGAACCCGCGCCCCGCTTGACCAGCAGCAGCCTGTCGAAGTCGAGCAGGGGATTGGCCAGCAGGGCCTCGCGACGTAGGGCGATCAGGGCTTCGGTGATCGGCGTCTGTTCGTCGGCTGTGGCGTTTTGGAGATCCTTCTGCTTCGCCTCCAACGCATCCAAACGGGCAAGATACTCCGGTCCGCCGGGATACTGCGGGCCGAAGCTGTCCGTCAGGTCGACCAGTGCCCTGCGCAGTGCGGCCGTCTCGACGTACTGCGGCGCGTAGCGCTCCGCGCGCGGTGCCGGCGGCGGGGTGTCGAGCTTCCGGGCGTTGGGGCGATCGAGTTTCCACTCTTGGGGGAACGGCGTGTCCGAGTCGAACCGCAGGCTGACCACGTGCGGGAACGCCTCGCGGCGGACCAGCTTGATGGTCTGTTCGCCCGGGTACATCCGAAGCTTGCAGGTCTCCTCCCATTTGGCCCCGCCGGTGTTCCAACCGCCGGTGGCGGTCCGGCAGCCTTGGCCGAGACTCTTTTCGTCGAGGAAAACCTCCACGGGCCGGGCGGCCTCGGCGGCGTAGCAGATGCTCAACGTGTACTCGGCCGAGACCGGAAAATCGATGTCGTACTCGACCACGACCGGCGAGTCGCCGCCAAAGGCCACCATCGGCTCGGCGTCGGCCCAATTCGTAGTAAACGTCTTGGCGTTTCCACGATCGAAGGCCCAAGCAGGGATCGTAAACGACCCGGCAGGTTCGGCCCACGCCACCATGGGTACCGCACAAAGGCCGCAGAAGACCAGGCAAGTCCCGGCCAGCCGTTTCAACAGCCGCGGCCAACGCGAATCGCTCCTCATCGCAAATCCTCCTGCAAGGGTAAGGTGCCGCCGAGTTTCTTCGGCAAGCGGCCTGCACAAGTTGCACAGACATTTATTGTAGGTGATGTGGCGTCTGCACGAAACAGAGGCGCCCCCTTCGTTCTGGGGGGCGCCGTGTTGGAGTGACTCCGGCCTTTGCTTGACGCGGCGGTTTCCGGCCCGTAGAGTAGCCGTAGAATCGGTGTCGGCCGATCTGCCTCTGTCATCCCCACATTGCCCCGGAGTTTCCTGCCATGAAGTATTTCGCCAAATCAATGCTGTTGTTCGCGATTGTCGCTTCCGCGCTGGCCGCCCGGGCCGTTGCCGAGGAGCCGAAAGCGGAGGGCAAGATCCGCATCCTGTTGACCTTCGGCGGGCACGGCTTCGAGCAGGAGCCCTTCTTCGCCATGTTCGACAAAATGGCGAACGTCGAGTATACCAAGGCCCCGCTGCCCGAGTCGGCCGATCTGCTCAAGCCGGGGCTGGAGAAAGAATACGACGCCGTGGTGATGTACGACATGGTCGGCAAGATCACGCCCGAGCAGCAGAAGGCGCTGGTGGCCCTGCTGAACGAGGGCATCGGCGTGGTGTCATTGCACCACAACATGGGCGCCCACCGCGATTGGGACGAGTTCCGCAAGATCATCGGCGGCAAGTTCGTGTTCGCTCCCTGCGAGATCGACGGCCAGCAGTACGCGAAGTCGGGCTGGTCGCACGGCGAGGACCTCGCGGTGACCGTAGTCGACAAGGAACACCCCATCACCCGGGGACTGAAGGATTTCGAGATCCACGACGAGACCTACAACAGCTACTACACGGCGCCGGACGTGAAGCTGCTGTTGAAGACGGACCATCCGAAGAACGATCCGGAATTGGCCTGGGTGAAGGACTACGGCAAGAGCCGGGTGTTCTATCTGATGCTCGGCCACGACGCGAAGGCCTGGGAGAACCCGATGTTCACGGAGATCCTCGCCCGGGGTATCCGCTGGGCGGCGGGGCGTTAGTGCCGAAACGTGCTGTTGCGACGGTTGTCCGTTTAGCGGGCGGGCTTGCCCGCCGTGGACTTGAACGAGAAGCCGAACGGTCCACACGGCGGGCAAGCCCACCCGCTAAACGGCATACGGCATGTGGTTTCCGCGGTGTGAACGCTACGAGTCATGTCCCCGTTTTTCTTATTTTGGTGGGCTTTTGCGCTGCATTCGGGTTCTTTCGCGATCGGCATATTCGCGGGAAATCCGGATTGCCTCTTGCCGCGCGGCTTCGTCGTACTCCCAGAATTCCTCGATGACCTTCTTCATTTCCGGGAAATTCTCGTCCGTGTCCTTGATTTCCCGGCGGAGTTCGCGTAGCTGATTCTTCAGCGTCTCGACGACTTCGGCGTACTGCGGATCGTCGTAAACGTTGTTGACCTCGCGGGGGTCCTTCGCCAGGTCGTAGAGTTCCCAGCCCGGCGGCGTTCGGTTGCCTCCCTGCATATCGCATCCGTAGTAGTAGATCAGCTTGTACTGCTTGGTGCGGATGCCCAAGTGCGAGGGATTCCAGTGGTGGGCCATGTGCATCCAGTAGCGATAGTACGCGGCCTGTTTCCAGCCGGCGGGCTCGTCGCCGGACTGGCAGATGCTCTTGAAGCTTCGCCCTTGCATATACTCGGGAGTCTTGACGCCGGCGAAATCGAGCATCGTCGGGGCGAAGTCGACGTTCTCGATGATGGCGTCGGTCCGGACGCCGGCCGGAATGGCCTTGGGGTATCGGATCAGAAACGGCATCCGTTGCGATTCGTCGTACATCCAGCGTTTGTCCATGTAGTCGTGCTCGCCGAGCATGAAGCCCTGGTCGCCGGTGTAGATGATCACGGTGTTGTCGTAGATGCCCTCTTCCTTCAAGTAGTCGAACAGCCGCTGGAGGTTGTCGTCGACGCCCTTGACGCAACGGAGGTATTTCTTGAGATAGGTCTGGTAGGCCATGTGTTGGGCGGCCTCGTCCGAAAGAGCCGGATCTTTTGCCCAGCTCTTGGTGTAGTTGCGGAAGACGTGCCGTCGGCCGATCGACGTGCCGATGAACCGATAGCACTCGTCCTCGTGCCCGCGGGTGGCGATCGAGCCGAAATCGGGCTGTTTCCACATGCTTTCCGGTTCGGGGATCTCCACGTCCTCCAAGTACGTTTCGTACCGTGGGGCGTTGGTGAACATGTCGTGCGGGGCCTTGTAGTGGTGCATCAGGAAGAACGGCTTGCTCCTGTCGCGATCCTTCAACCACCGGAGCGTGCTGTCGGTGATGCAGTCGGAGGAATGGCCCTGCATGTGGACGACGTTGTCGGGCCAGGCGCCGGCCGTCTTTTCCTTGAACGACGGGTCGATGTAGCTTCCCTGGCCGGGAAGGACCTTGTAGTAGTCGAAATTCGGTTCCTCCTTCAGGTGCCACTTGCCGATCGCCGCGGTGAGGTAGCCGGCCTTCTTCATCTCGATGGCCAGGTACTGTTGCTCCGGCGGGATCCGGCCGTCCAGCGTGTGGGCGCCGTTGACGTGGCTGTACTGGCCGGTGATGATGCACGCCCGACTCGGCGTGCAAATCGAGTTGGTGACGAAACAGTTCTCGAAGAGCATCCCTTCCTTGGCCAGCGTGTCGATGACCGGCGTGGGGTCGAGTGTTGCCAGGCGGCCGTTGTAGGCGCCGACGGCGTGGGCGGCGTGGTCGTCCGACATGATGAACAGGATATTCGGTCTGTCGGTCGGGCCGGCTTCGCTCACGGCCGGCCGAGTTGCTTGGGCCAACGCCACAAGCATCCACAGGGTTGCGGGTAAGACCATCGTCTTCGCTGAGAAACAACGGGTGTGCATGACTGTTCTCTCCCTTCTGTGGTTGCGCATAGCCTGCTCGGTTGTATCGACCGCCGTTGCCGGTCGTCCCTGCAAGCAGCGGTCTTTCCCGGAGTCGGTCGCCTCCGGGAAAGACCGTTCACCTATTATAGCCGCCGATTCTCGAATAGCCAGCCAATGCAAGGGGTGAGCGCCGCTTGCGTGAAGGCGGCGGAAACCGGCGCCCGAACTGCAATGGGCGTGACGGAGAGCATATCCGGAGACAATCGACTCCGGGCCGCTGCGCCCCGGGCTATTGCTTCCGGGCCACGACGAAGTCGGTGAGCCTTGTGAGTATGTCGCGGACGGGAGTGGCGGGAAGCGGCTTCAACTCGTCGACGGCGCGTTGCGTGTAGACGATCGCTTTGTCGCGAGCGTACGAGAATGCGCTGAACCGTTCCAGCCAGGGCCGCAAAGCCTCACGGTGATGATTGCCGCTACAAGCCAGCACGGCCAGGATCTGCGCCTTCTCGTGCTCGGAAGCCTGACTCAGCAAGCGAAGCAGCGGCAGCGTGGGTTTCTGCTTGGCCAGATCGGTTCCCAAGGACTTCCCGGTAGCCCTTTCTTCGCCGGTGAAGTCGAGCACGTCGTCGGCGATCTGGAAGGCGATGCCCAAGTACCGTCCGAAACGGGTCATGGCGTCGCGCGTCTGAGGCGCAGCGCCGGCGTAATGGGCACCCAGCCGGCAACAGCAAGCGGTCAACGCGGCCGTCTTGTCGGCGACGATATCGAGGTACTCTTCCTCGGTCAAATCGAAATTGCCGCGGCTGGCCATCTGCCGCAACTCCCCCTGACACATCGTCTGCGTCGCCTGGCCGATCGTGCGGCAGGCGAACGAACCGTCGACGGCACTGGCCATGCAGATCGAACGCGTGAACAGATAGTCGCCCAGCAAGATGCTGGTTTCGTTGTCCCAGCGGGCGTTGACCGTGTCGAGATGCCGCCGCAGGGTGGCTTCGTCGAGCACGTCGTCGTGAATGAGCGTGGCCGTGTGGATCAACTCGACCACGGCGGCCAGCACCAGGTGTTCCCGCTTCAACTCGCCGGTAGCCTTGGCCGACAACAGTACCAGCGCGGGACGCATCCGTTTGCCCCCGAGGCGAAAACCGTGCCGGGCCAGACGGTCGACGAAGGGATAGTCGCTACGGAGTTCCTCTTGAAGCAGGTCTTCGACTTCGTCGAGTTCCTTGCGAATCGGCGCGTACAAGGCGTCCAAAGCCTGCGGTATCCGCTCGAGATCCGTCGTCAACTGCTTCATGAACGCCTCTCCTACCCGGCGGCGGACTGCCGTTGCTCGCGGCCAGGGCTGCCTGGCCGACCTCACGACGGCCGGACGAAATGCCCGCTCTTTCCTCCTGACTTTTCTTCCAGTCGAATCTGCTCGACGACCATCGCCCGATCGACCGACTTGCACATATCATAGATCGTCAAGGCAGCCGTACTTACCGCAACCAGAGCCTCCATTTCGACTCCCGTGCGGGCCGTGGCTCGAGTGGTGGACTCGATGGCAATGGTAACCGCGTCGGGAAAATCGAACGATACGGTCACCGCATCCAACGGCAGCGGATGGCACAGGGGGATCATATCCGCCGTTCGCTTAGCCGCCATGATACCGGCCAGGCGGGCAACCTCCAAGACGTCCCCCTTGGCCAGTTTACCTTTGCGGACCAATTCCAGCGTTTCCGGTCTCATTCGCACCTGAGCACTCGCTCGGGCCTCACGAACCGTGACCTGCTTGGCACCGACGTCCACCATCCGACTGGCCCCTTGGTCGTCAAAATGACTTAACCGGCTCATCTGACGCCATCGTATCGGGGGGGGGTGCGGATAATTGACAACTTTGATTTTAGCCTTGTATTTTCGCACGTCGAGAGCCGATTCCGAGCGCGGGCATTGCCGGGGCATAATCCAAGGCCAACGCGAGGGGGTCCCGCCACCGGTCACCGTGCCGGCTCGGTGAATGACGACCCGTCGCCGCGAGACGCCCAACATGAAAGCCCCAGCAGCGCCTTGCCCGTACGACGGACTCGGCTGGTGCAATCGGGCGAGACAAGGCATCCTGGCGAGATCGGCACCGAAATCGTACCAGACCATCGCCAAGAAAAAAATTATCCGTCGCGGGGGTCCGACCGCGACGGGTTAGGTGAATCGGCGAATTGGAGTATGTCGTTAGGGTTCGACCTCACCAGGAGGATCCACCCTAAACGAGTTCTTTTTTCGCACCGATCAGTGTCCGCAAACGCTCCGCCAGCAGTGCGGCGTCGAACGGTTTCTTGAACGTTTCGTTGATGCTGGAACGGTCGAAGCTGGTCGAGCTGCCGTCGTCCGGCAGCAAGGCAATCAGAATCACCTCCGCAAACTCGCTGTTGCGGCGGAGATTCTGGCAAATCTGCAGCGATTCGGTGCGACCGATCGAGAAATCAACGATAATACAGTCCGGGTGGAAGCTCTCGGCTTGAATCCCGGCGTCGAACCCACTGGCGGCGACGGCTACTTTGAACGAGCGTTCCAGCGGAAGTTCACGCTTGACGTTTTCGATCAAGACCTGGTCCTGAGCCACGATGAGCACTTTGGCCATCGCCTCATCTTCCAGGTCACCCAACGGCATTCCGTGCTCTTTGAGAAACTTGATCAGGTATTCCCGGGGAATGCGTCGGTCTTGCGATCCGGGGATACGGTATCCCCTCAGCCGGCCCGAGTCGAACCACTTGCTAACGGTGCGTGGGGCCACCTTGCAGATCTTGGCGACCTGACCAGTTGTGAAGACCTTCATCGCAGGCTCTCCGAATTATTCACATTGGTTTTGGTTGTGTCTCGGTGGGAATGCTCATCCCCGCCGAGACTTCATCGCCCCTTGACTGCGGAACTTTCCGTTGGGTTCGTTCCATCCCGCCGGCCGAAAATCCACAGTCATCTGGGTCGGGGCCTTACGTAATTCGCTTCTCCTTGGTCGTGGTTCAGCTCCCTCTGATCCGCGCCGTACTTATCACATCGTCAACCCAGTCATCCGGAAGCCAGAGAAAATCCGTAAAATAGAGAAGGTGCGTTTCAATCACCCCAGTACGAATCCCAAAAACTCCCGTCATAACTGCCCGGCGAACTACAGACGGAAACAGGGAGAGACGTGCCGACCGTCCGCCGTGGAGAGTCTATGGCGGACCGTCAAGGCATGGCCTTCAAGGCAGGTTCCCCCCTGCGATCTGCTCCCTCAGCGGAGTCGTCCACGCAACAACTCCGTGGTGAAGCAAACCTTCCGATGACTTTCATCGCCCCAAATCGGGCTAAGACTTTAGCAACTTTCTTCCGACTGTAGCAGCCAAGCCAATCGTAGCGCCATTGACGGACCTGTCGGCCGTGATGATTCTGCCGGCAATAAACGGGCAACCATCTATTGTCCGCACAAACCAACAAAGCCTTGCTCGTTGAATTATTCGCGGAAGCTTCCCCCGCGGTCAAGTCGGTTTGTTTTCCTCCAGTCGGAAATCGCGTGGGAAAACGATGTGAATAGAACGATATGGACCGACTTGGGCCGTCGAGGACCATGCCGGCGATAACGCCAGCGTGGCAAAGGCCGCGTCCACGATCATCACCGTCGCGACCATGCCATGGTCTCTCATCATTGAGGAAACGTCCTCAATGCTTGGTTGTGGCTCCGCCGCCATATGCTGAAGCATGACCTGCACAACCGAGGGGAGAATCAGCCGGTTCGTTTGGAGCCCGAGGTCGACCGGCTGCAAAATCGTCAGAGTTTGGGCGGGGGTGAAGGCCGAGGACCTCCTCCGCCGCCGCTGGGACGAGGGCCGCCACCGCCGCTGCCGGCAGGGCGTGGGGGTGGAGGCGTGCGGTATTCGGGCACGACTTCCACGGCCGGATAGAGTGCCAAGCCCCAACTCTCGTCCACGCCGATTCCTACGCCTACTCCCGTTCCGGCCCCGCCACCGCCACCGCCGCCAACGCCGACACCCACGCCGGTTCCCGTCCCGACCCCTTCGCCAACCCCGACTCCCGTTCCGACCCCAACTCCGGGCGCTGCGGCCGAGGCCAGGTGGTTCGTGACGTCACCGCCCTCGGTCCAGTCTTCGATCTCATAGGACGCCGGGTCCATGTCGGCCAAGGCACTCGCCCCGGGGAAACCGAAGTCCCGCTTCAGTTCCCATTCGGCCCGGGCGGCCCAAGGCGTACCCGGATGGTTCTTGATCACGTGCAAATAGAGCCTTCGTGAACGCTCGATCATCTCCATCGCCAGATCGTCCATGGGCACTTCCTGGCTCTGGCGGACTTTCCAAGCCACCAGGCGCTTGTTGCCCGGCAGGGTGGTGGGCGTCTGGTCGAGCTTCTCCAGCGCCGATTCCAACGCGGAACGATACAGGTGCGTCCGGGCGCCGTACGATTCGAGCTGGGCGCGGACCAGGTCGTAGTTCGCCTTCCATCGCCGCGACGGTTCCTCTTCGCGAGCCGGCCGCTGCTTTTCCAGGGCTTCGATCCCGCGCTGGACGCCCGTGAAGTAGTGGTTCGCGTTCATGCTCGCCTCGCGAACCTGGCGCTGGAACTCCTCGAAGTCGGAGGAGAAGCTCATGCGGACGTTCATCCACTTGGCCACATCCTTCCGAGTGGGATCGAGATCGTAAACGATCTTCATGACCAGCGTCCGCAACAGGCTCCGATCGCGGTCCAGAACGATCTCCGAACACGAACGCAAATCGGGCTGGTACGGCTGCATGGCCTCCAGAGCGTATCGACGCTTCTCGCCGCGGACCAGATCCGACTCGATACTGGGCAGCATGAAGAAGATCCCGCCGGTCCGCCACGCCAGACGCGACTGACCGTACGGGCCGAAACCGCTGGGATGGGCGTCGGTGCGCTGCTCGAACCCCTCGGTCTGCAACTGCTCGGGAAACGCCGTCTCCGGCCCGCGGTCCACCGGCAGCCAGTGCTCGCGGCCCGTCTCCGGATGGACCCAGCGGACGTGGGCCACCGGATAGCCGAACACGGCCTCGCGTCCCAGCACGAAGACCTTGCAGCGGGCGGCCAACGCCTGGCCGATCGTCGGCTCCAGGTACATGTCGTTCTCTTCCCGGTTGCCCGACTCGTCGCTCACCAGGATCAGCGCCATCTGCCGGTCGTGCAGTTGCGAGTACTTGCGGTGCAGGAAGATCGATCGGGCCACGGCGCGGCACATCATCTCCTCGCCCGACGAGTCGACCGGCACCGCGTCGATCGCGGCCCGGATTTCTGCGGGCTCGGCCGTCGGAATGGGAGTGTGTACCATGAAGTCGCTGCCGAAGCTGGTCACGGCGGTGGTCAAGGCGTCGCTCTTGGTCGCCCCGGCCATCTCCAGTTCGGCGTAGACCCGCTCGATGCGGTCGCGGATCTCCTGCTGGTCGTCCTTCATGCTCTCCGATTGATCGAAGCACCAGATCACCAGCACGTTGCGCTTGGCCAGCATCCGCAGGATCTCCTGGGTGATGCGGTCCAGGGCCTGCTGGTAATCGTCGACCACGACCCGGCCCACGCCGACCGTTTTCTCGGGCAAGACCGTCAGCAGGCCGCCGTTGCGGGCGGCGTGATCAATCGCCCAGTCCGCCGTCGGCTCCGGGCCCAGGTAGTCATCGCTGAGCAGGTCCGTATCCGGGTTCTTCAGGCTGAAGTCCGACGTCAGCAGGCCCTCCCCGCCGGGGAGCGGAGTGGTCATATCGGCAAACGTCAACTCCGTGCTCGGCAGCACCGACTCGTCCAGCAGAACGGTCTCGAACGGCCGCTCCTCTTCCAGCCGCATCTCCTCCGGCTCGACGGAAACCAACAGCGGCGTGACGATCGCCTCTCGGATCTGGGGCACGGCCCACGCCGCGAGAAGGATCATGCCGGCCAGGTGAATCAGCATCGAGTAAAGGCCCGCACTGATGCTCTGGTAGAAACTCGCCAAGCGCGAGGGCTCTTCGAGGGCGGCGCCTTCGTCGACCAGCGGCAGGTCGCCCGATGGCTCGGCGGCCGGAATTCCCGGCGGCGGCGCCACCGCGGTTTCGACAGGCACCGGCGGTCCGCTCCCCGCACCGAAATTCGGAGGCAGAGCGGCGGGCGATCCCATCGGGGCCCAAGGGTGTTTGTAGCCATCTTGCTCCGCAAGATGAAGCTCGGGCAGAGCGGCGGGTGAACTCGCCGGGGCCCAAGGCGGTGGCGGGGCGGGAATCCGACTCGCCGGAACACTCGGAGTCGAGACCCCCGGCCCCGGAAAACCGGCCGACGACACGCCTCGGCTCGGCGGCGAAGCAAACATCCCGCCGGCTAGGAAACCGGCCGGAATACCCCCGGGGGGAACGCCCGTGGTCGGAAAGTCTCTACCGGGAATCCCCGGCGGTGGCGGCGAGGCGACTTCGCCCGGCACCGGCGGGGACGAAAGCACCTGGCCGAACTGCTGAGCACTACCGTCGGTTTGCCGGGTGGCACTTTGGCCCAACGCCCCGCGAACTCGATCCATCGCCCCGCGAACTCGATCCATCGCCCGACGACTCACGTCGAACGCCGAAAGCCGACCCCGCAGTGCGGCTTCCTGCTCGCACAGGCCGAAGTGGATCGCCCGGGCCGTCGGGTCGGCGGCCAAAAGCCGCTGGAGTTCATCCAAACCGGGTCCGTCCAAGACCCCGTCGAGCAGATCGAGCGTAAGCTGTTCCACGCGATTCATGGCTGATTCATCTCCCTCTGCGTACACTCGCGGAGGCTGGCCCGCGCGTGACACAACAGATTACGGATCGCGCCGTTGGACGTTCCGAAAGTCGTCGCGATGGCTTCGATCGTCTCCCCCTGATCGTATCGCAAACGGATCGCGGTGGCCTGCCGGTCGGGCAGGCGATCCACGCATCTTCGCAAGGACTCTGCGAGCGTCTCCTCGTGCAAAGCGGCCCCGCCGTCGTCGGCCAAGCGGGTGCCGAACATCTCGCCGTAGGTTCGCAGCCGGCGGTCGTAACGCGCCTTCTTCCGCAACTCTTCGCGGACGGCGTTGCGGGCGATCGTGCGAATCCACGGCCGGAAGTCGCTCTGCGTCTGAAACCGCGCCAGGGCGAAGTACGCACTGACAAAGACTTCCTGAACCAGATCTTCGGCGGGACCCCGGTCGTACAACAAGCCACTGACAACCTGCAGCACGTCCTGCTGGTAGCGCCGAATGATCTCTTCGTAGAACTCGGTGTGTCCACGCAGGATACGTGAAATCAACTCGTCGACGGAGAGAAGGGCGCTGCTCTCGGCGTCTGGGGTCCTCATAGTACAGGTATGCCGCGGCCCGGGAAATGTCACCCCAAGAATAGCACGAAAGGGTTTCTTGACTTCGTTGCGGTCAACTCCGGGGTGGCACGCCCTGAGGAACGAAGGGCGTGTTTTCCCGGCATACCACGCCCTTCGTTCCTCAGGGCGTGCCACCCACCGTGACGTTCCAGGCCTAACGCCAAAGCGCCGAAAAATCGTTTGGTGCTAGTAGCCCCCACATCCGGGGCAGCCACCACCGCGGGGGACGCTGGGGTTGTCGATCGAGAAACCGCGGCCCGTCGGACCGTCCTGAAAGTCGATCTTCGTGCCGTCCAGGTGCAACGCCATTTTCTTGCGGGCGACCAGGGACACGCCGTGGTGTTCGAACTTCGCGTCGAGCTTCGAGTCGAAGTCCGTCTGGAAACCCAGCGTGTATTGCAGTCCGGCACATCCACCCCCGGCGACGCTCATCCGCAAGAAGGCCCCTTCTTCGACGTTCTGTTCTTGCATGTACCGCTTCACCTCGGCTGCGGCGGATTCGGTGATCGTGATGGCCATCGGTTCAATAATCTCCTGTAGAATGTCTGATCCAGGATCCAACTCCTATAATACTAGCAAATACGAAGCGGAAATCCAAGGAGCTACTTCAAGAAGCCGCTCAGCCGGCGCAGACGCGCGACCGTTTCGGCGATCACCTCGACGGCGAATTCCACCTCCTCGGGCGTGTTGAACCGGCCCAGGCCGAATCGGACACCTCCGCGGGTCGAGTCTTCCCCGATGCCCAGGCTCCGCAGCACGTGGCTCGGTTCCGGACTGGCCGACGAGCAGGCGCTGCCGGAGCTCAAGGCCAAATCCTTCATGCTCATCAACAGGGCCTCGCCGTCGATATTCGCGAAACTCGCGTTCAGATTGCCGGCCAGCCGCAACTCGGGCAGTTCCAGCGCGGGGCCATTGAGGGTCACGCCCGATACGGCGGCCGAAAGCCCCGCATAAAGTCGATCTCGCAGGCCGCGAAGCCGCTCTTGCTCGGCGACCATCTCCTCCAAGACCAGTTCCATGGCTCGGGCAAATCCGACGATCCCCGGCACGTTGAGCGTCCCGCTGCGCAGCCCGCCCTCTTGGCCGCCGCCCTCGATGATCGGCTCCAGACGCACGTGAGGGGCGCGGCGCCGCACGTACAAGGCCCCGATTCCCTTCGGCCCGTAGATCTTGTGGGCGGAGAAGCTCATCAGGTCGACCTCGAGCCGCTGCACGTCGATCGCAGTGCGGCCGACGGCCTGCGTCGCGTCGGTGTGCAGCAGAACGCCTCGCTCCTTGCACAACGGCCCGAGTTCTTCCAGCGGCTGAATCACGCCGATTTCGTTGTTGGCCAACATCACCGAGACGAGGATCGTTTCGTCGCGAATCGCATCGGCCACTTGCCGCGCGAGGATTCGGCCGGCCCGCTCGTCCGGAGCCCGGATCACCGGCAGCAGCGTGACTTCGAAGCCGCGATGCCGGAGCCTTTCCAGCGGATCGAGCACGGAGCGATGTTCGGCCACGACGCTGACAAGATGGTTGCCCTTGTCCCGATATTTCTCGGCCGCGCCGCGAATGGCCAGGTTGTTGCTCTCGGTGGCCCCGCTGGTGAAGACGATTTCCTTGTCCCGGGCGCCCACGGCGGCGGCGATCGTCTTCCTGGCCGCATCGACCGCGTCCTTGGCGGCCCAGCCGAACGGGTGGCCCGCGCTGCCGGCGTTTCCGAACTTCTCGCCGAAGTACGGCAGCATCGCCTCGACCACCCGCGGATCGACCCGGGTGGTCGCGTGGTTGTCCATGTAGACGGGTTTTTGGATCATGACTCTTCGAACAATGCCCGCACGCAGATCTCCGACCAGGTCTCGAAGCCCGTCATGTCGGCCAGGATCTCGTCGACGGGCCGGAAGCCGCTCTGGATGATCTCGGGTTCGTTGGGCCGCACGTCGGGCCGCTCGACGTCGAAGATGTAGACCACGCCCAAGTGAACGCTGCCCACTTCGGTCCGGTCGTCGTTGATCAGGCCCACGCAACGGGCGGTGTACGGCGTGTCGATCTGCACTTCTTCTTCAAGCTCGCGGCGCATCCCTTCTTCATACGGCGTGCCGTCGTTGTCGCCGTCCGCATCGACGGCCGAGATATGCCCGCCGATGCCGACGCTGTGCTTGCGGTGCAGCCGGCCTTCGCCCATGCCGGAACCCCGGGTGTATTGAAACACGGTTTCGCGTCCGTGGGCGTCGGTATGGCGGAAGATCACGTAGGGGATCAATTGTTTGAAACCCGGATCGCCTTCGACCTCTCCGCGCGGCCGGTACTGCGTGTGTTGCGGGCTGAGCAACTCTTCGAGGTAACGATCCACTTCGCCGGTGAACCCCTGAAAGTACCCCAGCCGGCGGAACAACTCGGTGGGCACGACCATCACGCGTTCGGTCTTGACGTCGGACACGAAAGATTCCTTTCGATTGGGTGCGAATCACGGGGGCGCGAACTTCGTCTGCAACCCAAGTATACGGATTGCCCGATTCGTTGACGAGGCATCTACAGAATCAACATCGCGTCGCCGTAGCTGTAGAAGCGGTACTCTTCGCGGATCGCTTCCTCGTACGCCCGCTTGATCAGCTCTTCGCCGCCGAAGGTCCGCACCAGCACCAACAGCGTCGTGCGGGGAAGATGGAAATTCGTCAGCAGGGCGTCGATCGCATGGAACCGGTACGGCGGCCGGATGAACAGGTCGGTGCGGCCGGTAAAGGGTTCGAGCGTTCCCGAGGAGGCGGAGGTCTCCAGCAGACGGACCGACGTGGTGCCCACCGCGATCGCACGGCCGCCTCGACTCCGGCATTCGAGGATTTTGTCCACATTCTCCCGGTCGATCGATCCCCATTCGGAGTGCATCTCGTGTTCGGCCAGCGACTCGGTGGTGATGGGGCGGAAGGTGTCCGGCCCGACGTGCAGGGTCAGCCGGCAGATCGTCGTCCCGCGGTTTTCGAGTTTTCTCAAGAGCGACCTGGTGAAGTGCAGGCCGGCGGTGGGGGCAGCAATCGCGCCGGGCTTCTCGGCGTAGACCGTCTGGTAGTGCCGGCGATCCGCCTCGACCATCTCCCCCTTGCGGATGTACGGCGGCAGAGGGACCCGACCGACGCGCTGAAGTAAAGCCAGGGTCTCCTCGTGCGATTCGGGACGCGCGATCCAGGTCCCGTCGGGCTGCTTGGCGGCCAATCGCAGGCGGATGTCTTCCTTCCCGACCGCGCCTATCAGGGTGATCGTCTCGTCCTCGGCCAGCTTTCCCCGTGTCTTGCACATCAGCCGCCATAATCCTGCGGCATCGGCCTCCAAGAACAGCCCCTCCCAGTGACCTCCGGTTCGGGTGCGACGGCCGACCAGCCGCGCCGGAACGACGCGGGTGTCGTTGACCACCAGGCAATCCTTCGGGCCAAGCAACTCGGGAAGATCGCGTATGTGCTTGTGCGTCAATGAATTGCGCGATCGATCGACGACCAGCAGCCTCGCGTCGACCCGACGGGCTGCGGGCGACTGTGCGATCAGCCGCCGCGGCAGTTCGTAGTCGTATTGGTCGAGTTCACCCATCATCGTTTCATTCCCGGGACCGGCAAGCTGAACTTTACCTCCAGGCTGGAAATGAGTATAAGTCCCCGATTCTTCATCCGTCAGGGGGACAGCCGCTCGCGGCTTCGCACCGGCAACCAGATCCCCTCACCCACGCCCGACCGAGGCCCCGAAAGCCCTGGGCGCGGGGCAAATGCGAAATCGCGAAAAAACTTTTCCAAGACTTGCGTCTCGGCCGATTGGTGGAAGTCGCGACCGGTTCAAGACCTAGGAAAACGCTCGTGGTCGAAGTGGCATTTTTGCGCCGAAAAACCGGCTTGACGCAATTCGCGAAGTGGCTATCTTTGGGGCCTGGTGGGTCCTTGTGGGGAAGAGTGGTAGACCATGCTCCTGACGGGAACGTTCAGCCGATCGGTCGACGAGAAGCTGCGAGTGGCGATTCCCAAACCCGTGCGAATCGCCCTGGAATGCCCCGAGGGAGGGGGTTTGGTTTTAGCCCCGGGAACGGATGCGTCGTTGGCACTGTACACGGAGGAAGCATTCGGGCGATTGGCCGAGCGGTTGGCGGGTGTCTCGCCGACGAAGCAGGACGTGCGGACGTTCGTTCGCCTTTTCTTCGCGCAGGCCCAGCGCGTGGAACTGGACGGTCAAGGTCGAGTGCGAATCCCCCAGGAGTTGGCCGAACTGGGCCGGTTGGAAAAGGAAGTCGTGCTCTTGGGCGTCCGGGACCACGTGGAGATTTGGGCGGCGAAGCGTTGGAGAGCGTACTTGGCCGAGAAACAGCCCCATTACGACGAAATCGCCGAGGCTGCGTTTCGTGGCCCCGAGGTTATTTGATCTCTCCGCCGTCGCGGCAACCCTTGGCCGGCCGCGCGCGGAGAGAGCGACATTCGAAAGCCGTTATCGCGAAGGAGAAACGAACCAGATCCGTCCGTCGGTTTGGGTACGCGTGAGAACAGCGACGCCGGTTCGCGGCCACCGGCCGGCGTGGTTGCTTCGCCCATGCCAAGGCGAGGTTCGTTCTCACGGGCAGGGGGAAGGATACCGCCCTGCCGTAATTGCGGAGACCGTCGTCGCCTTGTCGACGTGACGTCCGCGAGCACTCGACCTCGCACGGGCGCAGGGAAGCGCCTGAGGCGGGTGTTTTTGCTTTTCGGATTCGATGGACAAGCCAACACCAACACGTCTGCGGTTTCCCGCACTGCACGACAGAAGCCGGCCACCCTCCCGCACCGGCCGGCCGTTGCGAACTGATGAATTCGACGGAGAAGCGTTCGCTCAGTGCCGATGACCAATGCCTCGCCGGCCCATGTGCCCGTTATGTTGGACCAGGTCGTCCGATGGCTCGACCCGAAGCCGGGCATGACGATCGTCGACGGGACATTGGGTGGCGGCGGCCACGCGCGGGCATTGGCCGAGCGGATCGCACCGAATGGACTGCTGATCGCGCTGGACCGTGATCCCAACGCGATCGCCGCGGCCGAGCGGAACCTGGCGGGCATGCCGGTGAAGCTGGCTGGGGCCAATTTCTGCGAACTGCCGGAAGTGCTCGAACAAGTGGAAATATCACAAGTGGACGGCATCGTGTTGGATTTGGGAGTATCCAGCGACCAACTGGCCGATACGCAGCGGGGTTTCAGCTTCGCCGCCGAAGGGCCGCTCGATCTGCGGTTCGATCCAACCCGGGGCGAACCGGCCGGCCGGCTGGTGAATCGGCTGAATGCTCAACACCTTGCCGACTTGATCTACCGCTACGGGGAAGAACGATACAGCCGGCAGATCGCACGGGCCATCGTCGCGCGGCGTCGCGAGAAGCCGATCGAAACGGCAGCGGAGTTGGCCGAACTGGTCCGCCGTTGCGTGCCGCGCCGGCGGGGCGCCGAGCGGATCGATCCGGCGACGCGAACCTTTCAGGCGTTGCGGATCGCGGTCAACGACGAATTGAAATCGCTGGAAATCGCCTTGCGGCGAATGCCCGGCTGCCTGGCACCGCAAGCACGTCTGGTGGTGATCAGCTTCCATTCGTTGGAAGACCGTCTGGTGAAAGAGGCGTTTCGTGACGACGACCGGCTCGAGCCGCTGACGCGCAAGCCGATTCGTCCCGACCCGGACGAAGTCGCCCGAAATCCCCGGTCGCGCAGTGCGAAGTTGCGAGTTGCCGAAAGAACGGATTAGCGTAGGTTTTTCGAGTAAATCGACCCTCTTCAGCAAGGAGGCGAAAAGATGGGTAAGGAAGCCAAAATCGGTCTAGCGGTCATCTTGATCTTGTTGATCACCTTCGGCGTGGTCTTGGCCCGGCGCTTGAGCGGCTCGGGCGACGATTCGGAAACTTCTGCTTCGAACGATAGGAGTGCGGAGGCGCCTGGAGCCCCGGGCGACTCGAAGAAGGACGGCGACAAGCGGCCTGCACCCGCCGAGCCGATGGTGCTGACGGCCGGCGCTGTCTCGAGCAGCACGCCGCCGCACTCGCTGAGCGACGCAACCGGGCCGGGCGCGGGCCTGAGGGAGATCGCACCTCCTCGTGTTGCACCCCCGAACGCCCCCCAGTCGTATCAGGTGATGTCCTTGCCTGAGGTGGGCGAGGCGCCGCCCGTCACGCCGTACGACTCCTACGCAAGCAACTCGCAACAACCCGGTGCGGAAAACGCCACCGCATGGGACCCGGTCGGCGTCAGCGGCGTCGCCGACGCTTCGCAAGCGAATACCTCCCGGCTGATGCCGCCGGGCACCGCAACGGCCGATCAGCAAACCCATTCGATGCGGGTGATCCCTTCGGATCCGGAATCGTTGCGGCCTCCGGCATTGCCTGCTTACGACGCTCCCAGCGCGAACGGATATCAGACCGGCATGGCATCCACCGGCCAAGTCCCGACCTACGGGCCATCGTCGCGCGTCCTGTATCCCAGCGAGCCTTTCTCGATTCCGGCCCGGCCGGTCGCGGGCACGGGCAACCACATGGCTCTCAACCCCGCGTACGGCACCTACGACTCTCAAGGTCCCGACGGCGAATATACGGTACAGCCGAACGACAGCTACTGGGTGATTTCCGAGCGGCTTTACGGCACGGGGAACTACTTCAAGGCATTGGCCGAGCACAACCGCAACCGGATTCCGCTGGCGAACCAGTTGGCTGTCGGCGACGTGATTTCCGTGCCCGGCGTGGCCGAGTTGGAGAGAGACTACCCCGGGCTGTGTCCCAAGCCGGGGCGTCTGGAGACCCTGCGCAACCGCACGTCGAACATCCATTCGGTGAGCACGTACATGGGCGGACGGACCTACGTGGTCCAGGAAGGCGATACGTTGGCCGACATCGCGCGGCACGAACTCGGCAAGCTCTCGCGCTGGCCGGAAATCCACGAACTCAATCGCGGCGTGCTGGGCGACGATCCCGACTATCTCAGTCCGGGCATCGAACTCGTGCTCCCCGACGACAACGCTCCCTCCAGCACGTACACCGCTCGGCCGGACACCGGCACGATCTATCGTCGATGACGCGGATCCGCAGGATGAGGATGAAGATCGTTTCCGGCGGGCAGACCGGCGTGGATCGCGGGGCGCTCGATGCGGCGATGGCGCTCGGCATCGCCCACGGCGGCTGGTGCCCACGCGGCCGGCTGGCCGAAGACGGGCGAATTTCGGACCGCTACGAGCTTTCCGAAACCGACTCGCCGAAATATGCCGTGCGGACCCAGCGCAACGTGCTCGATTCCGACGCCACGTTGATCCTCTGCCGCGGCCGTCCCACCGGGGGCACCGAGTTGACGCTTCGTCTGGCTCAACAGCACGGCAAGCCGCACCTGGTGGTCGATTTGGACGATCCGCCGAAGTTCGCGGAGGTCCGTCGCTGGCTGGAAGACGAGCAGGTCGCCGTGCTCAACGTCGCCGGGCCTCGCGAGAGCCAAAGTCCGGGCATCGCAAAGCAGAGTGCGGAGTTCATGGCCGAGTTACTGACCACGCCGGGTGTGGCGTGAAATGCCCCCTTCGTAGGTCAGGGCTTGCCCTGACGGGATCGAGCTTCGTGCCCTGACGGGATCGAACAGTCGGCGGGAGAATCGGCAGGAAGAATCTGTCAGGGCAAGCCCTGACCTACGCGTCAAAAAAGCCCCAGCGGGCTATCTTGCACCCGCTGCATCGGGGTGTTGACCGGCAGTCTGGGTGCAACTACAGTAGAGGGCTTGGATGCCGGGCGGCTCGCACGCCCGATCGCTGACGTGGAAGAGGCCTTTTTCGACGGTTTTTCATGCTTGCCAAGCGGGTTATCCCGTGCCTCGACGTGAATCGAGGCCGGGTGGTCAAAGGGACGAACTTTCTGAATCTCCGCGACGCCGGAGATCCGGTCGAAGTGGCCAAACGCTACGAGCAAGAGGGGGCCGACGAGCTGGTTTTCCTCGACATCACCGCCAGCCACGAAGGACGCGACATCATCCTGGACGTGGTCCGGCGGACGGCCGAAGTGATCTTCATGCCGCTGACGGTCGGGGGAGGCATCCGCACGCTGGAGGACATTCGGGCACTGCTGATCGCCGGCAGCGACAAGGTCTCGATCAATTCGGCCGCCTGCCGAAATCCCGATCTGGTCCGCCAGGCGGCCCGGCGGTTCGGCAGCCAGTGCATCGTGGTCAATATCGATCCGAAAAGGGTGCAGAAAGACGGCAAGGAATTCTGGGAAGTGCATATCAACGGCGGGCGGATAGGAACCGGGCTGGAGGCGGTCGCCTGGGCGCGAGAGGTCGAGCGGTTGGGAGCCGGCGAGATCGTGCTCACCTCGATGGACGCCGACGGCACCAAGGACGGCTACGATCTGGAAATCACGGCTGTGGTCGCTCGCGCCGTCACCATACCCGTGGTCGCCAGCGGCGGGGCCGGCTGCCCGGAGCATCTGGCCGACGCCATCCTCCTCGGGGGAGCCGACGCCGCCTTGGCCGCCAGCATCTTCCACTACGGCCAGTTCACCCTCGAGGAAACCAAACGCGTCATGCAGCAGCGGGGGATCCACGTGAGGCTGTTGGGAAACGGGGGCGGGTAGGTGATCGGCAAACTGTGCCGAGCGATTTGGAACATGGAGTCGCGTTGGGGTAACATGGAGTGCATCATAACGCCCGGGGACTGAACGTGGAGTGCATCATAACGCCCGGGGACTGCGTTTCCCGGGGTGGGGCGCGGGGATGAGTTTTGCCACCCCGGGGAGTGCAATCCCCGGGCGTTGGGGAGTGCAATCCCCGGGCGTTGGGGAGTGGAGTCCCCGGGCGTTGGGGAGTGCTGTGACAAGGCGAGTTTGCGGGAACGGGCAGGCCGCGTTTACGGGAGAAGGATGGTTTACGGGAGAAGGATGGCGACATGGCAACGGTGGTAGAAGTCGAACAGGAACGGTTCCTCGGCAAGCACGAGGAATTGGAGATCGACAAGCTGTTCCGCGCGCTGGTGAAGCTGGAGGGGAGCGATCTTCACCTGAAGGTGGATTGCCCTCCGTACGTCCGGGTCAACGGCACGCTGCGACCGCTGAATCGGGGACCGGTCGACGACGAGGAGATGGTGCGGCTGATCTTTCCGATGATCAACATGCAGGAGCGCCGCAAGCGGATATTCGAGGAAGAAGGGGGATGCGACTTCGCCTACGTGCTCGACATCGAGGGCACGAACTGGCGGTTCCGCGTGAACATCCTCCAGCAGATGGGCCACGTGGGCCTGGTCGCCCGGCGCGTCAACAACGTGATCCCCACCTTCCAGGAACTCCATTTGCCCGAGGGCCTGACGCGGCTTTGCCATTACAGCCAGGGGATGGTTCTGCTGGCCGGGGTGACCGGATCGGGCAAGAGCACGACCATCGCGGCGATGCTCGATTGGGTCAATCACAACTACCGCAAGCACATCCTCACGCTCGAGGACCCGATCGAATTCGCCTTCACCGAAGACAAGTGTCTGATCAACCAGCGGGAAATCGGCCTGGACGTCAAGAACTTCATGATCGGCATGAAACACGCGGTGCGTGAGGACCCCGACGTGATGCTGGTGGGCGAAATGCGGGACCGGGAGTCGTTCGAGACGGCGATCCAGGCGGCCGAGACGGGCCACCTGGTCTTCGGGACGATCCACGCCTCGACGGCCCCCAGCACGATCGGCCGCATCCTCGACCTGTTCCCCGAAAGCATGCATTCGGCTATCCGCAGTGCGTTGGCTTTCAACATGAAGGGCATCATCGCCCAGAAACTGCTCCCCTCGATCATGGAAGGGGTCGGCCGGGTGCCGACCTGCGAGGTGATGACCTTCTCGGGTACGGTCCGCAAGCTGATCCTGGAGGAAGAGGACGAAAAGCTATCCGACGCCATCCGCATCAGCAAGGGCGAGGGGATGCAGGATTTCACGGCCAGCTTGAAGCATCTGATCGAGAACGACATGATCGACCGCGCTACGGCGTTCGAGGTCGCCCCCAACGCCGAGGCGCTGAAAATGGCACTTAAAGGAATCAACCTCGCCGAATCCGGAATGCTTTGATGTTGCGCACCCTGTTCCTGTTATTTGCAGTGGCCCTGATCGTCCTTGTCGTCACCGGCGAGTCGCTCGCCGCCGACAGCGGCGAGTGGCCGGCCTTCAAGGACCCGGATCCGAGACCGGAGTCGGACTTCCGCGGACCCGGGTTCTACGTCAGTTGGGTCAAAATCCTTGCCTGCTGGCTGGTATTCCTCGTCTGGGTCTACAGTACCGACTGGGTCAACCGGGACGCCCAGGAACTGAAGCTGGAGTTCCTCCGCTGGAACCCGATCGTCTTCGGGACCTTCGTGGGGGCGTTCGTGCTGGTCTGGCTGCTCCCTTCGTTCTGGATCGCCTTTCCGCTCTTGTTGATCGCTTACGCTGCGCCGCTGGGCAGTTACGTCGTGTACCGCAACTCCAGAGTGACCAACGACCAGCGAGTCTTCACTCGCGAACACATCCGTTATTGCCTCTCCGTATGGTTCGGCAAAGTCGGGGTCAAGATCGAGGCGGAAGCCCCCGATCCGCACTCGGCGGGTCCCCCGGTCGTCCTGGGTGCCCGCGGTGCCGACGATCCGAAGCAAAACGCCGCCCGACTGCTGGCCGCCCGGCAAACTCCGGGAATTCTGCCGGCGCGCGAGATCCTCGCCGACGCGCTCTCGTACCGCTCCTCGGCGATCATGCTCGACTACTCGCAGCAAGGCGCGGCGGTCCGCTGTATGGTCGACGGCGTCTGGCTGAACCGTGAAGCCATCGAGCGCGAACGGGGCGATCCGGCCTTGGAAACGCTGAAGGTCCTCTGTGGGCTGAACCCCAAAGACCGCCAGAACCGCCAGAGCGGGACGTTTCAGACCGAGTATCGATCGCTCACCTATCCCAGTACGCTGACCAGCCAGGGAACGAAAACGGGCGAACGCGTGCTCGTGCAATTGATGGACGAAAAGGTCCGCTTCGAGACCTTCGACGATATCGGCCTGCGGACGAAACTCCGGGAACAGATCCAAGAGATGTTGGATATGGAGCGGGGCCTGCTGCTGATCTCCGCCATGCCCGCCGGCGGCCTGCGAAGCACGGCCGACGTGGTGTTGCGCCATACCGACCGGCTGATGCGGGAGTTCATAGCGGTGGAAGAGGAAACCAACCGGTACCAGGAGGTCGAGAACTGCCCGGTCACCACCTACAATGCCGCCGGGGGCCAGTCGCCGGCCGACGTGCTGCCGAAGGTCTTTCGCACCCAACCGGACGTGGTCGTGGTGCGCGACCTGGTCAACGCGGAAACGGTCCGCTTGATGTGCCGGGAGACGGCCGGGAAGCGTCAGTTCATCAGCACCGTTCGGGCGAAGGACTGTGCCGACGCGTTGATGCGGGTGTTGGCCATGGGCGTACCGGCGGCAGAGTTGGCCGGCGCGGTGGCGGCCGTGGTCGGACAACGGCTGATCCGCAAACTGTGCGACGCGTGCAAGGAAGCCTACGCTCCCCCGCCGCAGATCCTCAATCAACTGGGGATCCCCGAAGGCCGGGTGCAGGCCTTCTACCGACCGCCCCAGCCGACCGAGGAAACGGAAGTCTGCGAGAAGTGCAGCGGGATCGGCTACTATGGACGGACGGCCATCTTCGAGCTGCTGACCGTCGGCAATACGGTTCGCCAGGTGCTCAGAACCGGCCCCAAACCCGACCTCTTGCGCAAGGCCGGCCGGAAGGACGGCATGCGGAGTCTCCAGGAGGAAGGCGTGCTGTTGGTGGCCAAGGGAATTACCTCGTTGCCGGAATTGATGCGAGTGTTGAAACAGTAAGACCCGGGATTGCAAACACGATGTCTTTTCTGCTGCCGTTGTTGATGTTCCTGATCTTCGTCGCCTGCGTGGCGGTGTTGTATACCGAGGGGATGTGGGGAAACGCGATCTGCCTGATCAACGTGACCACCGCCGCGCTGTTGGCCACCAACTTCTTCGAGCCGGTCGCGGCGTGGCTGGAAGGCATGGGACCCACGTACAGTTACGTTTGGGATTTTCTCGCACTGTGGGGTCTGTTCGCCGTCTTCATGACCCTGCTCCGCCTGGGTACGGATCTGCTCTCCCGCGTCAGGGTGCGGTTCCTGAAGATCGCCGACCGGATCGGCAGCACCTTCTTCGCCTGCTGGGTCGGTTGGGTGATGGTCTGCTTCACGATGATGACGCTGCACGCGGCGCCGCTGGCACGGAACTTCCTGGGCGGGGCGTTTCGGCCGGAACAGCGGATGTTCATCATGGGCCTGGCCCCCGACCGCCGCTGGCTGGGATTCGTGCAGAAGCAATCTCGCGGCGCGTTTTGCCGTTCGGTGGGCGAAGACGACGATCTCGACGTGCGGCCCGGGTGGAAGACGCAATGGACCGAAGACGAAACCAGAACGTTCGATCCCCGCAGCGAGTTCATGCCGAAATACGCCACGCGTCGCGCCAACCTGGAAGGCTATAACAAGCGGTTCGGATCGATCCGTGTCAACCTGAAGGAACTGCCGAAGTAGACCCCGTGGAAAAAGGGGGCAGGCACCGAGCCGGCAGCGCTTTTCCGCGGCTTTCACACCATCTGCGGCTCGGAGCCAGTCCCCATTTTCCACTCGCCGCCAACTGTTCGAGTGAATCAGTAAGGGTTCACGCATGACCGAAGCATCCCGATCGCCCTTCGCCGATCCCCGCGATACCGAGATCGCCCGGTATCGCACGCTCAGCGCCCCGGCCGTCGTCGGATTCATCCTGGGACTGATCTCGCCGCTGGCCGCGGTCGATCCGCTGCTTTGCGCCGTGCCGATGGTGGGAGCCGTCTTCAGCGGGCTGGCCCTGTGGCGGATCAAGAGAAACGCCTCCGTGTTGGTCGGAGGAAGGCTGGCCCTGGTGGGATTGACGTTGTCGGTCTTCTTCGGCACGGCGGCCATGGCCGACCGACTCGCTTTCCGTGCGCTGCTCCACCGCGAAGCCCGAGCGTGTGCGGCCCGGTGGTGCGATTTCCTCTTGCAGGATCAACCCCGCGACGCCCATCAGTTGACCCTGCTTCCGAAGCGGCGTCTGGCACCGGGCGAAACGCTCGACGATTTCTACCGCGAAGGGTCGAACTGGCGAAACGACTTGGACGAGTACGTCGCCAAGGCGATCGTCGCGGAATTGCTGGAACTCGGCCGACAGGCTCGGGTCGATTACGCGGGAATCCGCTACGAGAACTCCACCGCCGACTACGATTTCCTCCTGCTGCACTACACGCTCCGCCGTGACGGGGCCGGTGCGGAGACGACTCATTTCGAGGTCGCCGTGAGGCGGGAGAAGTCGGCGGCCGGGCCGTCCGATTGGCGCATCTCCAACGTCGATAAAGCCGGGCCCTACGATTACTCATCTTCGTCGATCAAGTAGGTCCGGTAGCGGCGGTTGCCGTGCGGATGCCGGGCCCGGCGCCTTGACGGCAGGTTGTCTCCCTCGACGAACCAGTATCCGGCCAGGAGCCGGTAGAAGAACAGCAGAATGAAGGCGCCGCCGGTGGCCACGGCCAGGCCCGCGGGGCTGATCGGCGTGACCCGTTGGCCTTCGCAGAAATAGGCCAGCGTACCGCAGCCGATCACCGTCCCGCCGATGCCCATGACCAGAGTGGCCACCGCTCCGCCGGGGTCGCGGCCGGGCATGATCGCCTTGGCGAACAGGCCGACCAGCGTGCCGAATCCGATCCAGACCAGGATATCGTTGGCCCACTGTTGGACCTGCTCGTTGAAAAACAGATTGTCCATCAGGTTCCCGCCTTTTCCGCAGGCCGGCATATGCCGAGTACTCTGTCGGGTTCCGCCCGTTTCGTGTGGATCGACCCGCAGCATTCGGCGTCTTGAGCCCGCCGGCACACGCCGGGCGCCGGCGGCATAACCGGCCCAGCCGGCTACGCCCGATTGCATAGTAGCCATCTCGCTCCGCGAGATGAAGCCACGTCTCGCGGAGCGAGACGGCTACTCTGACGTGGCGGCGGCGACTTCGTTCTGGAGATGGTTCTCGGACCGGCTGGTGTCCAATGCCAGTTGCATCGTGACGGCCCAGCGGCCTTGCGAGTCGGCTCGAACGAGCCAATGGGGCAAGACGGCCACCGACTGGTGGATCAACTCGAAACCGGCTTCCGATTGGCTGACCGTTTCTATGGGAAACGTCCAGAAGCCGGTCGGCAGCGACGCCTTCAGGCCGACGTCGATCCCCAGGCGTTCGTCGGTCAGACCCAAGCCCTGCACGTTGTCCAGATCCAACTTCTCGCCGAGTTGCCCCAGGCGGTTGCCGTCGACGTCGAGGAAGTAGCGGTCGTCCAGCCCGGCCGGCATGCCGGCGAAGTTGAACTCCACCGCGAAGTGCAGCGACCGATCTCGAGGGAGCCCCTCCAACAAGTAGGCGATCTCCAGCGTCGAACTGCCGGCGTCCAGCGTCAATCCCTTGGTGATCTTCAGCGGCACGCCGCACGCCCGACCTTCGCGGATGAGTTGGACCTGGATGCGGCCCGGGTTGCGTCGGACGCGGGCTTGATAGTGGCCGGAGACGAAATCGCCCTGCACGGCAGCCTCGCCGGAGGCCACCGCCGCGAGCGTGACGTCGGCGTCGTAGAACAGGTCCACCAGGCTCTTGCGCGGGTGGTCGTCATACTGGATCCGCCGGTCGAGGTCTTCCTGCTTGAAAACCACGCGGTCGTGGATGCTGGCGCACTGGTCGTCGTACCGTTGCTTTCCGGCGAGGATCTTGCGGTGATAGGCCTCGGGCCGCCGGGTGAAGGTGGCCAGGAAGTTGTGGCGGATCGAGCGGACGTCCAGTTCCGTGATCCGTCCGCCGTCGTTCGGCGCGATCAGGGCCAGCAGCTTGTCGTTGGCCAGTTCGACTTCCGCCAGAGTGTCGAAATTGAAGTCCTCGGCCACCGCTTCGACCCACGTCGGTTCCCGCCGCCGCGCCTGCTCCAGCAGGTTGTCGGCGGCGATCAGACGTTCGTAGACGGCGTGGCGCAGATGCGGCAGGTAGATCCCGCCGAATGCCCCGTGCCAGTAGGCACAATTGCATTGGCCCCGATAGAGTTCGGTTCGGGCACGATCGAGCAGGCCTTCGTCGATGCCGGGGTTGGTCGCGGCTTCTTCGCCGGCCTCCTCGAGCCGGCGGCTGACCATCATCATCCGCGCGTACATCTCGTCGGCTTCGGGGTACTTGACCTTGAAGTTCCGCCAGAAGCCGCCGCGGACGAAGCGTCGCAGCACGGGCCAGTTCGGATTGCTTTCCAGTTCGTGGGCGATCCGTTCGTATTCGACCAACTGCTCGGTCGGCAGGGCCCATTCGGTCATCTCGCGATAACTGGCGTCGGGCAGGTAGACTTTGCCGACCGGCGGCACGTTGTCGATCGCTTCGCCCGGCGTGGTCACCCGAATCCAATCCTGATTCTCCACCAAGGCGCCGAAGAACTGCTCGAGCCAGCCTTCGCCGTAGACGTAGTGCTTGGTTCCCGGCCAGGTGCCGAATTTCTCGCCGTCGTCGCCGAAGACGATCACCGAATCGGGGTGCTCCTCGGCGATCTCGGCCAGATAATCGATCGTCTGGCGGGGGGACTGGAACGGGATCAAGTAGCGGAGCCGTTCGCTGCCGGGAAAAACCGACAACACTCTGCCTTCATCTTCGGTCAACAGATAGCCGTGCAACTGGGCGTCGGTCAGCCCGGCGTTCTTGAAGTGGAAGTCGTCCAGGACCGTGTACTCGATGCCGGCGTCGACCAGGTCGCGCGTGAGCGACTGTTCCCAAACGCGTTCGGGCACCCACATGCCGCGAACCGTCGCCCCCAGGCGGTTCTGCAGCCACCGGCTGTAGCGGCGGATCTGTCCGATGCGATCCCGGGTGGGAATCATGCAGAGGATCGGTTCGAAAAACGCTCCGCCGACGATCTCGATGCGTCCTTCACGAACCAAGGCGGCCAGCCGGTCGATATAGTCGGGATGATGGGCGTCGATCCATTCCATCAACGAGCCGCTGGTGTGCAAAGCGATCTTCAGCGACTCGTAGCGGCTGAAACAATCGAGAAACGGCAGGTAACTGTCCTGATACGCCCGCTCGAACACGTGGTCGAAGTTGCCAATCGGTTGATGATTGTGCAGCGTCAGGATGAATCGGATGGGATTGGGCATGGCAAGGGGCAACGGTGTGTCTTCGGGGGAGGAATGCTCTTTTGCCACACTCCCAAGAGGGCGCGGGCACGGGTCGGAATTAACTCCTTAATCGGCTACTCCACCCTATCTTATCCAGTTTCACTGGTCGGAATATCTTCCACCTCCCGAGATTCCACCTCGACTTCACGCAAAAACGCGGCCGCTTCCTCGGGCGGAACCGGATTAATGTAAAAACCCGTACCCCACTCGTAACCAGCCGGTCTCGTCAAACTCGGCATAATCTCTATATGCCAGTGATAATGTCGCAGCTCCTGCGTGTCAAAGGGGGCCGTGTGGACGATGTAATTGTACGCAGGCTGGTCCAGCGCGGCCTCGATCTTCGCGATCACCTGCCGCATCACGCCCGAAAGGTCCTCCACCTCGTTCTTCTGGATGTTCTCGTAGCGGCTGCCGTGGACCTTCGGCAAGACCCAGGTCTCGAACGGAAAACGGCTGGCAAACGGACAGAAGGCCAGGAAGCTGGGCGTGTCCATCACAACCCGCTTCTCGGTGACCAACTCCTGCTGGATCATGTCGCAGTAGACACACCGTCCGCGATAATTGTAGAACTCCAGCGAACCGGTCATCTCCTCCCAGACGTTGATCGGCACGATGGGGGTGACGATCAACTGGCTGTGGGTGTGCTCCAGCGATGCCCCCGCCGCGGCCCCCACGTTCTTGAAGATCATCCCGTAAACCAGTCGAGCGTCCTTTTTCAGGTCCACCAGCCGATCGCGGTAGATCCACAACACTTCGCGAAGCTCCTCCTCGGACAGTTCGGAAGTGCTGATCAGATGCCGCGGGGACTCGATGATCACCTCGTGGGCGCCCACGCCCCGCATCATGTCGTAGATCCCGTCTCCCCGCTTGTTCAGCTCTCCTTCGATTTCCAAGGCGGGAAACTTGTTGGGGATCACGCGAACCCGCCAGCCTTTGCGGTTGCTGTGCGTGCCCGCCTTGCGATACGCGACGATTTCGTTGGGCGTCTTGTCTTCGTTCCCTTCACAGAACGGGCAAAAACGGCCCTGTTGCCGACGCGGCGAGGTGTCGAAGTCGTGCGGCCGGCGGGCACGGCTCTTGGCAATAATCACCCAACGGCCGACGATCGGATCTTTGCGGAGGTCTGGCATGGAGTGGGCAGTGGGCAGTGTAGTGGGTAGTGGATAGTGGATAGTGGATAGTGGTGAGTGGTGAGTGGTGAGTTGGGGAACCGATACGTCGCGGTCACTTCAAGTGCAAGCACTCAAGCCCTGCTACCCACCACCCCGCATTCGTCATTCGTCATTCGTCATTCGACATTCGACATTCGTCATTCGTCATTCGTCATTCGTCATTCGTCATTCGTCATTCGTCATTCGACATTCGACATTCCTAATTCATCATTCCTAATTCATCATTCATCCTTCCCTCACGCTTGCCACATGATCAGTTCGTAGTCGGGCGAGGGAACGACGGTTTCGATGGCGCCTTCGTGAGGAATCCGTTCGAGCGACCGTTCGTTTTGGATCAGCTCGATGCGGAAATGGACCGGTTCGTCGATCGAAAGGGCCAGGCTGCGGAAGGGGACGGCGAGTTCGAAGAGCGTGTCGGCCGCGGCTTCCACGCCCGACTCGGCCACCGGCACGTCGTGGTGGTACAACTGGAGGATCGGTTCCTTCCGGGCCGGATGGGAAGCCAGCAACTCGAACCCCTCCGGCCGGAGGAAGACGATCCGCAGCATCTCCACGTCAGCCAACTGCTCGTGGAACGGCCCGTCGCGAGCATCCAGGCGCAAGAGCAGCCGATCGGTATCGAAGCCGAAATAGAGATCGGAGACGAGCCCTTCGGCAACCATCGCCATGGCCCCTCGCGGCCCCCGGTTGACGTAATGCCCGGCGTTGACCCACTCGAAATAGGTGCGCCGGCCGTCGACCTTGACGTTCAACAGCCCGGTGGGTTCGATGAACAGCCGCGGGGGGCGATGTCCTGGGCTGATCGGCTTGGTCAACTCGGCGGGCGGTTGTTCGCCGAGCACCAGGTAGACGTTCTGCAGGTGCTTGCGGAACAGCCGGTCGAACACACCGTCCTGGGCACAGGAGTGATCGTCGCCGAACCACCAGAACCAGTCGCTTCCCTCGGCGATGTAGAGTTCCTCCCACGCCCGGTCGAGCTGTTCGGCCGGTTTGGATTGCGTTTCGGTCGCGCGGGCGAGGTATCGTCGCGTCTCGTGCAGCAGATCCCACGCCCGGTTGCATTCGGGATGACCGATCCAGATGCCGAAGTTGTGCCGGATCCAACTGCCGGGAAAGAGGTGGCCCAGCTTGTCGTCGGCCGGGTGCTCTTGAAGATAATCGCTCAGCCGAACCGGCGTGATTTGGGGGTGTTGGGCGATCCGGCGATACAGCGTGCGGAGGAAATCAACTCCGGCGTTGGGATAATACTCCCAGCAATTCTCGCCGTCCAGCACGATGCTCACCAGCGAGGGCCGCTGGCCGGCGTTGCCGGTCGTGGCGCGTCCGATGGCCTCGATCTTGCCGAAGAAATCGGCCACCGCGTGCTCCGGTTCGTATCGCTGATAGTGGAACCCGATCTGGTCGCTCATCGCGTGATCGCGAAAGACGACCTGGAGTTGCCGGCCCTGCTCTTCCACTCGCCACGGCCGGTAGAGCATCTCCGGGTTGCGGAGGAATCCGTTGCCGTCGCGCGAGACCCAGCCGTCGGTCGAGCAGGAGAGAATTTCTTCGTCGGTCGCGATCCACCGGATGCCGGCGTCGGCCATCGCGGGGATGATCCCCTGGCAGACGGAACCTTCCGAGGGCCACATCCCCAGCGGTTTCTGCCCGAAACACTTCTCGTGGAATGCGACGGCCCGGCGAATGTGTTCGCCCACGTCTTCGGCGTAACCTTCCAGATACTTCGGCAACATCACGTCGGGCATGGCGCGGCGGGCCTGGCGCTTGTCCCACAACAACGGCATGATGGGATGATAGTAGGGCGTGGTGGTCAACTCCACCTGGCCCCGCTCCTGCAACTTCCGGTGCAGCGGCACCACGGCGGCGAGCAGTTCCATCTGCTTGTCCAGGAACCACTGCTTTTCCTTCTCGGTCCAGTGGTGCCCCTTCCTGCGAAACTCGGCCAGGTCGCCGTCCCGCTCGAAGGCCAGCGGGTGAATCCACACCAGGTTCGACCAGACCTGCAAATCGACGATGTCCTTCTTGCTGAACCGCTTCATGGCCCGATCGACCGGATCGACCGACAGCCCGCGATTCTTGTACAGCTCGTAGTACCGCCGATAGGGCCGGATCATCTGGTCGACGTGGACCATGAAGAAGTTGTCCAGCAGATAGTGCATGTCTTCTTCGCTCAGGCCGTCGGCCGGCAGCCGCGACACCCGCAAATGGGCGTCTTCATGTCCGGCGTCGGTGTACGCCGCCAACTGGGCGAGCAGACTGGGTACCAGGTTGATGCTGGCGTGCAGCTCGGGTACCTCGTCGAGCAACATCGCCATCCCCCAATAATCCTTGGTTCCGTGCAGGCGGACCCAGGGCATCGAGTTCTCGCCCGCGACGTCGTCGGGATAATAGGGCTGGTGTTGATGCCAGAGAAAGGCCAATGAGACTTCGTGCATAACGCTCCTTCTCAGCACGGAAAAACAACAAGCCGATGCAGGACGGGTTTCCAACCCGTCTTCTTGACGCTGCTCCTCTTGGTGACGGATTGGAAATCCGTCCTACAAGACAAGACGTATTCTTCGAAAGAGCAGAACTCCACGTGTTTCAAGTACAAACCGTCCGCTCGATGCGTTTCACGGTCGTCTGGTACAGCTCGACGTATTGCTTCGCACTGCGGGCCCACGACCAGTCCTGGCTCATGCCGGTCGAAACCAGTCGGCGCCAATCGTCGACGCGCCGATACGTTTCGCACACCCGGCGGAGCGTCTCGCCCAAGGCCATGGCACTGTACTCCTCGAAGCTGAATCCGTTCGCATCCGGGTCCGGCGGTGTGCCCGATCCCGCGTCGCGGATCGTGTCGGCCAGCCCTCCGGTGGCGCGGACCACCGGCACCGTGCCGTATTTCAGGCTGTAAAGCTGGTTCAATCCGCAAGGCTCGAACCGGCTGGGCATCAGGAAGACGTCTGCCCCGGCCTCGATCCGATGGGCCAGCGGATTGGAAAACTCCAGGCGAACCGCGACCTTCTGCGGGAAACGCTCGGCCAGCGTCTCGAACAAGCGGTGATACTTCGGTTGGCCCGTGCCCAGGATCACCCATTGCGCGTCGTTCGTCTTGACCCACTGCTGGATCACTTCCGCCACCAGGTCGAAACCTTTCTGGTCGGTCAGCCGGCCCACCAACCCGATCAGCGGCACGTCGGGTTCGACGGGCAAACCGACCTCCTTCTGCAGCGCCGCTTTGCAGGCCGCTTTGCCCTCAGCGAAATTCTTCGCGTCATAATTGGCAGCCAAATGGGGATCGGTTGCCGGATTCCACAACCTGGCGTCCATTCCGTTGAGGATGCCCGAGAGTACGCCCCGGCGGATCTGCAATAAGCCCTCCAATCCGCAACCCAACGGACTGCTCTGGATTTCCCTGGCATAGCGCGGGCTGACGGTGCTGATCGAGTCGGCAAAGACCAGGCCCGTCTTCAGGAGATTCAATTTGCCGAAGAACTCCATCTCGTGCCAGTTGAAGTACTTCCAGTCGAGACCGGTCAGGAGCATGTCCCAGTGCCAGAACTGGCCTTGATAGGCCATGTTGTGGATGGTGAACAGGCTGGCGATGCGTTCGTATCGCGGGATGCCTTGGTACTCGATCTTCAGATAGGCCGGCACCAACCCGGTCTGCCAATCGTTGGCGTGGATCACGTCCGGTTCCAGATCGAGCAACCGGATGGCCTCCATCACGGCGCGGCAGAAGAAGACGAACCGCTCGCAGTTGTCGATGTAGTCCTTCCCGTCGGCCCCGTAAAGCTCGTCTCGGTCGAAATACTGGTCCTGCTGCACCAAGTACACCGGCACGTCGCTGCCCGGCAGATGGCTCCGCAGCAAATGTCCGGTGACCGTCTTGCTGCCGATGGGAACGATGAAATCG
The DNA here is from genome assembly GCA_035527455.1 of Thermoguttaceae bacterium. GTDB lineage: Bacteria > Planctomycetota > Planctomycetia > Pirellulales > Thermoguttaceae > DATLAN01. Next base: position 39,781 of record DATLAN010000547.1, read on the forward strand.
ATCCCCAACGGCTCGATCGGTTGGCAGCAATATCGGGTTTTTCGATACGCGGGCAGGATCACCGCCACACGATGTCCCAGCCGCGCCAGCTCTATCGGCAGGGCACCGCAGACATCCGCCAATCCACCGGTCTTCGCAAAAGGAACCGCCTCGCTGGTGGCAAGCAGGATGTTCACGGGCAGACTCCGTCTTTGTCTTTGAGGTACGTGTCGAGAACTACGGCAGTTTGCAGGGGAGAGTTGGCAACATGCACCTCGATTATCCCCGATCCCCCCGATGCGCAAAAGACGAAAAATATTTAACCGGCAATTCTTGCCGCGAGGGCCCAAAACGGGAGCCTTCAGGCAGTGCTGGATTGCCCAGACCACCAAACATCCCGCGTCTGGGTTGCCCCGTCTACGATATCGATACAATCGGAACATCACGGACCGCGGATATAGTTTTCCCAGCCCCCGGCGGATCGATTCGGCCGAATTGCCGTAAGCCTTTAGCGGATATAGGGATGGGTGCGGATTTGCCAACGCCGCACTTGCCCGCCGTGGTGGCAATGGCATTTCTCTGCCAAGGGAACGGCGGGCAAGCCCGCCCGCTAAACGGCACCGCTCTGCAGTCCTCCGCGGCAGGACTAGCCAGCGGGTTTCGGCGGTGCCGCTTTTCGGTCGCCCTTCGGTCCTACCAGCGCGTACAGTTGTGCGTTTCCCTGCTTGCCCACCTGCCGGACGGCGCCCATCTCGCGAAGACAATAGGCGATCCGCTGGGCAATCCAACGGTCCACGGCGAGCGATTCGGCGAGGTGGCCCGTGTGAAACTCCCGCGGCAGCGGGCAGGAGAACGTCTTCCACAGGTCCCAGCACGTACGGAGGCGGTGGGTCTCGCGGACCGTCACCAGCCGCTGGTCTTCGATTTGGTGATCGTTCCGGTGCCAGCGCCGCCGGCGGCCGTGGCCCGGATACCGCCATTCTTCGATGTCCACCAACGGGACCTCCAGCGTCAGCCGGTGATGGGGAAACACCCGAGTGAAGTGAACCAGGTCTTCGAAGAGGTCCAGCAACCGTCCGCGTTTCGGGCTCATCCGGCGTCCGATGACGCGACCTCCTTCGGCCGATCGTTTGACGAGCAGCTTGTGGACCACGATCGGCTTGACGACCAGCACCTGGTGGTCTTCGAGCAGGTTTCGCACTTTGTCGCGAATGGCGGCCAACGATCCGTGTTGGATCTCGATCAGCCGGCCGCCGGAAACGGCGTCGATGCGGTACTTGCCTACCGGCACTTCGAAGCGAGCATCTTCGCCGGCGTAGAACGACTTCAACTCGCGGTGCAGCGAGGTTTCCATGGGCCGTAGGGCGTTGGAGTCGGGACGGGAAGAGAACGCAAGAGGGGTTATCGGCGCTTGCGTGTCCCGGAATTCACTCCGTGCCGTCACCCTCCGCCCCTACTCCTTGGGCGGTTCGATGCCGAAATCGCGGATATTGAGCAAGCTGGAGAATCTATATCCGCGCCGGGTAAATGCCTCGGCACCGCCTTCCATGCGATCGATGATGGCGATCACCTGGACGACTTTCAGCCCGAACGCTTCGGCCCGCTCGATGGCCGTAAGCGAGGAGCCGCCCGTGGTAACCACGTCTTCGACGATGATTACCTCGTCGCCTTCGCGGACGGGACCTTCGATGAATTGATCGGTCCCGTGGCCCTTCGACTGCTTGCGGACCATGAAACCGGAGATGGGCGTGCCGCGGACGCCCGACATGGTCACGACCGCCGCGGTGATCGGATCGGCACCGATCGACATTCCGCCGACGGCCGCCGGCATGTCGTCCGGGTCGAGCAGGTCGAGAATCCCCTCGGCGACCAGCCTGGAACCCGTCGGATCGAGGGTCACCTGCTTCCCGTCGAGGTAGTAGCTGGCCATCTTGCCCGAGGCGAGCGTGAACTGGCCGAACTTCAAGGCCTTCTCCCGAACCAGGTCGATCAGCGCTTGTTTGTCGTACATCGGCGGAGTCCTTCGGCGAGGGCGAGATTTACTTTGCTCACCTATACCACGAGCCCCGCATGTTTGGAAGGGGGCGGTTCAGCGAAGGATCTCCACGTGCGAGCGGGTAGGCCGGAACGAGCAACTGGAACGGCTGCCGGAACTTCGGTCGCCGGACGCGCGTGGGTCTGGCGGCAAGATACTTGTACGGTCTCACCCAGTTGCGCTGTTCCGGCAGGTATTTCGGCGACCTTGTTCCGGCCTACGTGAGAAACACGCGCTAGCGGAGGATCTCTACGTGCGAGCCGAGTGAAAGGATGCCGAAAACGTCCTCGATGTCCTTGTTGGCCATCCGGATCGCGCCGCGGCCGGTCGTGCCGTGGAGGTTCAGCGGGTCGTTGGTCCCGTGGATACCGAGGCGGGTCTGCTCGCCGATCTGCCCGCCCAGGCCGACCCAGAGCCTTCCGTAGGGATTCGTCGGATCGCCCCCCGCAGCGGTTCCCGTGGATCCGTAGTACGCGGGGTCTTCCTTCTTCTCGCAGACGATGTAGGTACCTTCGAGATTGCCGCGGTCGACGTCGACGCCGATCCCGATCGGAAACGTGCCGGCAAAGCGCCCGTCCAGGAACAATGTCAGTTCACGCCGCTCGAGGCGGATTCGCGCTTCGAACGGACCTCGGACGACCTTCAACTGCTGGCCCGGCACGAGGTTCGCCGGATCGCGAATGAAATTGATCTTGCCCAGCAGTTGCCAGGGGACGCCGTACTGTTCGGCGATCTGCGGCAGCGTATCGCCTGGTCGGACCGTGTGCGGCTGCTCGAGCAGATCTTGGGTCGAATAGATCACGGTCCCAGCCAGCTTGTTGAGCAGATCGTTGACCTGGCTGGCCTGTCCGGGGGAGAGCCTTTGGTCGTCGTACAAGTCGCTGAGCGCCAGGTGGGCTTCCGCATAAGATCCTTCCTCGATCTTCATGCGCACCGCCTGGAGGTAGCTGCTGAACCAGTCGGCCAACGTGTCTGGGTAAGCAGAACCGGGCTGATCCAGGGAATTTCCCGGCGGGGGCATGGCGCCGAACGAGCCGGGACCGCTGGAGGGGTCGGGCTGACCGATGGTAGGATAAGAGGGCAGTGCGCCACCGGGCATGGTTGCGGCGGGGGCAGGCGTAAGACCGGGGCCTCCGCCGGGAAATGTCCCGACCGGCGCCGGAGAGACGGTCGTCGCTCCGTTGGGAAAGGTCGGCGTGGCCAAGTCCGGCCCGGGGATCTGGGCCGTCGGGTTCCCCGGCCAACGCGGGGCCTCTTCCAGGGAGTCGTTGGTCGTGGACTTGCGGTTGATCGACACGTACACTCCGTACGCGACCGCCACCAAGACCGCGACGACAAAGAGGGGCTTCAGCGAGTTCATGATCGTCCTCCTTGACGATGCATCCGGTTTTTCGTTCTCTTTCGGATTGAGGCCGCAGAAAAAGCGAACTGGGGGAACAGCCGTGGTTAACGACGATTTGTGGTTCGAAGATTCCGGTGATGAACTGCTCGACGACGAATTTCCCGACGAAAACGAACACGACGACGATCTCAGCCGGACGCTGCCCTGTCCCCAGTGCGGTGCCGACGTGTATGAAGACGCCGTGCAATGTCCCCATTGCGGCAACTACATCACCCACGACACCCACGTCTGGTCGGGACGGCCGCTCTGGTGGATCGTCCTGGGTCTGTTGGGCGTCCTGGCCACCATTTTGGCCCTGGCCGGCTACTTCGGCTAGAAACCGGCAAGATCATACGGAAACTTGCCGATCGATGCTACACCAAACTGGGGGAAACGCTCAAAAACTCAAAAAGGGTGCAAAACACTCGTCTTGGCTTGCTTGGCGTTTGCCTTCGAGCCCTCTTAGCCTCGGCCCAGCTCGACTAGAAGATAACACACGTCTTGCCAAAGGAGTCCAACCGTGGTCCCAGCATGCCTACTCTGCCTTGCCAGGCTAATCGTCTCTTCCGTTGCGGAATTCGCCATCTTTCCAAATGGGACGGTTTCGTACTTGGCCGCTCAATTGGACAACTGAGTCCCACGATGGCATTTCCGATATTGTGACCGGGAGTCAGCAGTCGCTACAATTCGCGAGACTGTGGTTGGCGCGTGGGCAAGCCGCGAGGTAATCGAATTTGGACATATCCACACTCCTGAGTTGGATGAATGTCATCCTCCCTGGTGCGGTAACGGTAATTCTCATTCCGCTTACCATTTACTTCGTCAGGTACTACTGGGACCGACGAAGATGGCACGCTTTCGAAGAACGTGTTTGTGTGTGGGCAAGAACGCAGGTTGAAGAAGGCTTGCTTCAGATAGCTGATGATTTGACGGAGGCCATGAAGCCCGAGGAGTGGAGTGCTCTGGTTGTGCGAGAACTCAGTGAAGCTGGATTCGAGCCGACGAGGATCAAGGAGCTACTCGAGGTCGCCGTGTCGTTTGCGCAGGGACTTGCCAGCCAACAGATACCGGAATACTCATAATTCGTGCCGAAGAAGGAGTAGACAATGGAAAACCCGGCCGATCGGAAAGAAAGAGCCCTTGAGTTAGCGCGGGAATGGAATAACGCGTTGGCCAGACGCGTAACCCGCTGGAAACGGCTGCGTCTTGCGATCGCCGTCCTGCTCACCGGAGTCGGGATTGCGACCACCTTTTCGACAGTCGCTTGGGCCTGGTCGGTACCATGCTTCCTCGCAGCGTTTATCGCTTACTTGCTCTATCTGGATTCGCGCGACCAAGTGCGCGAAATAAGATCGCGCTCGTGGGCTACGATTACGCCGAGAATAAGCCGCTTGAAAGAACGAACTCACAAGGCTGCTGCAAAAGCAAGTTCTCCACCATAGCGTCGAAGCATCCGCGCCCCTACTTCCCCTCCCGCAGCCTTGCGCGAATCGCCTCCAGCCGCTTGGCCAGCTCCTGCTCGAACCCCCGATCCACCGGCCGATAATACTCGCGCTCCACGCCGAGGTAATCCTGCGCGGCGACGGCGTCCGGGTGGTTGTGGGCGTACTCGTACCCCTCGCCGTGTCCCAGACGCTTCGCGCCGGCGTAGTGCCGATCCTTCAGGTGCACCGGTACGGGCAGCAGCCGGCCTTCGCGAACGTCGCGCCGGGCTTCACCGATGCCCAAGGTCGCCGCGTTCGATTTCGGCGCACACGCCAGGTACGTAACGGCCTGGGCCAGCGTCAACTGGCATTCCGGCAAGCCCACCAGCTCGCATGCCTGCGCTGCCGCCACTGCCAGCGGCAACGCGGCCGGATCGGCGTTGCCCACATCTTCGCTGGCCAGGATCACGATTCGCCGGGCAAGGAAGCGGACGTCCTCGCCGCCTTCGAGCATTCGGGCCAGCCAGTAGAGGGCCGCGTCGGGATCGCTGCCGCGGATGCTCTTAATCAACGCGCTGATCGTGTCGTAGTGCGCGTCCCCGTCGCGGTCGTACCGGGCGGCCTTCCGCTGGACCGACTCCTCGGCCAACTCTCGCGTGAACTCGATGGGCGACTGCTCGCTGGAGAGCACGCCGACTTCCAGGGCGGAGAGCGCTCGCCGGGCGTCCCCGTCGCTCACCTCGGCCAGGAACTCGAGCGCGTCGTCGTGCATCCGCACCTTGAAATGGCCCAGCCCTCGCTCTCGATCGGCCAGCGCCCGTCGCATCAACCGCTTGACGTCATCGGTCGAAAGGGGCTCGAATTGGAAGACGCGGCTGCGGCTGACCAGGGCACTGTTGATCGTGAAGAACGGGTTCTCGGTCGTGGCTCCGACCAGGATCACCACGCCCTCCTCGACGTCCGGCAGCAGCACGTCCTGCTGGGCCTTGTTGAAGCGGTGGATTTCGTCGACGAACAACAGCGATCGTTGACCGTCGGCCGAAAGCCGGTCGTAGGCATCGGCCAGGACCTCGCGGAGTTCCTTCACGCCGCTGGCCACCGCGCTGAGTTGGCGGAAGTGGCTGCGGCTCTCGGCGGCCAGCAGCCGGGCCAACGTCGTCTTGCCGGTGCCGGGCGGGCCGTAGAAAACCACCGATCCCAACCGGTCGGCCTTCAGCAGCCGCCGCAGCAACTTCCCCTCGCCGAGGAAATGCTCCTGGCCCACGAACTCGTCGAGCGTGGCCGGCCGCATCCGTGCCGCCAACGGCTGGGCTTCACGTCGATTGGCTTCTTCACCGGCTTCGAACAGGGACATGGCTCGTGGATTCCATTTACAGGGTCCGTTCCATCATGCAGGGTCCGTTCCGTCACACAGGCTCCAGCGGTTCTCCGTTGGACAGCCACTCCGACAGGGGACAGCCGTCGCACTTGGGATTCCGCTTGCGACAATAGTGCTTGCCCAGCCGCACCAACAACGCGTGAAACTCGTTGTACAATCGCACGTCCTCCGAAAGGCACCCGTGGAAATGGTCTTGGATCATGTGATAATCGGCCTCGAAGTCGATCCAGCCGTGCCGGGCGAGCACGCGATGGGTGTACGTATCGACCACGAAGATGGGCAACCCGCCCGCGTAGAGCAGGATCGAGTCGGCCGTTTCCGGACCGATGCCGTGGACGGCCAGCAGTTCCTCCCGCAAAGTGGCCAGGCCGCGGCCGAACATCGCTTCCAACGACCCGTCGTAACGCTCGACGAGGAATTCGAGCAAACCGCGGAGCCGTCGCGCCTTGATGCGAAAGTACCCGGCCGGACGGATCAACTCTTCCAACTCTTCCGGCGGCACGTCGTACAACGCGTGTGGCTGCAGGAGGTCGGCTCGGCGGAGGTTGCCGATCGCCTTCTCCACGTTCTGCCAGTTGGTGTTCTGCACGAGCACGGCGCCGACCATCACTTCGAAGGGTGACTGTCCGGGCCACCAGTGCTGGGGGCCGAAGGCGTCGAACAAGCGGCTGTAAACTTCGGTCAATGTTGCGGTCATGGCGGTGTTGCAGGGGCTTCGAAGAAACTACTATCTTAGCTGTTTTGCCGCAGTTGCCAATCTCCGCGACGGCGGGAGCCCCTTTCGTTGCGGCTGCCCTGCAAGGGCGATTCCCACCGCGGGTGGCTCAAGGGGTGCATTCGCGTGGGTCGAAGATGAGGAAGGTTCGTCAACGGGCGGGATTGAGCGTCCGTATCCGATCAACGGCGGGTACATCCCACCCGACAAGAGTATTTCAGGGACATCAGGTTTCTCCAGCAACGCAACCACTCTCCCATGGCACCATCGCAGCATCACCGGCCGCCGCATCGCGACCCGATTGCCCGGGCGGACGAGACCTACTGGGTCGAATCGCGGCAACCGCTGGCCAGCCTGGTGTTTATCGCGCCGTGGCTGGTCGTCTACGAGGCCGGCATGTTCCTGCCGGTGACCATCGCGGTGCGCAACGGGGCCGACGCGTGGTTGCGTCAATTCCTGGCTTGGGTGGGTTTCGGGCAGTACTTCCTGTTGCCGATCCTCACCGTCTGCATTCTGCTGGGGTGGCATTATACTACCCGCAAACCGTGGCGGTTTTCCCGGGGATTGCTCTGGAACATGGCCGGGGAATGCGCGTTGCTGGCCGTTTGTCTGCGGCTGCTGCTGTTTCTGCAGCACCACCTGTGGCATCCGCTGGCCGGCTCGCCGCGTCTGAATATTGCCGAGACGCTCGGCGCGACGGTCAGCTATCTGGGAGCGGGAATCTACGAGGAGTTGCTGTTTCGGTTGATCCTGTTGTCGCTGGCGATCTGGATGCTCCGGCGATTGAAGGTCGAGCCGCGTCCGAGTGTGGTCATCGGCGTGTTGTTGACCAGTTTGATGTTCGCTACGGCCCATCACATCGGGCCCCATGGGGACCCGTTCGGTTCGTTCGTTTTCCTGTTTCGTTGCCTGGCCGGCGTATTCTTCTCTATCTTGTTTCTATGTCGCGGTTTCGGGATCGCCGCGGGCGCACACGCGGTATACGACATTCTGGTCGGATTGTTTCAATGGTAAGGTATCGAGTAAGGCCCCGCCCGACGCCGAGAGAGTTCGATCCAAGAAGGCACGTCGTTTGCATAGGCGCCAGTACGATTCGATATCAGTGCCGTCACGAAGAGCGCCGCTGCTCGCTGAAGGCAGCGCGGAACAAATTCGTTGCGATTTGTCAAGTGTGGTTTTTCGGCGTTTCCATTTCCTGCAAAAGCGCCCTTTGTGATTTCTGCGCGCGGTGGTTATAATACAAGTACGATGTTTGGAAGAATCGCCCCGCTTGGGGATCGTTCGATAGAGAAAAAGGAATTGCGGCGTGCTCACCGTTCGGCCGAAAGTCGCGGAACTGGTCTTCCAAGTATACGGGCGGCCTCTCCATCCGGAACTCTTCGTGATTCACCGTTCTCGCACGATTCGACGCGGGGACTACGAGGTCAAGGTCGACATCACCAGCGCCGGGCACGTGGTCAAGTGGCGTTACGCGGGGCTGACGCTGACGGAGGTGGCCACGTCAGCCCATCATCCGTTGCCCGAGCGACGCCGGCTGCTGTCCTATCGCCTCAAGGGCGAGCGATCCGACTCGATCGAGTGTCGCGGCGGAGTGCGCTATCAGTTCAACTTCCAATTGGAGCCGGTCGAACCGGAGGTCTTTTGGACTTTCCAGCACGAACTGCTCCGCGACGGCCAGCGCAACGGGATGCTGCACCAGTTCGACTCCAGCGGCCGCATGGCGCTGGGCGCCTTGAGCTACATCAACGTGGAAACCCGCAACCGCACCCTGTTGGTTCAGGCGTTCCACACCTTTCCCGACGACCACGCGATCGTCAAGAGCCAGTCGTTGTACCAATTGCCCTGAAGCCGCTTGCGGCTTCGCAACCCACAGAGAAAGCGTGATCGCTTCACGTCGCATACGAAATGCCGTTGCGAAGCCGCAAGCGGCTATAGGGCCGCGAGGAAATCGAGCAGCGCCGCGTTGAACTCGAGCGGATTCTCCATCGGCGACATGTGACCGCTTTCGGCGATTTCCACGAAACGGGCCCCGGGGATCGCTCGAGCGATCGTGCTCATTTCCTCGGGCGTCGAGAGGACGTCCGACTCGCCGACGACCACCAACGTCGGACAATCGATCTCGCTCAAACCGCCGGTGACGTCCGGCCGCCGGGCCATTCCCCGTGCGGCCGCCGCGATTCCCCTGCGGTCGGTGGAAAGCATCACGCGGCGCAGCGACTCGACCACCTCCGGCCGGTTCTCGACCGTAGCCCGGGCAAACAACTTCGGCCCCATCGCGTCGACCAGCGGCGCCGGCCCTTCCGCCGACACGCGATCGGCCATCTCGTGACGCGCGGCCACCATCTCGGGCGTATCGCCGGCCGCGCGCGTATCGCAAAGGATCAGCCCCCGCAATCGCGACTTGTACTTCCGCTGAAACGCCAGCGCGATGTATCCGCCCATGGACAGCCCGCAGAGCGCGATCGGCTCGCTCACTTCCATCGCGTCCAGCAGCGCGGCCAGATCGTCGGCGAACTGTTCCATGGTTACGGCCGCCTCGGTCACGCCGCTTCGGCCGAAGCCGCGCAGATCGGGCGCGATGACGCGGTACTGCCCGGCCAACGCGTCGATTTGGGCGTTCCACATCGTGTGGTCCAGCGGAAAGCCGTGAACGAACACGACCGGCATACCTTCGCCCCGATCGGCCAACGCGAGTTCGATTCCGTTCACATGTCGTGTTTTCATGTCAGTCCTTTGGTTTTTTCTCCTCTTCGCGTTTGTTTCGAAAGAGTTCCAGCTTCTTGCGGATCAAGCCGGAGTGGGGTTCGAGTTCGGCGGCCTTGGTTTGCGTCTTTACGGCGTTTTCATAATCGCCCCGGGCGAAATAGACGTGAGCCAGCGTGTCGTAGTAGCCGCCGTAAGTGGGCTGCAGTTCGATCGATCGCTTCGAGTATCGCAACGCCTCCTCGAGGTCGCCCCCGGTGTTGCCCGCCAGCCAGGCAAACTGGTTGTACGCCGTGGCGCTGGCCGGTTCTTCGGCGATCTGCCGGCGGAGCGAAACCGTTTCGTCCTTGATCAGCCGGACGATCTTCTCGCGATATTCCGCCGTCCGGTCGGGCAGTCCGAAGCAGGCGATCAATACGTCGAGATCGCCGGGATCGGCCTCGATCGCCTTGTCGAGGTACTCGCGACGCTTGGCCGCGTCATTCTTGTCTTCCCAATGGCAGGAGAAGAAGTAGTCCGCCCGCGCGCGAATGGCCGAGGCGCGCAGCCGGATCAGGTCCGCGGCGTCGGGGCTGCTTTCGATCGTCTTGACCAGTTCCCCGGCGACGCCGGCGGCCTGGAGGTCGTCGCCTTGATCGTGCAGCATTTCGCAAAGACTCGACTGGGCGGCCATTCGAAGCACGAAATCCGGGCTGTCCGATTCGATCACTTGCCGATACTCCTGCTTGGCCCAGTCGAACCGCCCTCGATCGCGCAGCGTGCCGGCCAGCAGCCGATGCCGGTTGACCGAATCGCGGTCTTCTCCCGGGTCGAGCCGGCGTGCCCGGGCGGCCGTTTCTTCGGCCGCCTTCTCGTCGCCCAGCTCGGCCCGGGCTTGAGCCTGCGCGTACAGCAGCAGCGAGTTGCCGGCGAATCGCATCGGGAATTCGCCGGCCAACTCGTCGATTTCCTTCCAAGCCTCCTGCGCCAGGAGGCATTCGAGCAGTTCCGCCAGAACTTCCCAGTGATCGCTGCCGCAATCGATCACGTGGCGATATTCCCGCGCCGCCCAGTGGAACCACCGACGGGTTCGCAACGCCTCGGCAGTCAGCAGGTGTCGGTTGACGTCGGCCGGCTCTTTGCCCGGATAAAGTCCCAACGCCTTCTCGGCCGTCTGATCGGCTTGCGCTTTCCGACCCAACTCGGTTTGAGCGTGAGCCAGTGCGTAGAGCAACATGGCATTGTCGGGGAAGCGTTCGGCCAGCTCGGCCGCCAGACCGTCCAGCTCCGTCCACGCTTCCTGTCCTACCAGCCAATCCAGCAGTTCGCCGATTGCCGCCGCGACGACGGGGTTCTCCTCCTCGGCGGTCCGGATCACATAACGATACTCGGCGACGGCCCATTTCAGCAGTCCTCGTGCCCGAAGAGCCTGGGCAACGGCGCCGTGCTTGTTCAACTCCGCCGGTTCCGCACCGGCATTGAGCTTCAGGGCCCGTTGGGCCGTTTCTTCCGCCGCCGGCAGATCGCCCTGTTCGGCCAGCGCTTGGGCCTGAGTGTATAACAGGACCGGTTCGTCGGCGAATCGCTGTGCGAACTTGGCCGCCAGCTCGTCCACTTCCTGCCATGCCTTCTGCGCGACCAGCCAGTCGAGCCACTCCGTCAAGGCAGCCATTACGATCGTATCGTCCTCAGCGCCGGTATCGAGCACGTGGCGGAACTCCCGCCGAGCCCAATCCGCCAGCCCGCGGGATCGCAAAGTCCGAGCCGCGAGCAAGTGCCTGGCCAACTGCTGGGTGTCGTTCTCCGGGTTCAGCGCGAAGGCCTGCGAGGCGGTCTGTTCGGCCCGCTGCGGCTGGCCGTGTTCGACTTGGGCCTGGGCCAGATCGTAGAGCAGCGTCGGGTTGGAGGAGAATTGCTCGGCGCACCGGGCAACCAGGTCGTCGGTCGCCTCCCACGCCTGTTGCCGCATGAGCCAGTCGAGCAATTCCGCCAGCGTTTTCGGGCTGCCCTCGTGCAGGTCGATCAACCGGCGCACCGCCGCCACCACCTCGTCCTTCCGCCCCAATTGCTGCAACCACCCAATCTGCAATCGAACCAGCCGGGCGACGATCGTCGAACTGGTCCGGTCGCGGGATTCTTTCAGCCGCGCGTACTCATCCTCGACCAACGCGGTCCACTCGCCGATCGCCGACTGCGGCTCCTCGGCGGACTTGAGCCAGGTCGACAACCACAAGGCTGCCGGCCGCGGGCTGCCGGCCAATTCGTCCCGCATCTTCTCCACCCAAGGACCTTCGGGCGGGTTGTCCGACGGCACATGATCCAGCACCTCCACCGCCGCGTGCCGGGACATCAGAGGCGATTTCTCGTATCGGGCCAGCCGGCACAAGGCAGGGATACCGGCCCCGTCGGGCAAGACGGCCAGGGAACGCATCCGCGTGAGCTTTCCCGGCATGTTCTGCTCTTCGTAGTCCCCCAGGAGCATTCGGACCTCGGGCGAGTCATCGGCCGCGGTCCACTCCACGCGCATCGACTCCAGGAGCGCCTTTGCCCGGGTGGCGATCTCCAGGTCTTCGTGTCGGGTGGCCCGATCCAGCGCATCGAAGGCCCGGTAGGAGAATTGCGACAATTCGGTCTCGGCACGTTGGCGCACGAAATAGTCTTCATCCCCAAGTTGTTCGATCAGCCGCTCGATCCGTTCGGTGATCCGTTCGGTGATCCGCTCGTCCGCCGGTTGGAGATCCTGGTCGGGGAATCCGATCGTGTCGGACGCGGCGCCCGCAACGGTGAGAACGCACAGTATGAAAAACCGATTGATCATCATGGGCACCGCGTTCGAAAAGGGGTGGCACGCCCTGAGGAACGAAGGGCGTGGTTTTGGCGGGTTTTCCACGCCCTTCGTTCCTCAGGGCGTGCCACCCTCATGTTCTTTTATCTATTGTAACGCGACCCTCGGCTACAGCCAAACGGTGGGCAAGGCTGCACGAAGTCAGCTCGCACCGGTGGCCATTTTTCGAGAAATGTGCCATACTGAGCCAAATCGGGCGAGCTGGGCAAGAGCCGTTCCTTCCTCGGGAGACGATCCAATGGCGGCCAAAAAATCCAACGGCAAGAACTCAGGTGGGGGGGAAAAGGCCGCGGCTACCGGATCGGGTGGCCGGCAGACCCCCAAGAAGAAGCCGCAAAAGTCCTCGGCGATCGCCTGGATCAAAGAGAACCCCAAGGCGGCCAAGCTCGTCCTGCTGGGCGTGCTGCTGGTCATCCTGGCGGTCGTGGCGATTTCGTTTTTCAGCGGCGGCGAAGACGACAAGCCGAAAAGGGAGCCCGGCGCTTCCAGGCCGCCGGCCCGCAAGACGCCCACCGCACCCGGACTGAAAACGCCGCTGGATGACGAGTCGGAGAAAACGCCCGGCGAGGAAGAACAACCGAAAGCCCCGGAAACGGAACCTCCGCCGGAAGAGAAGCCTGAACGTCCGGAAGACGTCTCGAAATGGATGAACGAGGACTTCTACGACGCGAGGAAAGAGGGCGACCCGAAACTGGTCGAAGCGGTGGGGCTCTTGGGCCAGCGGGCGCGTGGCAACGCCAATGTTGCCGTCAACCTGGCCAAACTGCTGGAACCTCTTCCGGAAGAAGAACCGGTCGAGCCGAAGGTCCCGCCCTCGGGCCGGCCTCCCCAGGTGATCCGCCCCAGGCCGGGCCGCACGAACACCGATTTGATCGAGGCGTTGGTCGAAGCGCTCGGGGCCAACGGAACCGATGAAGCCCGCGGCTTCCTCGTGCAGATCCTTGCCGGAACCCTTCCCAACGACGACGACAAGACGGCCGTCGACGCCGCGCTGGAAACCCTGGTCGATAACGCTTGTCCCGAGAACGAGGCGATTCTACTCCGGGCCCTGACGATGGCCGAACAACTGCGGGAAGCGGGTCGGGGCGAAATCACGGCGGAGGAGTTGCGAACGAAGACTCTCAAGCTGGTCGAGTCGACCGCTTCGGCGCAGTTCCGCGTCAAGCTGGCCGAATACCTCCTGGCTGCCAACACGCCGCAAACCCTCCAGCCGGTCGTGGGCAAGTTCCTCGAAGCCGAGGACCCTGAGAACCTGGACGCCCAACTCGTCTTCTACAAGGATGAAAAATGGACCGGCAAGATCCAGGCCCCGGTGGAGGAGTATTTCACGAACTTCAGTTCCACGGCCATGCGCGAGATGCTGGGGATTCCGGCGGAGGCGGTCGGCAAGTCCCCGCGCACCTCGCCGTATCCCGGACGGACCCCCGGCAGCAAGAAGACCGAGGAGCCCGATCCCGAGTTGCCCTACCGTTTGGCCCGAACTCTCTGGTCGGCCGCCCCGGTTGCGATCGTCGAAAGCCGCCTGGGGCAGCTCGATTCGCTTGAAACCCAAGAGCAGTTGGTCGCCCTGGGCAGCACGATTCCGGTCGATTCGATGCGAACGGCCGTTTACGACGCGTTGTCCAGGAATTTCTCCGACGGGCCAAGCGGACTCGAGTCCACCGGGGTGCCGAAGACCCTGATTACCGATCCGGGGCTGCTACCGGTGGTGAAGATGCTCGTCAAGAAACAGACCTCGACCCGCGCCACCGCCATCGAACAACGGGACAAGTTCCTTCAGGCCAAGGAGGACTGGGCGAACTTCGTGCCGGACAGCGTTCGCGCGTGGTGCGATCGGTTTCATGCGGTCGCTGCGGCGCAAGCAGAGGCCGACCGTTTGGCGGGAAAGGCGCCGGGAACGAGCCTGCCGCCGGGCGCGCTGCCCATCGAACTGCACCCGGAAGCCAAGCCTTCGGCGGTGTATTACCTGGATTGGCCGGGGGCCGACGCCGAGAAGCTCACCGGGGTGACGCCCGGTCCGCTGAAGATCTGCTACCTCCGCATCGAGGAGAACGCCCGGGCGATCACCAGAGAGGGTTATTACAAGCGGCAGTTGTACGTCCGCGAATCCGCCACGATCGAGAAGAGCGTCTGGATAGAAACCTTCCGGGCCGTTCCTCAGACGGATCGCATCGTCTCGATCGACGTGCTTTTGACGCGCGCGGCGGAAAGCGGCGACGGGGATTCGGCCGAAGCCGAAGACCTGGTGATTGAGATCCTCACGATCGAAATGAACGACCCGGCAAAGAGCGGGACATGAGGATCTGTACGCCCCTCAAGGAGCCGTTCGCTTGCCTTTGGGTCCCATGGTGGCCTCCATGCGGTCGATGTAGCAGCGGAGTCGCTCCAGTTCATCGGTTTTGTGCCGCAGCTCGAGCATTTTCTCCACCCGCTTGAGCAACTCGAGCTTGTTGATCGGTTTGCTGAGGAAGTCGTCGCAGCCGGCGGCCACGGCGCGTTCGATGTCGCCTTGTTCGTTCAGCGCCGTGACCATCAGGATCAGGATGTTGTTGGTCAGCGGATCCTGCTTGATCTGCCGGCAGACCTCGAAACCGCTGAGCTTGGGCATCATGATGTCCAGCAGGATCAGGTCCGGCTGGAATCGGGCGACTTGCTCCAACGTCTCGCGGCCGTCGGTAGCCACCGCGATTTCGCAGTCCGTCTCGGCCAGGTAGGCCTCCAACAGTTCGACGTTGGGCAGGTTATCGTCGGCAATCAGGATCTTGCTCGTGGGCATCGGTGCGAGTCCCTGTTTTTCTGAGTCGAAAACGTCGTTTTCAGGCGGCCGAACAAGCTCCGTGTTCCCCTCCGGCACAGGGACGGAGGGGAAATGTCGAAGTTGTGCTTTGGTCGACCCTTAGGCGCCGATTATAGCCGTTTCAACCGTCGTCGGGAACCCTAATGTGGTTTCAGAACGTGATGAAACTTGCCGCGAAATTGTACGTCCCGTGAACGACGATCGCCAGGACGAACCAGGGAAAAGCCGCGCCCAGATCCACCGGGCGGCCCTCTCGCAACTGCCGTCGCCAGGCACGGATCAGCCCCAGCGACGCGATCGCCGCGCAGACGACGTGCAACGACGTGCAAACGACCCAACGGTACGCGGCCAGCTTGCCGACGTCCTCGACCCCGGCTTGCCGAGCGTAAACGTGGATGTAGACCAGGTTCTCGATCACGGCGAACGCCAATCCGGAGACGACCGCCGCGAAGACGAACTGCCAGGCGGCGAACACGCGGTAGGGCTTCTTCTCCAGCACGTACGTCATCCCCGACTGTTTCAGCAACTCTTCGACGATCGGTCCGAAGACGACCACGTAGACAAACGCAACCATCCCCTGGCGTCCGGCGACCAGGGCACCGACGACGGCGAAGGGTCCGCCCAGCAGGGCAGCCAGGAGGGTGACGGCCAGATTGCCCGGCAGCGTGCAACGGCGGCGCCGCAATTGCAGCCACTCGCTCCACTGGTTCGGCTCGTCGTACTGCGGTAGAGCCGGTTCGGCGGCGACGCTGTCGCGGAGGAGTTCCAGTTCGTCCGCTTGGCCTCCAACCGGTTTCGCCCGCCGTTCGGCCGGATCGGGCTCGAAGCGCCCACCGGTCAGAGCCGGTTCGTGATCGACGGAAAAGTACTTGTCGTCCATCGTAAGCTTCCTCTCCCTCTGGGAGAGGGCTGGGGTGAGGGCACATGAAAGCACGCCCGAGTTTACGGCAGTAGGCTCTCACCAAGACACCAAACGCTACTCCAACTCCACGCCTGCCACACGCACGATCCCGCGAGCAACAGCCTACTCCTTCCCCCAAGCCTTCATGGCGGTACCGTACGCGATGACTTCGACGCCGCCGGACTTGCCTTGCTGCTTGCCCTGGATGGTGGCGGTTTCGATCCGCACGTTCCAGACGACGTTGGCTCCGGCGGCTTGGGCCTGCTCCAACATGCGAACGATGGCCTCGCGCCGGGCGCGTTCGACCAGGGTTTCATACGCCCTGATTCGTCCTCCGAAGAGGTTCCGCAGACCGGCCACGAAGACCTTGAAGTAGTCGGTGGCAATGACGGCCTCGCCGGTGACCAACACGCCGTCGGAAGCCCGCCAGTTCTCCGGCAGCCACTTCAGGTTGGAAACCGTGATCGCGGAGAGGGCCAGCTCGCGCTGGGCCAGGCGGCGGAAGTGCGACGACTCGATCGAGCCGCCGATCCAGAATGCCAGGATCAGCAACGCCGCAGACACACCGAGAGTGATGAGCAATTCCCCCATGATTCCCCCGCGTAACCCGTGCTAGGCAAACTCCTGCGGCTGGTCGACCAAGACCACCGCCGTGCCGTAAACGTACAGCTCGGCAGCGCCGGCGGTAATCGAACTGGTGGCGAAGCGAACGTTGACGATCGCGTTGGCGCCCAACTGCTGAGCCTGGGCGATCATCCGCTGCATGGCGTCGCGACGGGCTTCGACCAGCAATTCGGTGTAGCCTTTCAACTCGCCGCCGAAGATGTTCTTGAAGCTGGCGGCGATGTCGCGGCCCACGTGCTTGGCCCGGACCGTGTTGCCCTGGACCAGCCCCTTGACCTCCACGATCGATTTGCCCGGTACGAACTCGGTGTTCAAGACGATCATTCGCGGATTCCTTGTGCTTGCGGGCGTAGCCGACAGGACGTTATTGGTGGCTTGTCGAGTGGCTGGCAACTGGATTTCAACGGGAGGCTTGGTAGATGGCCGGGCGGTAGACCGGTGGCGGAATAGGCTTCCCCGACTCGCGAGCGGCTTCGAGCCACGCCTGTTTGGCCTTCTCCAATTCGGACAATGCTTCTTCCGGCGTGTTGCCGAACGCCGAGCACGAGTCCAGATCGGGGATGTCCGCAATATAGCCTTCGTCCTCGTCGCTGTAGAAGATATTGATATGATAATCTTTCATGCTTTCTCCTCCAAACGCAGGTCGTACCGTTCCACGAGACGAAGAAACTGTCTGATTTGATACGGCTTTGCCTGGCCGCCGACGTCCTGAAGATTCAGCAACTCTGGTATTGTCGGGTTCTTGAAGATGTGATGACTGCCTTGGACGCGCGCGAGTTGAAACCCGAAACCGGCCAACAGACTTTCGACATCTGCAAACGCCACATTGGCGAGGTTTCCCCGAGTCAAACGCGCGAGCAGCTTCCGAGGGTTCATCTCTTCGCTACCATTCTACTCCGCTTCGGTATGTTCGGAAACCGGCGGTTCTCCCCCCGGGACCGGGAACTGACCACATAGCTCGGCCACTTTGCCGCGGATCGTTTCGACGAGCTTCTCGTCGTCGGGCGCTTTGAGCACCTGGAGAATCCAGCCGCCGACGGTGCGCATCTCGTCGCAGCCCATCCCCCGGGTGGTCAAGGCCGGGGTGCCGATCCGGATGCCCGACGGGTCCATCGGCTTGCGGGGATCGAAGGGGATCATGTTCTTGTTGACCGTAATCCGGCAGCGGTCCAACGCCTTTTCAGCCCGGCGGCCGGTCAGTCCCAGCGAAGTCACGTCGGCCAGGATCAGGTGGTTGTCGGTCCCGCCGCTGACCAGCCGCGCCCCGCCGGAAGTCAACACGTCGGCCAGCGTCTTGGCGTTCTCGATGATCTGCCAAGCATACGTCTTAAACTCCGGCATGAGGGCCTCGCCGAAACAGACCGCTTTGCCGGCGATCACGTGCATCAGCGGGCCGCCCTGGATGCCCGGGAACACGGCCCGATCGATCTCCTTGGCATATTGTTTTTTGCAGAGGATCATTCCGCCGCGGGGGCCGCGGAGCGTCTTGTGCGTGGTCGAGGTGACGTAATCGGCGACCGGGACGGGATCGTCGTGCAGCCCGGCGGCCACCAGCCCCCCGTAATGCGCCATGTCGACCATCAGCTTGGCCCCGCAATCCTCCGCGATTTGGGCGAATCGCCCGTGCGGGATCTCGCGCGGATAGGCGCTGGCCCCGGCCACGATCAACTTGGGTTTATGCCGGCGCGCCAGTTCGGCGATCTGGTCGAAATCGATGCGGTGGTCGTCCGGCCGCACGCCGTACGGGATGAACCGGTACAGCCTGCCCGAAACGTTCAGATCCATCCCGTGCGTGAGGTGCCCGCCGTGGGCCAAGTTCAGGCCCAGCACGACGTCGCCGGGCTCGAGCGTCGCGAAATAGACGGCCGCATTGGCTTGGGAGCCGGAGTGAGGCTGGACGTTGGCGTGCTCGGCGGCGAAGAGCTGTTTGGCCCGGTCGCGGGCGAGGTCCTCGGCCACGTCGACGAACTCGCACCCGCCGTAGTATCGCCGGCCGGGATAGCCCTCGGCGTATTTGTTGGTAAGCACCGTGCCACATGCCTGCAAGACGGCGGGACTGGTGTAGTTTTCGCTGGCGATCATTTCCAGCCCGGTCCGCTGCCGCTCAATCTCGCCGGCTATGGCGGCCCAGAGTTCGGGGTCTTGCGATTGAATCCAGTCCATTGGGGGGGATTTAGGGAGAAACAGAGAGGCGATTGTGTATCCGGCCCTCCGATACGGAGGCTTCGCTATTCTCCGTTCCTACGGCCGGTTCGTCAATTGGCCACGGCCGACTTCCTGCGCGACATTCACAGACCGCTTGCGGCTTAGCATCCTACCCCCATCTCACCCCCGCCCGACCGCCACCGTCAATTCGCCCGCGTTGTCGTCCAGTTCGGCGGCCGAATCGTTGATGCGGAAGTAGAGCGTGCCGGTTTCCTTCGGGGTCAGGGTCGTGCCCAGTCCGACCTCCTTCGGCCACAGCAGCCCGGAAGACTGATCGTCGGGGACGGGCCGGTCGGGTCGGATGGCCGCCAGGAGAATCCCCAGCGGCCGGCCGTGGTAGTAGCGGATCGAGACGCCGTTGGGCTCGCACCACCAGATTTGCGGCTGATCGGCGACCTGGTAGCGTCCCGAGGCCTGCACCCGGTAACTCGCTCCGCCCTCGAGTTGCAGCCCGCTGTTCTGCCAGCCCCCGTTGGCGGCGACCGTGACGCTGGTGCCCGAGGCGGCCATCGGTCTGCCCGGCGTGAAGTCGATCGGCATCGCCGCGGCGTCGTATCCATATTCCAGGCTGGTGACGAACACCTGCCATTCTTCCCGCAACCGGTCGAGGTCGTCGCCGAGCAGTTCATAGAACCGCTGGGTGAAATCCGGCTCCAGCACGTTCTTGTGGAGTTGCCGAAAACGCTGCTGGAACTGCGGATGCCCGTCGAGCAACACGGCCAGCGCCCAGCACCAGGCGTACGGTTCCGTCTCCAGATGGGCGTGCGGCGGATATTCAAGCACCTGCTGAAGCCGCATCGGCCGCTGCGCGGCGATCGCGTCCCGGATGATCTCGATACGCCCCAAGTAGGGCACCTCTTCCTTATTCTCGGGCATGTAGTTCAGCGTCAGCCGGCCGTCCTGCCAGCGGTGCGTGCTCAGCAACTCGGCGATCCCCTCCATGTACCACGGCGGACCGCACCCGCGAAGCAACGTGTTCATCAACCCGTGGGTCCCTTCGTGCAACAGCAGGTGCCGACGATAGTACTCGCTGGGCTGTTCGTAGAGCCACAATTCATGGTTCCGCGAGAAGCCGTGCTGGAACGGCGGCAGCCCGTGCGGGAGCAAGCCGGCCTGCTGGAACCGGGCCTTGTCCTGGATCAGGAACCCGGTCATGTTCCAGTCGGCATGTTCGGCCGGATCGATCTGGAAATACGCGCACCATTGCGGGAAGGCCTGATCGAAGACCTCCGGAAGCCGCTGGATCTCCGGGCCGTCGGGCAGGTCGGTATACAAGGTCAGCCGCTTGCCGGCCAGCTTGCGAATGCCCGCCTTGGCCATCTGAGCATCGTCGATTTCCATCCGCGGCAGATTGGGGATCCACTTCGAGACCGAATCGACCGGGGCGTCCAGAAGGCTGGAGAGCAAGGGCCCCTCCAAGCGGGTCGGAGGCGTGGGAGGATCGTCCGTGCGGTGGTCTCCCGGGCCGCCTGGCGACGCCGCCGTTTTCGCCGGCGTCTTGCTCGCTCCGAGAGTAACCCGCGACGGGTCGGTGCCGGTCTTGCGATCGCCGGGTGAAGATTTCTGCGGACGGGGGGTTCCGGTCGCCGCCTGCGTCCTCTTCGCTTCCGCATCGGCCGTTTTTCGCGGCGAACCGCCGCATCCGGCCAGCAAACAACCTGCCGCCGCCCATACGACCGTTTGTGCTATGAAACGTCCTGCCATAGTATTTCCGCACGCTGAGGACAAGTTACTGCTGACAGGATAGCACGATTTCGGCATCTTGAGCAAGCGGCGTCCGGAGCCGTCGGCGAGGACTGAGAGATTGGCACCGAATCGCTGATAACCGGCCTGATCGGG
>DATLAN010000548.1:0-6321 GCA_035527455.1 Thermoguttaceae bacterium
CCGAACGCGGACCGCTTCGAGGTGCAGGGGATCGTCAACAAGGGAATCAACGACGGGCGGCAAAAGGCCCGCCGTGAATTGCTCGACAAGGTGAATACCATGGGCTACGGCCTTGCGGACGTCCCGGAGATGGCTGCCGCCGAAACGGCCAAGCAGAAAGCCTACGGGTTGATCTTGGGCAAGGGGAGGGAAGTATTCAATCTCGGAAACGAACCTACGGTACTCAGGGATCGCTACGGCCGGAACACGTTCGGGCAGGAATGCCTGGCGGCGCGGCGGATGGTTGAGGCGGGTGTGCCTTACATCACCATCAGCTTCCCCGGTGGTTGGGACACGCACGCGAACCACTTCCCGACAATGAAGCGACAGTGTCCCCAGTTGGACCAAGGACTGGCAACGCTGCTTGCGGATCTGAGCGATAAGGGCTTGCTGGATAGCACGCTGGTTTGGTGTACCGGCGAGTTCGGCAGAACGCCGAAGGTCTCCTGGGAGCCGCCTTGGAACGGGGGCCGCCATCACTATGGGGCGGTTTTCACCGTCCTGGTCGCCGGCGGCGGATTCAAAGGAGGCCGCGTGGTCGGCTCGTCTGATGAGAAAGGTGAAAAAGTCAAGGAAAGGCCCGTCTATCCGGCGGACCTGCTGGGCAGCTTCTATCTGTTGGCCGGCATCGACGCCACCGCCAAGCTGCCCCATCCTTTGGGGTTCGATGCCCACGTCTTGGGCACCGAAAACGAAGGCATGAAGTCGGCCGGGCTTCTGGAAGAAATCATGTAGCCAATGGCAGAAAATGGAGAAGTTCATGAGTAGACTCAAAAGGCTTCCGATCTTGCGGCTGGCCATACTTCTGGCCGCAGCATCCTCGGTCTGGGCGCAGAACCAGTACATCGGTTACGTCTATCCCGCCGGCGGCCAGCAGGGCACCACCGTCTCCATCAGGTTGGGTGGGCAAGGGCTCATCTATGCCTCTGACGTGGTTGTGACCGGTGAAGGCGTTTCCGCCCGGCTGGTCGACTACTACACGGTCATGGGCAATCAGGAGCTAGGGTTACTCAGAGAGCAACTGAGGGAGTTGCAGAAGAAGGAAACGACGGTAAGCGACGCGATGGCCGCCACGATGGCCTTTCTTGAGTTCCCCGCGCGTGTTGAACCACCCGAGGTCCGTGGTCTGATATGCCCAGCATGCGGTCGTCTCAACCCGCTTGGCGCCACCGTCTGCAGCAACTGCAATGCGAATCTGGAGAAACCAAAAGACCCGAAACCGGGTGGAACGAAAGCGAAGAACGAACCTCCAAAGTCCGCGAAAGAAGCGGCAAAGCAGAAGCTGATCGAACGGATCCAAAGGATTTTCGCGGAAGACGAACGCACTCCGGCCGTTCGTGCCCACTGCGAGCTCGTCTTTGCCGAGGTCACGGTTGCCCCCGACGCAAAACCGGGCCGACGAGAGATCCGCGTGATCACCAGACGGGGGATCTCCAACGCGCTGCCCTTCTACGTGGGCCAAGTGCCCGAAGTCGCGCGCAAGCCGATGAAGACCTGTACGATGCCAGTGCTCGGCAAGGAGTATCTGGCCCAGCGCAAAAGGCCGCCGGAAGAAGAGGAAGTGCGCATCACAGTGCCGTGCACGATGAACGGCCAGGTCGCCGCGGGCGAGGTGAACCGGTACCGTTTTCCGGCGAGCAAGGGACAGCGTCTGGTCATCTCCGCCAAAGCTCGGCAGTTGGTTCCCTACGTCGCCGACGGCGTTCCCGGTTGGTTTCAAGCCGTGCTGAAACTCTGCGACTCGGGCGGCAAGGAGTTAGCGTACAACGACGATTTCCGTTTCCACCCGGATCCGGTCCTCTGTTTTAAGATCCCCGAGGACGGCGACTACGTGCTCACCATCAACGAGGCGCTCTTTCGCGGCCGCGAGAGTTTTGTGTATCAGATTACCATCGGCGAGCTGCCGTTTGTGACCAGCATCTTCCCGTTAGGCGGCCGTGCGGGCGAGCCGGTCAAGATTGAGATGAACGGCTGGAATCTGGAAAAGACCACGCTGGCGCCACCGCCCAAAGACGCAAAGCCGGGGCACCATCTGATCGCCGCCACCAACGGGAAACTCGTTTCCAACTACGTGCCGTTTGCGCTGGACACGCTGCCCGAGTGCCTGGACACCGAATCCAACGACGAGCCGTCGAAGGCGCAGAAAGTGAATCTTCCCATCATCGTCAACGGGCGAGCGGATCGCCCGGGTGACTGGGATGTCTTCGAGGTCGAAGGGAAAGCCGGTGAGACCATCGTCGCGGAAGTGCACGCACGCCGGCTCGGTTCCCCGTTCGACTCCTTCGTCAAAGTCACTGGCGCGGATGGCAAGATCATCGCGTTGAACGATGATCATTACGACGCAGCATCGGGGCTGAACACCGACCACGCCGATTCCTACCTCATGGTGAAGCTGCCCGCCGACGGAAAATACTTCATTCACCTCGGCGACACGAGGCGGCACGCAGGAAAGGAGTATGTTTACCGGCTCCGCATCAGCCGGCCGCAGCCCGATTTCGAGTTGCGTCTCATCCCTTCCCGGATCGTTATCCGCAGCAAGGCGTCCGCCGCGGTGACCGTCTACGCCATACGCAAGGACGGATTCGACGGGCCGATCAAGCTGAGCTTCAAAGACCTGCCGGAGGGGCTCGAATCGTCCGGCGCCACGCTGGCGGCCAATAAAGAGGTGGTGGGTTTGAGCGTCAAAACCAGCCTGACGGAGATGGAGAAGCCGGTCAACCTCACCGTCGTCGGCAGTGCGAAGATCGGGGACCGGGAGATTGTTCATGAGGCCGTGCCGGCCGAGGACAGAATGCAGGCCTTCCTGTGGCGCCATCTGTTGCCCGCCGAAGACCTGCCGGCCCTGGTCTACAATCCATCCTACCAGCCACCAGCCGATCGCATACGCCCGCCGATCCGCGACGAGGATAGACCCAAGAATGCAACCCGCAACTTGCGTAAGAGCTCGGTCGACGGGTATTTGAGACAGATCGAAGGCCTCTATCAACAGTGGTTCTTCACAGACGAGTTCGCCAACCGCCAGATCGCGAGCATCGAAGCCCGTCTGATCCAATAAGAGCCACCCAAAAAATGATGCCCAAGTTGAATCCCAAGTACCGTCCGCAGAGGTGCCTGTCACGAGCAGGAACAAACGGGCCAATCGCCGAACGTTCTTGAAGACATCCGCCGCCGTTGCATTGGCAGCCGGCGCGGGCGCCCCCGCCAAGTCCGCCGGGGGGATGAAGCCCATTCGGCTGGGGGCTCCGGTATTCCCTGAGCCAAAGGACCCCGAGGCCCTGGCGCTGGCGCACAAGAAGATGGGCTACCGCGCCGCGTACTGTCCGAGTATCCCGCTGAAGGAGACGGACCGCATTCGCGCCACGGCCGCGGCGTTTGCCAGGCATGACGTCGCGCTGGCCGAAGTCGGCGTGTGGTGCAATCTGCTCGACGCGGACCCGGCGAAGCGGAAGGCGAACCTGCAGCGTGTCATCGACGGGCTGGCGCTGGCCGACGTGATCGGGGCCCGCTGCTGCGTCGACATCGCCGGGTCGTTCAGCAAGGAGGCCTGGCACGGGCCGCACCCGAAGAACCTGTCGAAAGAGTTCTTCGACGCCGCCGTCGCCAACGCCCGCGCGATTGTCGACACGGTCAAGCCCAAGCGGTCGGTGTTCTGCTACGAGATGATGGGGTGGTCGATCCCCGACAGCGCCGAGTCGTACCTGAGGCTCATCAAGGCGGTCGACCGTAAGGGCTTCGGCGTGCACCTGGACCCGTGCAATCTCATCAACTGCCCGTCGCGCTACTACGACACGACGGCGATGATCAACGCGTGCTTCGACACACTGGGTCCGTGGATCGCCTCCTGCCACGCCAAGGACGTGACGTGGGACGTCGAGATGCAGATGCACTTCCGCGAAGTACCCCTCGGGCAAGGCACGCTGGACTACCACACGTACCTGAGGCGCCTCGCCGCCCTGCCGCACGACCCGCCGCTGATGATCGAGCACATGAAGGGCGCTGCAGAGTACGAGACGTGCCGCCGACATCTCCTCGACATGGCGGGCAAGATCGGCGTGAGTTTCGAGTAAGGACCGCACGATGCGAACGGATCGCCGGAGCTTGTTGCGCAGCACACTTACACCGGCCGCCGTATCATAGGTTGCGCCGCGGGCGCTTGCTGCCGACGGTACCGAGGCCCGCCGATGGGACATCCTGCTGATCACGTCGGAAGACAACGGCTCGCACCCGGGTTGCTGCGGGGACCCTTACGCCCGCACGCCGAATCCTGACCGTCTCGCGACCGAGGATTGCGGTTCGCCAATCGGTCGCGCCGTGGTGAGCGTTGGCCCTGCTCATCCCATGGGGCTATCTCTGGCTTCGGCCCTCGTCTTGGACGGTGGTCTGGCAGACCTCTCCGCCCCGTCGGCCTCGATGTGCGGTTGTGAGACTTGGCAGCGTGGAAAGAAGGCGGGGCGTCAGTCGGTCGTCGGGGTGACCTTCGGGTTCGAAACCCGACAAGCTTCCTGGGTGCACGGCGGCGAGCGGGAGAGCAGATCGGACGGGGGAGAATCCTGGCGTGGGAACGGCGCCTGCTTGACGCGCATGTGGCGGGCGGATGTGGTGCGCGGCCTCGGGCCTACATTTTAGTGACATTCTAGTGTTCGTCGATGTGACAGAAAGCAGCAGAGGCAGGCGTAACTGCCTGCCTCTACATGACTTACGTGGTAGCGGGGGCAGGATTCGAACCTGCGACCTTCGGGTTATGAGCCCGACGAGCTACCAGACTGCTCCACCCCGCGATTCGTACCACGTATTGTACCGGACGGCCAGCGGCTGTCAAGGAGGTATTCGCTTTGGCGCTGTCAAGAAGTCCGTGTAAATTCGGGTCGTGGTCTTGTGGGGCGATAGCACCGATGTTTCAAGCGTTTCCAGAGGATCCAGACGTGCCGTTCCCAACTGCGGGTGTCTTCCCAGATCGGCACGTGGTCGGTCGCCTTTTCGATCTCGCCCATCAGCCGTTCGATGGGGTTGGTCGTGCGGACTCGCCGACGCAGGGCCGGAGCGAAAGCCCCTCACCTTGCCGACTCCCGAAATTATCCACAACTACTTACAGCACTTGCCGGGCATAAGCCTTGCCAAACGGCCCGCCGCGTGGTACAAGTTTCCGCTCGAATCCCGGCAGGAGAGCAACCATGGCCAAGACGTACCGAATTGCCGTCATCGGCGGAGACGGGACGGGCCCGGAGGTGACCCGCGAGGGCCTCAAGGTCCTCCAGGCCGCCGGCGAGGCCTGCGGCTTCGCGTACGAGACCCGGGACTTCAACGTCAGCGGCGACCGGTACCTGGAGGCCGGCGGCGACCCCAACGAGCCGTCGATCCCCGTCATCGGCGATGAGGAACTCGAGGAACTGCGCTCTTTCGACGCTATCTACCTCGGGGCCGTCGGGCACCCCGACGTGGCGCCCGGCATCCTCGAAAAGGGGCTGCTGCTGCGCCTGCGGTTCGAACTGGACCAGTACGTCAACCTGCGGCCGGTCCGGCTGTACCCCGGCGTCTGGACACCGCTGAAGGACAAGGGCCCTGAGGAGATCGACTTCGTCGTCGTCCGCGAGAACACCGAGGGCCTGTACACCGGCATGGGTGGCTGCCAGTACAAGGGCACGCCCAACGAGGTGGCCACGCAGATCATGTGCAATACGCGCCACGGCGTTGAGCGTGCCATCCGGTACGCCTTCGACCTCTGCCGCCGCCGAAACGACAGGAAGCGCCTGACGCTGGTCGCCAAGACGAACGTCCTGACGTACGCCCACGACCTGTGGTGGCGGGCGTTCAACGAGGTTGGCGAGGCGGACTACCCCGATATCGAGCGCGACTACAACCACGTGGACGCCTGCTGCATGTGGTTCCTCAAGAACCCCGAGTTTTACGATACCGTCGTCGTCTGCAACATGTTCGGCGACATCATCACGGACCTCGGGGCGATGATTCAGGGGGGGATGGGCGTGGCGGCCGGCGGAAACATCAACCCCGCGGGCGTCTCGATGTTCGAGCCGATCGGCGGCTCGGCTCCCAAGTACACGGGGCAGAACGTCATCAACCCCATCGCCGCCATTGCCGCGCTCGCCATGCTCCTGCGCGAGACCGGCAGCAACACGGGCGACGAGACGCTCGCGGCGGCCGGAGACCGCGTCGAGAACGCCATCATGGAAGTCACGCCCAGGATGGAGAGCCAGTCGGCCGGCCGCATGGGCTATTCCACCACCGAAGTTGGCGACATGGTAGCCGCAGCCGTTGCCGGCGCGT
>DATLAN010000549.1:0-11886 GCA_035527455.1 Thermoguttaceae bacterium
CTGTTCCTCGTAGGCCTTCCGATCCAACCTGGGTAACGCCATCGCGATTTCCTCCTGTTTCGCGTCGTGTTAAAATCAAGGCACTAACCCAGATTATACAACCTCCCTATCTTTCGCGCCATAGATACTTGCCGCACACGTGGAATCTCGACGTTCGCCGAGCCAGGAGATAAGCTGGAAGCAACATGCTCTGATTTTCGGCTGATCGGATGAAACTCCTCTCGAGAGGAGGCACACCGTCTTAGGAGTGTATTCAGTGCGCTCTTCCGGGGGGGTGCAATAAACGTCGAGTGCCCTCGTTTAGGTCTTTAGAGATGACCTCCCGGAGCCGACAGACGAACGACAACCAGCGTTTTGCCGAGTGGGGTCGCCAATACGGCGGGGCCGTACGCGGCTATCTGCTGGCGATGGTTCGTCGGGTGGACGTGGCCGAGGATTTGACCCAGGAGGTGTTTTGCCGGGCGTGGCGGGCCCGCCGCGGTTACCGCGAGCAGGGCAACGCCCGGGCGTACCTCCTGCGAATCGCCGATCGGCTCGTCTGTGATCACCACCGGAAGTCGGGCCGGGAAGTGAATCTGGACGAGGAGAGTTGGAAACAGGTCGAACCGGCCGGCCGTGTCGCCGAGCCGCCGGAGAAGTTGGTCCGCGAGGAGGCCGGTGAACAACTCGCCGCGGCCATGGAGAAGTTGACGGCGGCCCAGCGAAGGGTTCTGCTTTTGAGGTATTACGGCGAGATGAGTTTCGCCGAGATCGCCGAAACGATGGACTGCCCGGTGAACACGGCACTGAGCCATTGCCGGCGAGGCCTTTTGACCTTGCGGAAGATTTTGGTGGAGAACGCCCCGTGAGTGAAGATCCGAACAAGCTTCGACGCCAATTGGAACGGGCCACCGCGGCCGAGGATTCCCCCGATGCGCTGGACGCGGAAACGGCGTCCCTGCGGGAGGGTTGGCTCGCGCTGGGGCAACTGCTCGAAGCGGCCGAAAGGGAGTCGACCGAACCGTTCGAGTGGAAGCGGCCGCCGTCGCGCCTGCGGCAAAATCGATGGAAGCTGGCCGGCGTGGCCGCATTGGCGGCTTCGTTGTTGATCGGTTTGACGGTGGCGTGGAGTCTCGTGCGGAAGGGTCCTCCGAACGGGTCGACGGCAACGCCGGGTGAAGTGACCTCGCCCGAGGAGAAGGAGTCGCTGCCGACGCCGGACCTCGACGAGCCGAAGCTGGCGGTCGACGAACCGACGCTGGAGGACGAACTCGACTGGGACGACGATCCGCTCGACCGGCAACTGGCCTCCGTCGGCGAGGAGATCGTGCGGATTCAGCAGGACTGGGATTCTGTGGACAATGCGTTCGAGCCGGTTTGGCACGGGCTGGAACAGATGGCGGAGGACATCGACGGCGAGACGCTTTGAGACGGGTAGATTGCAGGCAAGCGTGCGAGCGACGCTCGATCGCACGCGACGAGCGGGAGGTTTTCAGATGACGTTCAAGCGGATGGGGATCGTGATGGTTCTCGGCCTGGCAGTGGGATTGTCGACGAGCAGTCCCCTTTGGGCCGATGACGAAAGCGCGGACAAATCGGACGAAAGCGGCCGATACGATTCGGACCGGCCGCAGCCGCCGGATGCAGGGGCCGAACCCGACGTCGAGCTGCCGTGGTTGCCCGAGCCGCCGTTCGGTTTCGGCCCGGGACGTGGCAGCGGTCTTCGACCGGGTGGGCCGGTGCAGGGGGAAGGACCGGGAGGAATGGGCGGCGGTCCTCCGGGTCTCGGTGGCGGGCGGTACGGCGGTCCGCCGGAGGGGCGCGGTCCGCCGGAGGGTCGCGGTCCGCCGGAGGGTCGCGGCCCGCTGGGGCTCGGGCCACCCGGCTTTCGTGCGCGTTGGCCGCACTATGATTGGCAGTCGGTCGAGGAAAACGATCCCGAGATGTATCCCCTGTTGAAAGAGGACTACGAACTGGAACGGCGGTCGCGAGAACTGGTCGTGCAGTATCGGCAAGCGCCCGTCTCGCAGCGCGCCGAGATCCGGAAACAACTCCAGGTGGTGGTCGCCGAGCATTTCGAGGCCCGCCAGAAGCGACGCCTGCTGGAACTGAAGCGGCTGGAAGAGGAATTGGAGCGTCTGCGCGACGCCATCAACCGCCGCAACGAGGCCCGCGAAGAAGTCGTTGGAAAACGAGTTTCGGAGTTGTTGGGAGAGGACGACGTCGATTTCTGAATCGTCGCGGCCAAGGTTCCGCGCAGAAACAACCTGTACATTTTTTAGCGAGGGTGGCACGCCCTGAGGAACGAAGGGCGTGGAAGACCTGCCAAACCACGCCCTTCGTTCCTCAGGGCGTGCCACCCAATTGGACAGGTTGTTTCTGCGCGGAACCTAAGAGAGTTCGTCGCGTCGACGGAGCGTTGAATGGACCCGCCGTTGGATTTCGTCGGGCCTCGTTTCTTCGAACCCATTTTTGTACCAGCGCCACCACTTGGGCGACGCCTGCGTAGGGCAAGCGCTCGCGGTGTGCGCCGTCTCACACACAGGAGGAGATGATGGAAGCGTTTCGTTCCCCTCGCCGCTCGGCCTTGTGGTGCCTGACGTTGGGCGCCGCTTTGGTCGGGCTGATCCTGCTGCCGGCTTTGTGTACGGCCGTGCAAGCAGACGACGATTCGGGCGCGCCGGCCCCGAAGGCCAAGCAACCAGGCCCGCCCTGTTGCCCCAACGCCGACAAGCCGTGCCCGAAGGACTGCCCGATGGCGAAGGACTGCCCGATGGCCAAGAAGCCGGGCCCTCCGGACGGTCTGAAGGGCAAGCGGCCCGGGCCGCCACGCGGACCGATGGCTAAACCGCCGGGACCGCCACGTGGTCCGATGGCTAAACCGCCGGGACCGCCACGTGGACCGCAGATGGCGCAACGAGGTGGCCCGCCGATGGGTCGTGGACCGCAGATGGCGCACCGAGGTGGTCCGCCCATGGGTCGCGGACCGCAGATGGCGCAACGAGGTGGCCCGCCCATGGGTCGCGGAGCGCAGATGGCGCAACGAGGTGGCCCGCCCATGGGTCGCGGACCGCAGATGGCGCATCGAGGTGGCCCGCCCATGGGTCGCGGACCGGCCATGGGCCCCGGACGTGGACCCGGCATGGGTCGCGGACCGGCGATGTGTCCCAGACGTGGACCCGGCATGGGTCGCGGACCGGCGATGGGCCCCGGACGCGGACCCGGCATGGGTCCCGGACCGGCGATGGGTCCCGGACGCGGACCCGGCATGGGTCCCGGAGCGGCTGCCAAGAGGCCGGGACCTCCACCCGGACCGCAGATGGCGCACCGAGGTGGACCGCCTAAGGCACGCGGACCGGCGATGGGTCCCGGACGCGGACCCGGCATGGGTCCCGGACCGGCGATGGGTCCCGGACGCGGACCCGGCATGGGTCCCGGGCCGGCGATGGGTCCCGGACGCGGACCCGACAAGGGTCCCGGGCCGGCGATGGGTCCTGGACGTGGCCCCGGCATGGGTCCCGGACCGGCCATGGGTTTCGGACGTGGCCCCGGCATGGGTCCCGGACCGGCGATGGGTCCCGGACGTGGCCCCGGCGTGGGTCCCGGACCGGCCATGGGTTTCGGACGCGGCCCCGGCATGGGACGCGGACCCGGCATGGGATCCGGACCTGCGATGGGTCCCGGACGTGGACCCGGCATGGGATTCGGATTCGGTCCGAGGGGCGAGAAACCGGAGTCGCCTGACGACGACGATTAAGTAGCACGGATCCGTCAGGGCGATACGGCCGGTGTGGGCAAGCACCGGAAACGGCGTCTTGGGATGTTCAACCCGGCGAGGTCACGGCGACCTCGCCGGGTTTTCTTTGCGCCGCGGGGATGCCAAACCCGCCTTCCGCTCATTGTCCGTACGGCCACGGTTTGGCCTTGGCCTCGATCGCCCAGGCCTCCCAGCGCTCGGCCATGGCTTCGACCCGGTCGGGGTACTCTTCGGCCAGGTTGTTCAGCTCGGTGCGATCGGCCTGGATATCGTAGAGTTCCCACGGCCCGTTGGCGCCTTTGGCCACCAGCTTCCATTTCCCCTCGCGGATCGCCCGATTGCCTTCGTGCTCCCAGAAGATCGGCGTCGGTCGTGCCAGCGACTCGCCGGTGAAGGCGGGCCGCAGACTGACGCCCTGCATGGGCGTGATCTCGTGGCCCTTGAATCGTTGCGGGTAGTCCGCGCCGCCCATATCGACGCAGGTGGCCATCAGGTCGATCAGGTGGCCCGGCTCGTGATAGAGCTTGCCGTGTCGCTCGGCGGAAATGCCCTCGGGCCAATGGGCCACCAGCGGCGAGGAGATGCCGCCCTCGTGAACCCAGTGCTTGTAGAGCCGAAACGGCGTGTTGCTGGCGTTCGCCCACGGCAGACCGTACGCGATGAAGGTGTCGGCCGGACCGGGCATCACGCCGCGGCCGACCCGCACCGGGCGGCCGTCGCGGGTGTGGCTCGGCTGCATCCGCGTCTGCAACTCGCCGGGAGCCATCGGTTTGAGCACGACCGGCTTGTCGGGATCGGCCGCGACGTTTTTTCCGCCGCCGTACTCTTCCGCGCAGCCGCCGTTGTCGGCCAGGAAGAGGATCAGCGTGTTGTCGAGCTGGTCCGTCTTCTTCAGCGCCTCGACGATCCGCCCGATGCCCTGGTCCATGCAGTCGACCATCGCGGCGTAGACTTCCATGCGGCGGCAGAACCACGGCTTCAGGTCGGCGTCTTCCCAGGCCGGGGCGGCCGGATCGCGAGGCGTGATTTCCCACTTCGCGTCCACGATGCCCATCTCGATCATCCGCCGGTGCCGCTCGGCCCGAAGCGCGTCCCAGCCCTGGTCGTAGCGGCCCTTGTACTTGGCGATGTCCTGCTCCTTGGCGTGCATCGGCCAGTGGGGCGAGGTGAAGGCCACGTACATGAAGAAAGGCCGGTCCTGCTCGTGCTCGCTGATGAACTTCGCGGCGTTGTCGGCGATGGCGTCGGTGTAGTAGTAGTCGTCCGAGTCGGGCACGATGGACTCGTTTCCGTCGGTCAGCGTGTACGGGTCGAAGAAGCTGCCCGCGCCCTGGATGGTTCCGTAATAACGGTCGAACCCGCGCTGCAGCGGCCAGTTGTGCTTCGAGTCGGTCTGCTGCCAAAACCGCGTGACGTGCCACTTGCCCGCCATGTACGTGGCGTAGTCGGCGGTCTTCATCACCTGGGCGATGGTCAGGCAGTTTTCGTTCAGATCGCCGCGGAACCCGTCGAACCCGCGGTCGTTCATCATGTGTCCCACGCCCGACTGGTGCGAGTAAAGTCCCGTCAGCAGGCAGGCCCTCGTGGGACAACATCGGGCCGTGTTGTAGAACTGGGTGAACCGCAGCCCTCCGGCCGCCAGTTGGTCGATGTTGGGCGTTTGGATCTCGCCGCCGTAGCAGCCGATGTCGGAAAAGCCCATATCGTCGGCCATCATGATGATGACGTTCGGCTTCGGGGCCTCGTCTTGGGCGGCCGCCGGGTGGATCCGGCCGGCCAGGCCCAGGGCCAACAGTGTTGAAGCGGCAACTGCAATTCTCATCGTTCGTGTTCTCCTTCGCTTGCTTGGGGCGGATTTCGGTCCGTTTGCGATTTCGAGTATTATACAATGTTTTGCGGCCCGTTTCAAAGCGCGCCGGCGGGGCGGATGACGGGCCGGTTTGCCGCGGATGTGGGCGGGGATTATAATGGGCTGGCGATGTCTGAAAAGACGTGTAGGCCGGAACAAGCGCAGCGCAGTTCCGGCATTCGGTGTACAAAGGCCGCATGAAGCCGCGTGCCGGAACTGCGCTGCGCTTGTTCCGGCCTACTTTGCTATTCCCGGCTGTTTGGTAAGAAAAGGAATCGAAAAATGCTGCGTGAACGACTGGAGTTGATTGTTTTGTTCCTTCTCGTCGGTCTGGTGATGGCAATCTCCTCGCCGGGTGTTGCCGACGATGCGCCCGACTATCGCAACGTGGCCCTGAATCCCGACGACGTTCAGGGGGACGCGAAGCGCTATCCGCACGCCTCGTCGAACAGCGAATATCGCGACCTTCCCTTCTTCGCCGCCCTGTGCGCCATCGACGGGAACACGGCCAACACCGGGCACGGCCAAGGGTTCCCATCCTGGGGACCGGACAAACGCAAGGATCTGTGGTGGAAGGTCGAGTTCGGCCGTGCCGTGGAGATCGACAAGCTGGTGCTGTGGATTCGGGCCGATTTCCCGCACGACAGTTATTGGCACAGCGCCGTGATCGAGTTCTCCGACGGCAGCCGGGAAGCGATCAAGATCGAGAAGACGGCGGCGGGGCAGACGTTCGCGTTCGAGAAGCGCACCGTCACCTGGCTCCGCTTGACCGACCTGGTTCAAACCGAGCCGCTGGGCTGGGCCGCATGGAGCGAAGTGCAGGTCTGGGGACGAGACGCTCCGGCGCGTGAAGCGCACCAACAACAATGAACGGCGGTGCGTTTCCCGCACCGAGTTTAGCGGGCGGGCTTGCCCGCCGTTCCGGCGACGGCTCAGTGTAGGCCGGAACAAGCGCAGCGCAGTTCCGGCACGGGGCTTCATGCGGCCTCAGCGCACCAAGTGCCGGAACTGCGCTGCGCTTGTTCCGGCCTACATTCCTGCACTGCAGGATTCGGACGGCTGTGTCGTTCACACGTCGATCCACTTCCGCTCGGCCGCCGAACGTCGCACGCAATCCATCAGGTGTTGTACGCGAATCCCCTGCTCGAGCCCCGGTTCCGCCGGGCGGCCTTCGGCCACGGCCTGAAGGAAATTGGCCAGACAGGCCATATGGGTGCGGATCCAACCCAGCGCGGCCTTCGGGCTGGGGAAAGCGGCCGCCGGCGGGTCGTAGCGTTGGCCCGTCTCGATGCGGGTCCAGCCGCGCAAGCCGCCCAAGGGCCGATCCGCCGCCGAGGCGTCGTGAAACTCCAGGTGGTGCGGGTCCATGCCGTTGAAGCGCAGCGCCCCGCGGGAGCCGTGGATCTCCAGTCGCAGTTCGTCTTCGCTGCCGGAAGCCAGCTTGGTGGCTTCGAGCGTGCCCAGGGCGCCGGACTGCATCCGTGCCAGAAACACGACGCTGTCTTCGGCGTCGACTTCGAGCTTCTTCGCGGCGTCAGCGGTCGAGGGCCGCCGGGGATAGGCGATGCAGGTGGCGGCCGAGACCGATGCGAACGGTCCGATCGTGTGGTCCACCAGGTCGAGCACGTGGGAGGCCAGATCGGCAATCACGCCGCCCCCGGCCGCGGCCGAGAGTTTCCATTTCAGCGGCGCGTCGGCCTCGGCGCTGCCACCGTGGAGGAAGGCGCCGCGGAAGGCCAGGACACGTCCCAGCGCCCCCTGCTCGATAAGCTGCTTTGCCCGCATGGTCGCCGGATAGAAACGATACTGGAAGGTCATCTGGGCGGTTGCCCGATAATCGGCCAGAGCCGCGTGGATCGCTTCGGCTTCCTCGACGGTGGCCGCCAGGGGTTTTTCGCAGTAGATGTGCTTCTGGTGCCGCATGGCCGACAGCAGGGCGTCTTTGTGCAGGTGGTTGGGCGTGCAGACGTGGACGATATCGATCTCGGGATTCTCGGTGATGTCGCGAAAATCGGTCGTCGCCACGTCCGCTCCGACCGTCTGCCGGGCCGCTTCGGCCGTTTCCACTCGGCTGGTCGCCACGTGCGTGATCCTCGCCCTCAGCGGCACGGGATCGTAGTACAGCGGCAGGTTCAAGTATCCGTAGGCGTGGACCTTGCCGATCCCGCCGAGGCCCACGATGCCGACGTTGTGGAGTTTCATCTTAGCGCCCATAACCCCAAGTCCATAGCCGCCATCATTAACGCTCGACGCTCCGTCCCACCGCCCATTCGATCCAGGCCGTGCGCCCGTCGTCGGGCGTCCGGTCCATCCAGTCGTCGAGCGCCGCGCGAAGTTCCGCTTCGACCTCAGCGTATTCGGGACGTCCGATCAAGTTCACTTGTTCCAGCGGATCGGCTTCTCGATCGAAAAGCATGTCAGGGAAGGCGTCCCGATAGTCGCGACGCTGATAGAATGGAACGGAACACGTCTCGATCCAAACGCCCAACTTGTAACGCGGGCCGATGACGGTCGCCTGCGACCAGTTTTCGGAGAATGCGTAATCCCGCCCCACGGGCGTCCCTTTTTTGAGAGCCGGAACCAGCGAACGACCGGCCAACGCCGGCGCGTCGGCGGAGCGATTCAAGTCGAGCAGGTCGACGAGCGTCGGGTAAACGTCGACCAGTTCGACCAGATCGTCGCGAACGACTCCCGTCGGAAATCGATCGGGCCACGAAATGATCAGCGGCACGCGGAGCGTCTCTTCGTAAACGTTGTGCCCCAGCGCGCACTTTTCGATCATACCGTGTCGCCCGACGAAGTCGCCGTGGTCCGAGGCGTAGATGACGATCGTATCGTCGCGGAGTCCGAGTTCGTCCAATTCGTCGAGAATCGCTCCCATATAATGATCGATTTCCGTGCACTGGGCGTAATAGCAGGCCGCGTAACGTCGGTACAAGTCGGGCTGTTCAGCCGCCTTCGCCAGGTTCCACGGCGGCGTTTCGCGGCGGCGCCAAGCCTGCATCTCGGGCGGAAGATCGTCGACCGGCTGGTCCCAAGACTCCGGCATCGGGATCGATGGGACCGGATAAAGGTCGGCCCAACGCTTCGGCGGCGTGTAGGGTTGATGCGGTCCGTGGAACGCGGCCCAACAGAAAAAGGGAGCATCGTCTTTATCGCACTCTCGAATGAACTCGATGCTCTTCCGGGCGACGTACGCTTCGAGCCGATCGTCGGGGGGGACGTCCGAGATCAGGCATCCCATATCCGCTTGCATGCTTCCTTGCTTATCGCGGAGGTGGGCCGCGAGCAGACCGCGCTGTTCGATCCACTCCTCGTAGTTTTCGTCGGAAGGATCCTGCTTCGGCGAGATGACGGTCGCCGTGCGATCCCATCCGCCCGACATGTAGTCGTTCGGGAGATGCCGCTTTCCGAAACAGCCGGTTCTATATCCGGCCGCCCGGAGCACGTATTGTAGCGGAGCGTACTGCTCTTGATCGATAGGGCGGTTCGAATTGTAGAGACAACCGGTCGTTCGGGGGTAGAGTCCGGTCATCAACGACGTCCGCGACGGCACGCAGATCGCGTCTTGGCAGTACGCTCGATCGAAACGCACGCCTTCGGCGGCCAGTTGATCCAAACGCGGAGTTCGAACGATCGGGTGACCCGCGCAACCCATCGCTTCGGCGTTGTGTTGGTCGGAAAAGAGAAATAACACGTTGGGGCGTCGAACCCCAGACGCGTCCTCGGAATTCGTATGCAACGTTTGCGTTGGACGATCGCGAGAAGGCCGTACGGCCGGGTCGGATTCGATGATCGGTCGCGCCGCGACGCCGTCTCGGTGCGGGGAGTTGATGCGGGTCAACCAATCGATCAGTTCCGACTTCAATCGCTCTGCCTGGGATAGCGCTTCGTCAACGCGAGATCCCGTCGAATTCTCGTCCAGTCCGGCGAGCCGATTTTCCAATTCAAGCGGATCCGTTTGCAGGTCATAAAGCGCATCGCGCGAAGGAGCGTTCTCGGATCGACCGAACATCAATTTCCACCGTCCGTCAAAGACCATGAAGCCGGGTACGCCTTCGGACGCCCACTGCGAAACGACGATCCGCTCCTTTACGTTCTCGCCGGGTCGCCCCTCGATCATCGAGCGGAGACTTTCGCCTTCCGAGGGAAGCGGATCCATCTTGCAGTAATCGAGAATCGTCGGGAAGAGATCGAGATGCGAGACGGGCGCATCCACAACGCGACCGGACGGCATATCGCCCGGCAAACGCATCAGCATCGGGATGTGAACCGAGCCTTCATAAAAAACGCCCTTGGAGTGCATGCCGTGATCGCAGAGCATCTCGCCGTGATCGCTCGTGAATACGACCAGCGTGTTTTCGGAGAGTTCGAGTTCGTCGAGGCGATCGAGGATGCGGCCGATCCAAGCATCGACCTCGGCGACCAGTCCGTAATAGTCGGCGATCATGCGCTTCGCGTTCGCGGGATCTCGAAACGCGAGATCGCTTTCCGTCCGGCGATCCGGGTAAGGCGAGTCGGTTCTCGGATCAGCCAGACTCCCCGGCACGGGGATCGCCTTGGCCGGATGCATGCTGTAATACGGCTCGGGGACGGCCAACGGCGGATGCGGAGGTCCGATGGATATCGTCAAAGTGAACGGTCCGCCCGCTTCGTGCAATCGCTCCAGGGCGGCGATCCCTTCCTTCGCCGTGACCGCCGTTCTGGAATGCTCGGCGGGGATGTCGAGTCGTCCGAACGTGTACGCCTGCCCAATGCGCTGCGAGGACGCCAACGGTTTATCGCGCAGGATCGCGGCGACTTCCTCGGGAGAGCGCCCGTAGGCGCCGTCCAGAGGATCCGGCCAGTAGGGGCGTTGGTACATGTTCGCGATGTGCTGGCCCGGCTCGAGCGGTTCGAGCGGCACGTGCCTGTCGATATACTCGACGAAGGACGCCGCTTCCGAGATCTCCGCCTTGCAACCCGGCGGAGGAGTCTTGCCGTTCAGCCAACGCACAGGACGGGAGTAATTCAACGCGAACTTGTACGGCGTATGCCACTTGCCGTGATATTCGCCGTGGTAACCGTTTTCGAGCAGAACCGTGTCGAACGTCGGCAGGTCGGGCCCGTCCTCGCGATTCTGTTCGCCGTTGGTTCGCACGCCGACCGACTCGATCGAATGCCCGGTCAGAATGACGGCCCTCGCCGGCACGCAAACGGGGCAGTTCGAATAGGCGTTCGAAAAACGGACGCCCTCCCTTGCGAGACGATCCAGATTCGGCGTTTTCAGAACTGGGGCTCCTGAACAGCTCATCGCGTCGAAACGTTGCTGATCCGTCATGATGAAGAGCAGATTGACGGGTTTGTTCGTCTCATCCTCAGCGGAAAGCATTCGATCCGGCGCCGACATGACGGAAAGGATCCCCAATCCAAGGAGTAAGACGTATAGCTTGCGATTTCTCATCGATTCACCTCATGCTTGCACGAAAGAGGATAACCCAAGGGGCTCATCCTGACGGATTGGGTATAAGTCGATATTTCCCATTTGGACTTCGCTCGGATACGCTCCGAGCGACAACTTCCCCCCATGTTAGCCAAGGGCTGCGTGGAATTCCAGTCGGCACGCCGATTCCTCGTCCGGAATTGACTCCCTCGGGCGATCCAGATAGGCGATGGCTAGGTGGGCGACAGAGGGGAGGCGATTTGCAGAACGTCTCACGCACCGCAGACGCACGGACCTGCTCCAGGTGCTTACTTCGTTTTCCTCTCGGCGAGTGAGCGGGAAAACAGCCATTTCATAAGATCCAGTTCCGCGTCACAGCGGTCGCTGCTGAGTTGGGTGGTGCCGTTGTCGCCGCCGGCAATCGTTTTGTCGCCAACGTCATGTCCGTCGCCGGCCCAGGCGGTCAACTTCATGTTCCCTCCCAGTCTTTCCATCTCAGCGAAAATCTTCTGATCGCGCTCGTATGGGCAAAGCCTGTCGTTGTCCCCGTGAAAGGCCCAAATCGGAACGTCCTTGATCAATGATGCGTCGATGGATTGTTCGCTTCGGCGCAGACCGCTCCCGGCGGAAGGCGCGGCGGCTGCGAAATAGCCGGGATCCATCTGTATGAATCGATACGTCCCACCGCCTCCCATGGAATGCCCGAGAATATAGATCCTGTCCCGATCGACGGACGGCAATGCCGCAATCACATCCTGAATGCCCTTGAGTTGCATCTCTTGCCACCCGCCGTTCGTTTGCGGGGCGAGCACATAGCAGGGGTAATCGGATCGCCTCTTCTCTTCGGCAAGAAGTTTGTTCCAGCCTTTCAATTGTCTC
>DATLAN010000550.1:0-35688 GCA_035527455.1 Thermoguttaceae bacterium
GATCAAGAGGCCCGAGGACCTGAAGACCTACCGGCCGCCCGACCCCGACGCCGACGACGTGCTCGGCGGCCTGCCCGAGGTGATCCAGCGCTACAAGGGCCAAAAGGCGATCAGCGCGATCTGCCGCGACGCGTTCTTCAATCCGGCGTTCCTGCGCGGCACCGAGCAGTTCCTCGTGGACATGATCGAGCGGCCGAAGTTCGTTCACGAACTCATCGAGGTGGCCTTGAGTTACGATATCCCGGCCATGCGGCGGATGGTCGCCGCCGGGGCCGACGTGATCGTCTTCGGCGACGACTACGCCGACAAGAACGCCACGCTGATGTCGCCGAAGCACTTCCGCGAGTTCGTTCTGCCGGGCCTGCAGCGCTGCGTGGACGCCGCCCATGAAGCCGGCGCGTACGTCGTCAAACACACCGACGGCAACATCATGGGCGTCATCGACATGATCGTCGAGACGGGCATCGACGCCCTGAACCCGCTGGAGCCGCAGGCCGGCATGGACATCGCCCTGATCAAGGAGAGATACGGCGGCCGGATCGCGCTGATCGGCAACATCGACTGCGGCTATCTGTTGAGCCAGGCCCCGGTCGAGGAGGTCCGCCGCGTGACCCGCCGGACGATCGAGACGGCCAAGCCGGGCGGCGGCTACTGTCTGTCCAGCTCCAACAGCATCCACTCGTCGGTCAGGCCGGAGAATTTTCTGGCGATGGTCGAGACGCTGCGGGAGTTCGGGGGGTATTAGAGTCCTACGTCGCGACTTCTGCGCACGATGTGCGCATGTTTGACGCAACCAATTGCGATAGAAACGTTTAGCGGGCGGGCTTGCCCGCCGTTCGGCCGCGGCCAAAAGCCACAGTGGGAGCTACGGCATAGGGGCGGCCAATCGAGGCGGCGGGGCTCGGGGCTCGGGAAGAGGAACGCGGGGCAGGCCCATTCTTGACATGCGGCCCGCCGCCTGTCACAGTAGGTGGAAACGTCGCGACCATATGCGCCAGCCCCCAGGAGGAAATCATCGTGAAGATCGCATCGCTTGCATTCCTCTTCCCGCTCTCAGTCGCTCTTGCGGCGTCGGCCTACGAACCGACCTCGCATTATACGGTCCGTGACATGTCGGGCTGGAAGGTCTACGTCAACAACGGACTGCTGGGCGACGGCCAGCACGCCGAGATCGGTGCCCGGGCCGTCGAGAAGATGGAAGAGGACCTGGCCGTCATCAAGACCTGGGTCGCCGACCGGCCGCTGGCAGAGCTGCTCAAGGCGCCCATCTGGCTGGAGGTCGATACGACCAACGGACCGCACGGCCGCACGCCCACCTTCCATTACCATCCGGGCCTGGATTGGCTCAACGAGATGGACTTCCACCCGGACAAGCACAAGTGCGTCGAATTCAGCCGGGCGGAGTCGTACGTTCGCTCGAACCGGGGCATCTGGATCATGATGCACGAACTGGCCCATGCCTATCACGACCGCGTGTTGGGCTTCGACGACCCGGAGATCATCGCCGCCCACGAGAAGGCGATCGCCGGAGGAAAATATCCGCCGAACGACTGGGTGATCCGGGCGAATTACAAGGAGTATTTCGCGGGCGTCTGCACGCGGTACTTCGAGTCGGCGGAGGCGCGGAAGCTGGCCGAAGAGCGGGATCCGGACGTCTTCAAGATCCTGGTCCGCGTTTGGGAGGAGCCGAAGCCCAACGCCGGAAAGGTGCCCGAGAAACCACAGGAACCCGAGAAACCCGAAGAGCCGGACAAGAAACGCGCGTTCGAGCCTACGTCGAACTACAAGGTCCGCAACATCGAGGGCTGGAAGGTCTACGTCCACCACGAGTTGCTCGAGGGCGAGAAGGAGGTGGGCGACGCGGCCCTGAAGCGGTTGCAGCGGATGCTCGAAGACATCGATCGGCTGTTGCCCGAGCGGGCGAGCGAGGAGATGAAGAAGACGGCCGTCTGGCTGGAGACGGACAACGACTGGCACACCCCGTGCGCCTGCTACCACGGCTCGGAGCAGTGGCTGCGCGGGGCGGGGTTGAATCCCGAGAAGGCCAAGGGCGTGGAACTCTCCAACGCCGCACGGTTCCTCCGCTGGTCGGAGGCCCAGCCATCGGTGATGTTGCACGAAATGACGCACGCCTACCAGGATCGCGTGCTCAGGCAGGACGAAGCGCTGTTCGGACGGTTGAAGGAGGCGCACCAGGCGGCCGTCGCGAGCGGGAAGTACGACTCGGTGATGCGCTATCACGGCCGGCAGCAGCGCCACTACGCGGCCAACAACGTGGCGGAGTATTTCGCCGAAGCGACCGAGGCCTATTTCGGCGTGAACGACTACTACCCGTTCATCCGCGCCGAGTTGATGCACCACGACCCGGCCGCCTATGCGCTGATGGAGGAGATCTGGAAAGCCGAGCCGCGGGAGCCGGTCGACTACGGAAAGAACCGGCTGGAAGTCACCGAGGTTCCCCAAGCGGTGCGGGAGTCGTTGGGGCTCGACCCGTTTTACAGGAAATACGTCAGTGCCCGCGGCTTTCCGGTGA
Organism: Thermoguttaceae bacterium; assembly: GCA_035527455.1. Lineage (GTDB taxonomy): Bacteria > Planctomycetota > Planctomycetia > Pirellulales > Thermoguttaceae > DATLAN01. Next base: position 2,534 of record DATLAN010000550.1, read on the forward strand.
TCGCCTCGGAGAAGGTTTCGGATTACGCCCTGCTGGAGGCCGCCTACCTGATCAACCACATGCTTTTGGACCGGCCCGACGTTCGCAACGCACTGATCGAGAGCAAGGTCCGCTTCGTGGCGATGGCCTCCACCGAGTGGACCACCGACGTGCCGGAGCACAGCGACCTGGAGCCGGGCAAGTTTTGGGACAAACGGGCGCGCGGCCTCGGCCCGACGCGCATTCGGCCGGCCGTCAGTTGCGGGGAAGAGAACCTGCTGCGTTATCCGGGCGATCCGTACCACGAGGAGAGCATCCTGGTTCACGAGTTTGCCCATGCGATTCATGAGATGGGGCTGGCTTCGATCGACAAGGGCTTCAACGAGAAACTGAAGGCACTTTACGACCAGGCGATGGAGAAGGGCCTTTGGAAAGACAAGTACGCGGCCAACAACCCGTCGGAGTATTGGGCCGAGGGCGTGCAGTCTTTTTTCGACACGAACCGTTTACCCGACCACGACCACAACCACGTCGACACGCGCGAGGAGCTGTTCGAGTACGACCCGGAGCTGGCCGAGTTCATCGCCCGCGAGTTTCGCAACACGCGGTGGCGCTACGTCCGGCCGGATGCCCGCGATGACACAGGCCACCTCAGCGGCTACGACCCGGCGAAGGCGCCGACGTTCGCCTGGCCGGCCGAGTTGGTCGAGTGGTACCGGGAGTATGAGGCGGAGCAGAAAGCAAAGAGGGAAAGAGAAGGAGAAAAGAGCGAGCCGGGAAGAGCGAAGGAGGCAGGGGGAAAAGAGTAGACGTTGGCGGGCGATCACGATGTACGAGTTCGATACGGTCTTCACCACCTTCAACCCCACCGCGAAACGCCGCCCCTTCATCGAGAAGGTCCTACCCATCGCCAACAGGAAGCAAATGGGCATCCAGGCCATGAAGATCATGGGCGGGGGGCTCGGTTCGCTGGCCGTGGGCAACCCGATCAAGAACGACGGCATCGCACGACACGACGAGGCCGCGTGCCAACCACCGCTCAATGAGGAAGAACGCAAGGCATTGGAAGCGAGCATGTCGTAGCGGCCCCATGCTCTTCCTGCGGTTGTCTGCGCAAACAAGCCGCTACGCGCAAGCCGCGAAGAAGCGGTGGTTCCGGCAAATTGGGCATGAATAGTCTCAAGACGGAAACGCCTCTCGGGCGAAGTATCAAACGGTGACCGATCGTCTCTCTCGTGATCGGGACCAATGCACCGCACGGGTGCCACCAGGGGGGCAACTTCTTTACTCAGGGGCAACTTCTACACGATCCGCTGATTACGTGCCACGGTTGGGGGCAGTCTCCAGGACGGACCGGGACCGGTCGCGTCGTGAGCGCCGCGCGAGCTTCGACGGCCATCACGCCGACCGCCACAGCAAGGAGGTGAAATCGTGCATTCATCGGGGCATTCTGGGCGTTCTCTTCAGCTCTCTTCCGCCGGACTCATCGTCCTGGCGCTGCTCGTCGTGGGGATCGCTTCGTGCTCCTCGCGGCATCGCCCGAGCCGACAGACGCAGGTCCGCTCGGACTCGGGTTGGCCCCGGGGAGACGATTTCTTCACGGAAGCCCGCTACGGCCGGTTGCAGGTTCCCCTCCCCGAAGTGCCGGACGCGGAAATGGTCGAGGACGACGAACTCTGCCTGACCTGTCACGAGACCTATGCGAAGTCGTGGAAGGAGAACGTTCACCAAGGCAACTCGTGCGAGGAGTGTCACGGGCTGGCCAGCCGCCACTTGAAAGCGCGCGGCAAAGAACCGGGATTGATCCTGAGCTTCAAGACCTTGCTCCCGGCCGAGCGCTCGGAAGTGTGCCTGAAGTGCCACGAGGAAAACGGCTGTGCGCCGGGCGCCCGTTGGCGATATGCGGCCCATGCCCATAACGGCGTCTCCTGCACCGACTGCCACCGGGCCCATTACAACGTGCCGCCGGGCACACCGGCCACGACGGAACCCGCCGAGTCGGCCTCTCTGCCGGCGGTGCAACGGGCATCCTACGAACCGGCCGGGGATCCCGCTTACGGCATCGCGACCGTTTCCGAAAAGTCACCGAGTGACGAAATGGCGTGGGCGGTCCCGTCGAACAACCTCGGGGCCATGGCGCCGGGGATCTGCTACCAATGTCATGCCGACATGCAGCAGTACCAGCAGGTCGCCGGCCCGCACCAGATCTGCGGCCCCAACGGCTTCAACTGCACGACGTGTCACGACGCGCACGGCAAGCTCCGCGACGAATCGCGGAAGGAACTCTGCCTGACGTGCCACACGACGGGCGCACCCACCATGGCGTGGCACACCTCGACCCACGACCTGCAAGGCGTCGCCTGCACCGATTGCCACAATCCGCATCCGAGCACCTGCGTGCCGCGGCTGGTGAATATCTCGCACACTTACGTCAGCCGTCCGCAGCGGCTGCCCATGTCCGTCGACGAACCGGAGGCCTGCTACAAGTGCCATCCGAAGATCTACGGCCTGTTCGCGCTTCCGTCGCACCATCCGCTGAAGGAAGGCAAGATGGTCTGTTCCGATTGCCACGACGCGCACGGCCAGTTGGAAGGGAACCTCCGGGCGGAGCGGCTGAATCTGCTCTGCTGGAAGTGCCATGCCGAGAAGCAGGGGCCGTTCGTCTACGAGCATCCGCCGGTGACGGAAGACTGCGCCTATTGCCACGAGCCGCACGGGACCGTGGCCGACGACCTGCTGCGGCAACCGACCACCTTCCTCTGCCTGCGATGCCACAGCGGCCACCGCCGTCGGCACAGCTTCACGAACATCGACAACAACGTGGACGCCCAGGCGGCTTTCTACACCGATTGCACCCAGTGCCATACCCAAATTCACGGCAGCGACCTGCCGGGACCCGTCCGGAAACAGGATTTCATGCGATAATCCGAGGCTTCCGGTTTCTCGAACCATTACGAACGCTTTCAAGGGGGCAGTCATGAGTTGGAAGCCGAGTATAGGCGTACTCTTCCTTTCGATCCTCGCTTTCTCCCGGCCGGCGGCGGCGGAAGGGCAGCAGGTCGCCGCGACGCAACCGCCGACACAGACGGAGGATCACCAGTCCTTCTTCCTCGACGACGCGCCGCGTGCCGATCACGAGCCGATCTTCCTCGCCCGCGGACAGTCCGGCCTGCGCAGCGACCTGGCACTGCGCTTGGGCTTGTGGGGCGTCGATACGGACGGAAACCTCCTGAAGATCGGCGAATACCAGGGCCTGCAAAGCTCCGCGTTCTTCGACGTCGACGGCCTCTGCACGGACGGCCAAAGGACGGCCGATCTGACGATCACGGGCACGGAAGACGAGGACACGGCTTTCCACATGTACTGGTACGGCTCCTACCTGACCGCCGACGTCGATTACCGGCGCTTCCCGCACCGGCTGGACCACGACCCGTTGACCGCCTTTCTCGATACGCCCGACAGCCCGCAATTCGCCGGCGAGGACCTCAACGCCGGCAAAGATTACGCCATCCGCGTGCAGGAGTTCGACAGCAGCTTCAAGGGCCAGGTGACCGAGAACATCCAGTGGCGGCTGAACGTCTGGGGGATGCACAAGAAAGGCCATCGCCAGGCCAACGCGCTGAACCACAACTGCAGCGGACGCCAGTGCCATCTGCTCAGCCAGGCGCAGAACATCGACTGGATGACGATGGAGATCGAGCCGGTCATCGAAGTCAAGTACGGGCCCGTCAGTGCCGAATATTCGCGGACCATGCGCTCGTTCGAGCAGAGCGACGAGCCGGTCACCCGCTCGTACAACGGCTTTCCCGTCGAATTCATCGATCCCACCCAACAATTCACCTACGCCTACGTGCCGGAGAACTTCACCCAAATCGACCGGCTGAAGATCCGCGGCGATATTACGTGCAACACCCACGCCTACGCCGTCCTGTTCGCCGGCGATACGAAGAACCGCGATCGGCTGACCCATCGCGATTTCGACGGATACGACCTGCGGCTGGTCGACGATTCGATCGACGGGCTGCAACTGGTCGGTACCTACAAGCAGTTCAATGAAGACAACCAGCTACCTCCCACGTTCCCGGAAGACGATGACTACCCGGAAGGCAGCAAACCGTCCGAGGAGGTCCGGCACCCGGTCGACCGCGAGTGGACCAAGGCGGGCATCAAGGGACGATGGCGGCCCTGCGAGAGCGGTTTCGACGTCAGTCGCGGGCTGGCGTTCGGGGCCGGGTACGAGTACCGGCAGATCGATCGGCAGTTCGCCACCTACCCGCTTCCCAATATCGACGCCGAATTCACCCAGCCGACGACCATCAGCAACCTGATGCACGTCGAGACGTCGATGCGGTGGTCGAACTGCCTGGATACGTACATCCGTTACAAGATGCTCAACACCGACAACCCGCTGTTGGGCGTACGCGAGGCGGACGCATCGATCGACGATCCCGACCTGGAGTTCCCCTCGCCGCCCGACTTGACCGCGCTGAACAGCAACCAGCCGGAACACCGCGACTTCATCGAACTCGGCGGCACGTGGACGCCCGCCTACAACTTCATGCTGAGCGCCTACCTCGGGGTCGATCTGAAGACGAATCACTCGGCGGCCGTCGACTTCGACGAAGACAACTACCCGATCGTGCTCACCGCGTGGTACGCGCCTACCTGCCGGCTCTCCTTCGCCGGGGGCGCGGCCTATTACACCAACTGGATCGACCAGGACATCACCTTCGGCAACCGCAACGGTCCCGAGCCGCAGGACACGCAACCGGTCGATTATCGCGGCCGGGCGCAGGTGTACAACCTGGGCACGACCTACCTGTGGACCGACCGGCTGACGCTCACCGGCGGTGTGGAATGGGTCCGCGGAAGCAACACATTCTTCGTGCCCAGTCCCGAAAACGCCGACTGGACCGAGCTGCCGACCTTCTCCGACGTGATCGTGGAAACGACGCGACTCTCGTTCGGCGTCGACTACTGCTACCGCGAAGGCATCACCTGCTACGTGCGCTACAACTACTATGACTGGCGAGACCGGGCCGGCACCAACGAGTCGGGCACCGCCAACATGGTCCTGGGAGGAGTCACCGCCCTGTTCTGAGCCGTCGTTTGCCGAAGCTCGTAACACCAAATGGTTTTCGGCAGTTTGGCGTCAAGTCTTGGATGTGACGGTGGGTGGCACGCCCTGAGGAACGAAGGGCGTGCTATGTCGGGAAAGCACGCCCTTCGTTCCTCAGGGCGTGCCACCCCGAAGCTTACCGCAACCATGCCAAGAACCGTTTGGTGCTAGTTACGTCCAGTGCTGAAGATCGAGTTCGGGGCTCTGCCGCTCGCTGCGGGTGATCTCGCGGAGGTCGTCGCGGGCGCGGAAGAGGGCGTCGACCACTTCGGGGTCCCATTGCTGGCCCGATCCGTTGCGGAAGATCTGGTCGATCTTTTCGTCGGGCATGCCCTTGCGGTAGGGACGGTCGCTGCCCATGGCGTCGAAGGCGTCGGCCACGGCCACGATTCGGGCGGAGAACGGAATGCCGTCGGCGTCCAGCTTGTGGGGATACCCGCCTCCATCCCACGATTCGTGGTGGTGGAGGATCACCGGCAGCACCGCGTCCAGCTTGCCCAACCCCAGCAGGATCTTGTGGCCGATCTCGACGTGGCGCTTGATGTGCTCGTATTCCTCGTCGGTCAGCTTGCCCGGCTTGCGCAACACGCTGTCGTCGATGCCGATCTTGCCGATGTCGTGCAACAGCCCGGAGAGGTAGATCGTGTTGAGCGTCTGGGGATCGCAGCCGAGTTCCTCGGCCAGCCGGACGGCGATCCGCGCCACGCGGTCGCTGTGGCCGCACGTGTACGGGTCCTTGGCGTCGATGGCCGAGGTCAGTGCCCGGATGATCCCCGCCAGCAGCTCGGATTGCTGTCGATAGAGGTTGATGTTGCCGCTGTGGATGCCGAGAATCGCGGCCACCGAGTTGAGCAGGCTTGCTTCGACGGTACCGAACTCGGCGTTCTCGACGTGGTTGAACGCGGCCAGCCAACCGAAGACGTTCTCGCCCTCGGCCAACGCCACGGCGATCATCTGGCGGACCTGGGCGTTGGGCCAATCGGGACATCCGGTGACCGGATCGTTGACGACCACCGGCCGGTTCGCCGCGCCGGGACCGAGGTGCTCGATCAACGCGGTGAATTCGTGATCGTACTGGATCGGACAGTCGCCGTAGGTGAGCAACACCGGCTTGGTGCGAGCCTCGTGGCTGAGCGACTCGTCCTCTTGGGCCACCGGCGCGAATTGGATCGCCAATCCCGACACCGGCAGCACCTCCTGCAACCACTCCAGCGCCACGCGGCCCAAGTCCTCGTCGCTGGCGGAGATCTTCAGGTTCTGGGTCAGCCGATAGAGCAGGCTGATCTCTTCGTAGGTCCGCGTCAGGTGGTCGGAGAGGTCGTCGTTCTCCTCTTCGAGTTGAGCGACCCGCTGCCGCGACTTCCAGTGGGAGAGAACCAGTTCGCCCATCCGCCGCAATGCCTCGGCCGACCAGGGCGCCTGGCGAGTCGCCCAGGACGCGGCCTCCTCCGGCTGCATGCCCATCGCCAGGGCGGCGCGAGACAAGTCTTCCTCGAGCCGCACCGGGCGCGTGACGAACGTGGCGACTGCCACGCGGCTGTTGCCCTCGGGAAGCGCCACCGGAATTGCCAGCATGAGAAACGGCTCCTCGTCGTCGAGGAACTCGGCCCGGCCGCGCCGCGCCACTTCGCGGCACAATTCCGAGCGGACCGCCCAGTCGCGAGCCGGCTGGTCGGTAGCCGTGCGGAGCACTTCCCCCGTCTTCCCGTTCAGGACGGCGAACTCGACACCGAACCCTTGCAGAAGCAGCTCCTCCAGTTCCGCGGGCAGAATGCCGGGAATGTCTTCCGCGGGGGGTTCGGCTACGGGGCGTATTAGCTCGGGAGAGATCAGCATGGAACCAGACGACGGGCGGCGGCCGTATGAAAATCAGTCGGGGCCGAACGAGGGACCCTTTGGAAACCTAGGTCACGACCGCAGCACAAGCAACAACACACCCCACCGCGCCGACGGCCGCCCGGGTGGGAACGGATTCTCCAGTTGCGCCGATTGTGCGGGCGAGGAGTGATCTTGCCACGGCGGCAGAATTGTGGTGCAATCTCCCTTCACTCCCACTCCCCGCTACCGCTCCTCCAACAACCGCCGGGCCTCCGCTGCCGCCTTCGTGTCGGGGTGGAACCGGATGATCTCCAGGTACCGCTGTTTCGCGATGTCCACTTTGCCGCCGGCGGCCAGCACCTTGGCCAACCGCAGCTTCGACGCGGCGATTTGCTCCGTCTTATCGACGTCATCCGTCCCTTCGGCCGGGTTCGGTTCGGGCGGCACGAGTTGCGGGACCGGCGGCCGTGCGACGCCGGGACGCTCGGTGTCCTCCGGTTGTTGTTGGGCGGCCTTCCGCCGGCCTTCGGCCAGGGCCTCTTCCCCCAGCTTAATCCACTTGACGTACACCAGCGACTTCGAATCGTCGCCGATCTCCCCCTTGTTGCGCTGGTTCAGCAGATATCGCTCCGCCGAGGCCGCCGGGACAAGCGGCGCGGGGGAATCCACAACCGGTTGCACGTACACCACCGCCGAGAGCGGACCGGTGATCGTGCGGTCGTCGTGCAGCGTGATCACGTGAAGGTACTCCCGGGCGGGATACGTGCGGCCGGTATACATCTTCTCGTCGCTGGCCAGCTCTTTGAACTTCCACTCCTTCTCCATCCACTCCTTCTGCACCTTGCACTCGACCTGCTTCACCGCCCGCAAGGGCACCTCGCGTTGGCGCTGGAGCGTGCCGTCGAAGATTTCCAGCCGCTTGTCGCGGGTGAGATAGATCTGGCCGGGGTGGACGGTCCCGTCGGACATCTCGATATAGCCCGGCACGGCGTCTTCCCGCTCCGACGGCGCGGAGCCGAACGGGTTCAGCGCCGGCGGCTCGGCCGCCCGTGCTCGACGGTCGGGCGTCGAGAAGCTGAAAGCCAGAATCATCCAGCCGACGGCGAAGGACAACCGGATTCTGCCGATTCGGTCAGACATCGTGAAGGCTCCTTTGCGAAAGGGGACCCATCGCTCCATTATACAACGACACGAGAATCCCCGGGAGCCCGGTTCGAACGCGCGTAGGTCAGGGCTTGCCCTGACGGACCCTTCTGCCGACTCCACGATTCCGTCAGGGCAAGCCCTGACCTACAAAGAAAAGGCGGCATCGGCCCTTGCGATGCCGATGCCGCCCGATGATGCTGCCGCCGGGTTGGGTCGCCTACTTCATCGCTCCGATCATCCTGAGCACACCCTGTTCGACTTCCAACCGGATCTTCAGCCCTCGCGGGATCGGCAGAACAACCAGCTTGACGTGGTCTGTGTCCGGGGCCTTCTCCAACGCCGCCACGGCACGGGCCGCCTTCTCCCGCTCACGCTCGTCGCCGATCTCGGCTATGAACTTCGCCAGCGCCCCCAGCGAGACCGTCACCTCCAGCGGCCGGGCGGGCTGCGGCCCTCGCTCCGCCGACCGCTTGATGGCCTGCTTGAGTGTCTTCAGCGCGTCCTTGCCCGCGGCCACGTAGACCGCTTCCGGGCCGATCCCCAGCACGACTTCCGGGTTTTCGCCCACGACTCGGACCAGCTTGTCGCGATCCTTGACCTTCTCGGGAATCCGGATCGTGGCGCTGTGCAAGCGGACGCCTTCGAACTCCTCGGTCTTGGTCTTCGCCACCAACGCGGCGATTTCCGGGGCCTTCTTGCGGATCAACGGAACCAGCGGGGCCAAGGCGGACTCCAACTTCGGACCGTCGGCGACGTGCCGGGCGCCTACCAGCGTGACGGCGTCCGGGCGGAGCACCACCGAACCCGCTCCGTCGACCTTCCCGGCCGCGATCGTCTCCTGACAGACCTCCAACAGCCCGCCGATCACGTGCTTGAAGACCTTGGCCTTCTCCTCGTCCTTCTCATCCTCGTCGATCTCCTCGAAGACCTTCGTGCGCAGCTTGTCGAAGAACCACGCGAGTTCCTCTTCGGTGGCAACGGTACACTGGCTGGTCCCCTGGATCGTGAGCACCGCGCCGGGCAGCCGGAATCCGGCGAACGCGGTTTGTGCATTGCCCAGCTCTTCCAGCGCCTTGGCAGTCTTCGAGCCCTCGACGGCCGTGACGCTCAGTTCCCCCATCGCGGTTTCGGCCTTGTGGTCCAACGCCAGGCCGAACGTCACCTGGTCCAGATCGTTGATCCCGGTGGCCAGCCCGCCGAGCAGCTTCTTCGCGAGGCCTTTTCGCAGCGCGTACTCCAAATCGTCCTCGCCGGGCTTGCGCTCCAACTCCTTCGCGAGATCCTTTTTGATCCGGCCGAGCAGCTTCTCGCGCAGAGCGTCGGGCACGTTGGCTGCGTTGAAACGAATGCCCAGGTCGTAGCGGCGATCCAAGCCGGCCAGCAGTTTCGCCGGGTCGGCGGGCACGTCGGCCAGCATCTCGCGACGGTCGGAAACGAAGACCCAGCCGCTTTGGACCTTCAAGTACGCGGGTTTGCGTCCCTTGGAGGCCTCGTACATTCCGTCGCCGAGGTCCTTCAGTTCGCCGATGTACGGCTTGAGCACGTCGAGCAACTGGTCGAAGTCGCTGACCGGCAGGAAGGCGTATCCGCTGGGCTTCTCGCCGTCGAGGAAGATCGCGGCGCCCAACGGTTTCGTCTTATCCAGCCCCGCCAGGCCCTTGTCCTTGGTGAAGAATTTCAGCAGTCCTTCCAATCGGGCGGCCAAGGTGGGGTCGTCGACGATCCGGCCGACCATCTCCAGGTCGCCCTTCAGCTCGTCGTAACCGGACAACGACACGACGGCCAAGGGTTTCGGCGCTGCGGCCGAAGCGGGCTGGGCCCGGTGAAAACCCGCCGCGCCCAACAACAGGGCAACGATCAGGCCCGACAACACGGTCTTTCTCATGGTCTGCACTCCTTTCGAGAGGTTCTGTGGGGGTGGCACGCCCTGAGGAACGAAGGGCGTGGTAAACCGGCCCACCCACGCCCTTCGTTCCTCAGGGCGTGCCACCCCATTGAATAGCGTGCCACCCCTTTGAACAAAATGTTTCCGCACAAACCGGCTCAGTTTTCCCTCGCGCCCGTCACGTCGAACGGCAACTGATCGATCAGCATCCGCGTGGCCAGCCGGGCGTCGTGGTTCAGCGACGCCCATTGGTTGACCGTCAGGTTGGAATCCACCATCAACCCGACGAGCTGGACCGTCCGGCGAGGCTCGACGGTCGCCTCGCTCCATCCCTCCAGCGGATCGGACGCCTCGGGCAGTTTCGCTTCTTCCACAACCGGCACGACGGGCACCGGCACCGGGGCGGAAGGTCCAATCAGTTGCCACGCGGCCAGCGACACGCCGATCACGCAAACCGCCGCCGCGGCCGCCGAGATCCACCGCCGCCCCCGCCACGAAGCCACAAGCAGCGGCGCCGCCCGAGCCTGGCTCTGCCTCAGCGCAACACAAATCCGCTCGTGAAGACCTTCGGAAAACTCCGGCCGCATCGCCTCGGCCTCGCGTTTCAGCGCTTCGGCCAGCGCCCGGTTTTCCTCTCGGGTAATCTGTTCTGCCATAGCCGCACCCTATTCTCTGCTCGGGGTCGAAAGACAGGCCCGCCGCTTCGACGCATGCGCCCGGACGTCGGGGGCCAGTTGCCGGAAATGCGGCACCAGCTTGCGTCGGGCACGGTGCAGCATCGTCTTCACCGCCACCCGAGAACGACCCAACACCTTGGCGATCCCTCGGATCGGCATCTCCTCGACGTAAAACAACCACACGGCCGTCATCTGCCGCTCGCTCAGCACCGCCGCGGCCATCGCCCAAAGGTGACGGCGGCTGTCCTCCTCGGCCACCAGTTCGGCCGCCTGGGGCGTGCGGGCTTCGGCCGATTCCAGGGCCTCGCAGTCCGCCGTCGGCCGCTTCTGCCGACTGCGGTTGATGCTCAAGCGGCGCGCGATCGTGAACAGCCACGTGACGAAACGGTACTTGGAACGATACCGGTGGAGGTTGCGATAGGCACGCACGAACGTGTCCTGCACCAGGTCCTCGGCCTCCGCCGTATCGGTCCGCTGTCGCAAGAACAGCAGAAGCGGGACCTGGAACCGCCGCGCCAACTCCTCGAAGCTGGCAGCGCAGCCCTGCTGTGCCCGCTCGGCAAGCTCCTCGTCGCTCGGTCGCACCCCCTCCGAACCGCGCGGCATGCTCAGTCGTCCTGCTTCTGCTGAAGTTGCTTCGCCCACGCCTTCTCGACCAACTTCAATACCTTCTCTGCCGACCCCCGCCACTCGACCCGCACCGTCTTCTCGGCCTTGGTGACCGTCACCGCCCGCAATATCTCCACGAGTTCTTCTTCGTCGGAGTACTGCAGCTTGGCGATGGCGATGAAACCTTCGACGATCGTCTTCACCTGGTCGGCGACTTCGTCCGATTTCATGGTCGACTCGCCCCGGACGAAAACGACCCCGTCCTGCTCGCCGGCGGCCATCGCCAGCAACTGGCACTGCTGGACGATGGGCGATTGGAAGGGCAATTCCGCCTCGGCCAGACGGACGGCCCCGGCCTGCACGATCGTGCCGGCCGGTGCGTCGCGATCAAGCAGCGATCCGCTGCCGGCCAAACGCGGCAACTTGCCGTCCAGCACGTCCAGGGCCTTCTTCACGTCGTCGGCGTTCTGCCCGAACACGATGATCCCGGAGCCTACCACGCAGCCGGTCACCGGACGCTCGTTCGACTTGCCCTTGTCTTGCGTCCAGGTGTACAGTTCGTGGCCGCCGTGCAAGCCGGCCCGGAAGTCGGGCAGCTTCCCGACGAATTCCCGCACGCGTTGCCCATCCACCTCCGCCCGTACGATCACCACGCCCGTCTGGGGCGCAAATCGGCTGCCGTACAGGCTCGCGCTGTGCAGGTCCTCTTCGAGGTCCGTTCCGACTGCCGCCTCGATCTGCTCGAGCCCTCGCTGCACCGACTCCCGGGCGAGCCAACCGTCGAGCACCTTTCGGGCCACGGTGGCCGACCTCGCGGCGTCGAAGTCGACGTGAACCACCCACCGGGCATCGGCCGCGATCTCACGCCGGTCCAACGGCTCGGCCCGGGCCGGCGACGCGAATCCCGCCATCAGCACAAGTGTGGTGAGAAACCTTCTCATCTCTATGCCTTTCTTAGCAACTCCCCTCTCCCATTTGTGGGAGAGGGGCCGGGGGTGAGGGCACGTACACTCTCCTCTCCCATGAATGGGAGAGGGGTGGTCACATGTCCCCGACGACTTCGCCGCTACCTATCGATGCCTCTGGTCGTGCCCGCGGTGTTGACGATCGCGGTCCTCGCCATCATCCTTCTTCTGCGCTTCGGCCCGCTTCTTGTGCTCTTCGATGCGCTTACCTCTCTTATACACAAAAACCGATCCGGCGGTTACGACCGAGGCGGGCGTTTGTGGTTGGCGCGGGCGAACCACCGTGGGAATGGGGCATCCTATTCTTCGCACATACCCCATCCTATCGCTCCGGACTCCAGTTTCGGACCGCTTTCATGGGGTTGATGCTGCGGCCAATCGATGTATGATTCGAGGATTGCCCGGTGAATCGGCGTTCTGCGAGCAGCACGCGATGCGAATCCTCATCAACCACCTGACGCGCATGCGGGCCGGGAAGATCTGCATCGCCGGCGTCGACGTCGAAACGCGGCGGCACGTGCGACCGGTGCTGGGATACGAGGGTTTGACCGCGAAGCTCCTGGCCCGATACGGCGGTCCCTTCGACATGGCCCGGATCGTCGAGTTGGGCAATCCCCGGCCGAAGCCGAACCGCCCGCACACGGAGGATCACGAGTTCGCCCCGTCACGGGTGCGGTTTCGGCGCAACGCGTCGGCGGCCGAATTCTGGGAAATGCTGCGAGAGTTGGGCCAAAGCAGTCTGCAGGAGATCTTCGGCGGCCTGTTGCGGGACATCGGCCAATCGCGCTGGGCCGCGGACGTCGGCCAAGGCGCCGCATCGTTGGGAGTGCTCCGTCCGCACGGCCCACCGCAGTTGTATCTTCGCACCGATCGCGACCGAAAGCCTCAGATACGCATCAAGCTGGGCGACGGCCGGCTCGAAGCCGATGCGGGTGTAACCGACCTTCGCCTGTACGGCCCCGATCACGCCACGCCCGACGCCGACATGGTCCGCGCCGCCGCCCGATGGATCGCCAACTCCGAGGGCGTTTTGCTGGGGGTGGGCCTGACGCGGAAGTTTCGCCCTTCAGATGGTTCAGGCTACCTTCACTATCTCCAGGTGAACAACGTCCATTTGGAGGAAGATCCCGCGTGGCGGTTGGGGTAAGCTCGGACAAAGAGTTTGGGCAGGAATAACCCGTACGTTTTCCAGCAATGCGGGGCCAATCGGCCTTGGCGCAAGCGAAACAGGACCAACGGCTGCGCGGTTTCCCTGGCCGAATTGGCTACCCAGAAGCCACGGGGAAGCGATTCCCGTCTCCCGGTCAGGGCGCGCAGCCGAATAGTCCTGTCTCGCGTCGGCTTTTGGCACTCTCACTTGTCGGCACACTCACCCCAATGCGCGAGCCAACATGAGGCGCCCGCGGAGAAGAAACCTCCCTATTTCCCCTCCATGCCCCATATATCGCACAATCGCTGTTTAAGTCTTAACGCAAATCTCCACGCAGCCATTATCTCTTGTGAAGATTCCGCAGTTTGTTGCAATTGTGCCGATAGCGTGGCCTTTGCTGGAAAACCAGGCCCTTTGGGTCGCATGCCTAGCCTGGAATACGTGGGGGTGATGCTGCCTCTGAGGGACACGAGCTGACTTAACCGCTACGCTCGCGGCTCGGATAGCTTCCAACCAACATCGGTTTTGACGAACTCGGCGGTCGCGCCGGAGACTTCATACCACGCCACTTCCGTCTTCGCGAAGACCCACGAGCGGCCGAAATCCAACGGCCCCGCGACGGCCCGGCTGCGACCGGCCGCCGGTGGTCTTCACTCGCAAGTCTTTTCTTCCGTGCGATTTAGGCCACGCGACGACAGGTTGACAAGCGGCAGCGCCTCGGTCCGATTGGCCGCTTGTTTCCTCCACGCAAGGCGTTTCCCCACGGCATGTTACGACATTGTTGCCCACTTTTCGCCAATTTCGCTTTCCGGCCGGCAACAATCCGCGCGCGTCGCAACAAACCCATTCCCCGCGCACAACACGGCTTGATACGGCATATTTGTACACTATCCGCAACGAATCGTCAACCCGGGTTCTTGGCCACCCGCGGGCGCACTGGGCGCGCTTTGCACACCGGACTGGAATCAGCCGCTCTCCCCGACGAACGCTTGGCCCGACCTCGTCAATGGAATCAACAGAAACGCAGCAAGATATGGTAGACTTCAATCGCTCGTTTCCCTCGACCACGTCCGTGACCGGAGCGATACGTGTGCTCCAGTTCACTTGTCGCAGGTTCATGTCTCCAGGGGCCATCATGGCGGAGAGCGTATTTCCTGGCCGAGGCATGGAGGGTTTTCGCGATCCGCTGGGCCCAAGTTCCTTCATCCTCCGACTGCACGTATCCAATCATGCCGGCGCGAAGATCATGGGAAGCATAATGGCGCGCCAGGAAACACCCCAGCCCTTTCTTTCCCAGGTATCGACTCACGGGATTGCCTTTACCCAGCCGTTTGCACTCGAAGCGAAAGCGTGTGCGCGGCGAGACTTGGGACGATTGCAGACGAATGTCCACTCGCCTTCGTGCGCGGCCTTTACGTCGCTGCCTGCCGGGCCGTCTCGGTTCATTCACGGGCGGGTCATCGTACACGGAGAAAAACGGCATCCATTCCTCAGTCGGATGATCAAGCACCGTCTCGATCGATTCGACCAGGTCGCCCGTGATGGCCGTTTCCTGTTCGCGGGCATAGCGCTTCGGATTCAGCCGGTCGTATCCGAGCTTGATGAGCCTGTGAACGCGCGAAATGAACAGCCGGTCGTAGTCGACGCGATTGTCGGATCGACGGCTGGGTTGATGGGACCTGGAGTCAATCACCCCTCGACTCCCACCCCATCGAGGGTCTCGGCGATGATTTCCCGCGCGTCGATCATCGCCTGACTTTCGGTCCAGTGGAATCGCTGCATGGGTTTGAGCACGTACGTCCGCGTCCCTTCGTAGATTCGCAGATTGCGGTCGAAGTAGACCCATTGCGACCGCTGCTCGCGCAAGCGGCGCCGCGTTCTCTCCAATTGACGAGCCGCCGCGGCATCGGCCTTCACCACGGTTACCTTCCGAGCCGCCGCGGAATCGCTGACCAGATCCACCTGGATCATCCCCGACAGAGCGTCATAAACGACCGCGACCTGATGTCGTTTGGGCAATTCCCCGCTGATGAAATCGTCGAGTTCCGATTTCAGTCGTTGAGCGTATGACTCCAACTCGGCGGGTTTGGGTTCACGAACCGCAGGTTTGCCGGTCTGGCCGTCATTGAGCGCCAGCCGAACATCAACCAGATCGTGGATCAATGCCCGCTCGTGTGCGTCCAGCCCCAACAGCGCGTTGACTTTCTCGTTCAGATGAGCTAACAGTTCGACATGCTTGCTTGTTGAGTTTCCCTCTTGAGAGAAAAGCGGGAGTTCATCGGCTCTGTCCAGCAAAGTCTGTGAAGACCGGACGAGTTGCGTATGCAGTCTGGACCAGTCTTGGAGAGCAACACGTGACAGTTCGACAACAGGCATTGGGATTTGTCGAAGAGCACTGATCGTGGCAGCATCTCGCTCAACCCCGTGCTTTGTTGACGCAAGAAATTGATGATAGTAGGCGAACTCGGAGTTAAGGAAGAGCGTGAGGGCCTTCAAGAAAAGCGTATCGGAAGTCGGACTCGCTATACCAACTTGACCGGGAGGCACGACCGCGTATTCGTTGGTAAAGATTGCGAACCGTCGATTCTCACCAACGAGAATGTGTGGCGGACGGCACACTGCCAGACCCTTCTTCCCCCCCCGCAATCGCAGGAAGAGTTTCTTGTTCTCCTCCAATGCATCTGATGGTATTACGAAGATGTTCCGTGTCCCGGACAGCTTCTTTACGTTGAAGACGCGCTTTCCGACTACTTCCTCACAGTATTCGTTCTTCTCCGGTCCAAAGTCTATTCTCGTCGGACGCAATTTCGGGCCTTCAGATGCGATGATCCATTCATCGCCTTCGGTTTCCTCAAACGTTGGGAATCGTCGGGCGATCTTCCTCAAGAGTCGAAGATCCAGGTTCGAGCCCCACATTGCCACTTTCCAGGGCAGACTTTCACCATCTGTTACGACCACCAGCGGAATGTCCCTGATTTCACTCGCATTGACCACAATACTCCAAGCGTTGTTCTTCCCGGGGCTGCAAATAGATAGCGTGGATTCCTGATTCGCTACGAATGGCGAATACGTGCGCACGAAGCTGTCGCACAGAGTCTCCTCGTCTGCCGTAGGACGCGGACTGAAGAATACCGCGGCCGCCGGTGCAACAGATTTGCCACGGAATAGAACATGGCGCATATTCGAAAAGTTCACCACAGTGTGTACTGCCAGCGCGCCGAGAAACGCTTGCCTAAACGGTTTCGCCCTATCAGAGAACAACGTCATTGCTGGCAGAAGCAAAGCTATTTCACCATCCGGTCTCAGAAACTGGCCAGAGTGCCAAGCAAAAGCAAGCGCCAACTGGTTGTTTCCAATGGGCCGGTCGGACTTATTGTCGTGGTTTTGCATCCATGTCCAAGCCGGACGATCCTCCTTCAGCAATGTTCGAGCTGAAAGCAGCTTCCAGGGTGGGTTGCCGACGACCCAGTCGAACTTTTGCCGCAACGGTTCGTGATGCGCCAACAGGTCACCAAAGAAATTCGCCCGGAAGATGTTGTTTCCGCGAAGGACCGGTAGTCGAAACCGATTCTGCCCGCTTCCTTCGAGATCCGGCGGATGAACGTAATCGAGCAAAGTCAAAATGAGGCTCAACTCGGTGACGTTGCACGCATCTTCTTCGACGTCGACTCCAAAGATGGTCTCTTGCAACAGTTCGCGGAGGTCGCCCGGCTTCGGGCTGCTTCCCGGCGGAAACGTCTTTTCGATCAGCCGGCGGTAGCATTGCACCAGAAACGCACCTGACCCGCAGGAAGGGTCGAACACGCGCATGCCCTTCTCGAGCGGTCGCCTCGCCTCCAACTCGGAGATCATCAGATTGACGACCGGGATTGGCGTGTAGTAGGCGCCGATCTGCCGGCCACGGCTCGGGTTTTCCGGCTTGTCGGGCGCGTGGAGGAACTGTTCGTAGACTACGGAGAGCGTTTCGATGGGGATGTAGGAAAAATCGTATGCCTGAAAGTCGAGGCTAAGTTGTCGGTCGCCCAGTTCGGTGATTTCATCGCCTTCGAAGGTCCCGGCAACGCAACTCACATGCTCCGGGCTGGGCGCGTGCCGGCCGTCGAAGTCGAGCGGGAAGACGCTTCCGTTGAGCCAGTCGTCCAACCGCTCGACCACATGGCGCAGACCCTCGATCGTTGCGCCGCGACCGAAGATCGACGACGCTTCGACGCCCCATCGCTGCAGTTTTCTCTCCGACAAGATGTTACGGTCGCGGAGATAATGTAGGTAGACGTATTTGCCGATCAGTGCGTGCGAAGTCTCTTTTTTCAAGCCGGTACTGCACAACCAGCGATCCAGCGTTCGGAGATTGCCCAACAACTTCCAGTCAACTCGATGTTCCGGCGTAACATCCTTGCCTCGCTTTCGCCAGATGTGGCCGCTGTCGATCGAGCCGGCGTGAAAATCTTCCACCAGATCCGCGACCCGATTGAAGTCCGTCAGAGCCTTCAACACGCCGTCCACACGACCGCTTGGCGAGCGCCCGTGTCGAAAACCGGAGTACAACTTGAGGCCCGTCGGCGTGTGGACGATAAGAAACGGAACCACGTCCTGGTTCCAGACCAATCGGTGAATATCGTCTGCTTGCCGTTCTGAAGAAGCCCGGCAGACGTAGACCACCGGCACGATACCCGAGTTCCCCGTTTCGGAAAACGGCCGCAACGTGTAGACGCCTTGAAGCCCAACACCTTCCCGGCCTGGGGGGCCCTCCGCCCTCCGAAAGATGTGCTCGAAGTCTGGAGCCGTCTGCAAGCCGGGCCGCCGACGGTCCAGGAAGTTCGGCGACTCACGGTAGCCAAGTGTGTCCAGTAACTCGTCAACTCGCATGACAAGCCCGTCGAAGTACAAGGGCGGGAATCCGGACGGACCGAATGAATATATACATACGCACAGTACCTGTCAACAGATGTCAGGCGGTCACGCAGCGCAACCGATTAGCAGAACACCAGTTAGCGTGATTCTAGCGATTTGTGCGGAATCCAGCAACAGGGGGACACCCATCCTTTACCGAAAACGGGCCTTTCTGCAGCCCGCCCTCGCTCCCTTTCCAACAATCTGAACTCCACCCGGCCGTGCACGTTGCGGCGGCGGTGGAGGTGGAAGGAGCGGTGGAACGTGGGGGAGGGGAGATGGCCGGTGGGGTCTGTGGGGGCGGGGACGTAGGTTGTGGGGCCGCGGTGGTGGATGAGATGGAAGCTGCGTTTTTCGGAAGTAGCCGGACTGGCAAGAATTCGGCCGTTGCGCCTTCTTCACGCAAAAAGGTCCGAATTCTTGCGAATCCGGCTCCATGTTTCATTATACCGCCGCGGCGTTACACGTCCAAATTCCGTTACACGTCCAAATTCCTCGCCTCCAGGGCGTGCATTTCGATGAATTCGCGGCGGGGCTCGACCTTGTCGCCCATCAGGACGCGGAACATCTCGTCGGCCGCGCCCGCGTCTTCCATGGTGACTTGCAGCAGCGTGCGGTGTTCGGGATCGAGCGTGGTCTGGCGAAGCTCTTCGGCGTTCATTTCACCGAGGCCTTTGAAGCGGGTGACCTGCAGGCCCTTCTCGCCGGCGGCGCGGACGGCGGCCAGCAGACCGCGGAGATCGTCCAGGTCGGTGACCAGGTCGCCGCGGCGGAGATGGTAACGGGCTTCTTCCACGCCGGTGCGCTCCTCGGGGATCAAGCAGTCGATCTCGAAACCCATGTCGCGCAACTCGGCCAACTGGCTGTTGATCGAACGGACCTCGTGGAATTCGACGATGTGCAGGCGCCGGGCTGCACGCTCGTTGCCGTTGCTGCCCGACTCGCTCGGCCCGTCCTCGAACTCCAACTCCTCGCCCGTCTGCTGCTCGCGCTGGGCGAGGAACTCTTCGAGCCGCTTCCGCGAGGTGAACCAGTGTTCATGGTGTCCGAGGAAGACGTGATAGACGGGCAGCTCGCCGGAGACGGGGTCCTGCCGGGCGGCGTGCGCTCGCAGCCCGATGCCGCGGCGCTCCAGGGCCAGCAGCGAGTCTTCCAGCGCGGAGAGAGTGCGGCAGAGCCGCTCCATTTCCTCGCCGCGGATCGTCCGCCCGTCGCTCGGCTCGAACACGGCGTCGGCCAAGCCGGCTTCGAGCAGTTGGGCCCTCATCTCCTCCTCCGTTTGCACGTACTCGACCCGTTTCTTGCGGCGGACGCGGAACAGGGGCGGCTGGGCCACGTAGACGTGTCCCTGGCGGATCAACTCGGCCATCTGGCGGTAGAAGAACGTCAGCAGGAGCGTGCGGATGTGCGACCCGTCGACGTCGGCGTCGGTCATGATGATGATCTTGTCGTAGCGCCGGCGGGTCAGGTCGATATCTTCGCCGATGCCCGCCCCGATGGCCGAGATCATGCTGCGGACCTCTTCGTTGGCGAGCACCTTGCTTTCGCGGGCCTTGTAGGCGTTGATGATTTTTCCGCGCAGCGGCAGGATGGCCTGGTACTCGCGGATCCGCCCGCCTTCGGCGCTGCCGCCGGCCGAATCGCCCTCGACCAGATAGAGTTCGCAGCGCGCGACCTCGCGGCTGGTGCAATCGCGGAGCTTGCCGGGCAGCCCGCCGCCGGCCAGCGCGCCTTTGCGTTCGCGGAGCAGGGCCTTGGCTTTGCGGGCGGCCTCGCGTGCCTCCGCCGCCAACATGGCCTTGGCCACGATCGACCTGGCCACCTTCGGGTTCTCTTCCAGGTAGCCGGCCAGGCACTCACCGACCAGGGAATTGACGATGCCTTCCAGCTCCGGGTTGTTCAGCTTGACTTTGGTCTGGGACTCGAACTGCGGGTCGGGCATGCGGACGGAAATGATCGCGGTGAGCCCTTCGCGGAGGTCGTCGCCGGTGGGGACGAGGTCTTTGAAGATGTTCGCCCGTTTGCCGTAGGCGTTGAGCGTGCGGGTCAAGGCGGTGCGGAACCCGGTCAGGTGCGTGCCGCCGACGGTGGTGCTGATGTTGTTGACGTAGCAGTGGACGTTTTCGGTGTACTCGCTGGAGTATTGGAAAGCGACCTCCACCTCGACGCTCGATTCCTCGTCGACTTCGTACATGTGGATCACGTCGGGATGGATCGGCTCGGTGGCCCGGTTCAGATAGCGGACGAACTCGATCAGGCCGTCCTCGTACTGGAACGTCTCGCCTTCGCCTTTGCGTTCGTCGCGGAAGATGATCTTCACCCTGCGGTTGAGAAACGCCAGCTCCTGCAAGCGGCGGTGCAGCAGGTTGTAGTCGAACTTCAGGTCGCCGAAGACCTGGTGGTCCGGCTTGAACGTGGTCTTGGTGCCGGTCGATTCGGCGGCGGCGATCCGGGTGACCGGGCCGGTCGGCTTGCCGCGTTCGTATTCCTGCAGGTAGGTGTGACCGTTGCGGCGGACCTCGACCTCGCACCATTCGGAGAGGAAGTTGACGGCCTTCACGCCGATCCCGTGCAATCCGCCCGACGTCTTGTAGGCCTTGTGGTCGAACTTGCCGCCGTACTTGAGCATCGTCATCACGCCTTCCAGCGCGGAGCGGCCGATGCTCTGGTCGACCTCGACGGGGATGCCGCGCCCGTCGTCGGTCACCGTGATCGATCCGTCGGGATTGACCGTCACTTTGATGACCTTGGCGTACCCGGCCATCACTTCGTCGATCGAGTTGTCCACGACCTCCGTGACCAGGTGGTGCAGTCCGCGGACGTCGCGATTGCCGATGTACATGCCGGTGCGTTCGCGGACGTGTTCCAGGTCGCTCATGTAGCGCATCTGGTCCACGGTGTAGTTGGAATCTTCCGCGGGCAAAGCGGGCACTTGGCGAGCTTCCTCGCTGGTCGGAGTCGTTGGATCTTTGGGGTCGTCGGACGACCGGGAAAGCTGGTTCGCGTCGCTGGACATAAGGTCCTTTCCGTTGGTAGTGACCGCACCGAGAATTCGGCGCGTATAGTAGCCATCTCGCTCCGCGAGATGTGGCCATGGAAGATCCAGAGCATTTCGGGCTACATCTCGCGGAGCGAGATGGCTACTATACGGACTCTCCTACGAATCCTTGGGCGATCCTTTCAGTTTCGCCGCTCAATCGACCGCACCGACGCGGAAACGTAGATTCTTGATTTTCTCGTCGGGCAGCAGTTCGTTGAGCGTTTTCAGTAAAGTCGGTTTCTGGAAGGTAAGCTCCTGCATCAAAGTCGAATTCGCCACCACCACTTCCAAGGTTCCTCGCCGCAGCGCACCGGGCTGCGTGTAGCGACCCATCATCGCCCCGGCCGCCTCCCGCCACGCGGTTTCCATGGCCTCGGCGCTTTGCACTCGGGCGTATCCCCGCCGGGCCATCAACTCGGTGAGCACGTCGCCGATTCGTCTTGGACCTCGCGACATCGTCATTTCGTCTTCTGATCGCGGGCCAAGGGCATGATCACGTAGCCGTAGCCGTCGTCGGTGCGACAGACGGCCGCGCTCTCGGGGCCCCGAACCTCCATGACGAACGTCCGTTCCGGAGCCAGCACCTTGAGAAAATCGCTCACGTAACGCGGATCCAGCGTGACGGCGATCTCCACCCCGTCGTAAGCGATGGGCATCTCGACGTGCGACTCGCCGAACTCCGCTCCATGGCCGGCCATTACGACCTTGCCGTCGCCGAAGGTGAAATCGACGCCGCGTCGCTCGTCGCTGGTGACGATCGCCGCTTGCCGCACGGCCGCGTGGAACGGACCGACCGCCATCTCGATCTTCGTCATGCCCTCGCTGCGCGGGAAAACGTCGCGCCACTTCGGATACCGGCCTTCGACCAACCGGGAGTAGATCGTCGTCCGGCCGCTCTTGATCAACACGTCGTTCTCGCGGGCGGCGAGCTGGATGTTTTCCTCGCTGTCGCCCAGGGCCCGTTCGATGAGCTTCATCGCACCGGTGGGGATGATCGTCATGGTGTCGCCCGACTCGTGTCCCCCGACCGACTTGGCGGGCCCCTCTTGCCGGGCCAGGCGCCGGCCGTCGGTCGCCACCGCGATGATGCCCGCCGGCGACAATTCGATCAATACGCCGCCGAGGGCATAACGGCTGCTCTCGTTGTCGGTGGCGAACACGGTGCGGCGGACGATTTCACGGAAGAACCGGGCGGGCAACTCGTGATATTTTTCCTCCTCGAAGGTCGCCACCGCCGGAAATTCGTCGGGGTTTTCGGAGGGCAAATGGAACTCGCTTTGTCGTCCCCGGACCGTCGTCTTCCCCCCGTCGCTCTGAAGGTCGAGCATCTCGTCGCTGCTCTCGCGGAGAATCGAGCCGAATCGTCCGATGGGTAGGACCAGGCTCCCCGGAGCTTCCACGATAAAACCCGGTACGTCGATCCGGATGCCTACTTCCAGGTCGGTCCCCGTCAGCGTGGCTTGTTCGGTGGAAACTTCGAGCTTGACGTTTTGCAGGATGGCTTTGGGGCTGCGGGTGGGAGCCACACTGGCGGCGGTTTGAAATGCGTGTAAGAACTTCTCCCGTTCACATTTGGCTTTCATCGATCCATACGACCTTTCTGTTCTTGTCCGTTCGTTCGGCTCTTGTTCGGACTCTTTGGCTAGCGGCTTCCTGTTTCTTCTATGAACTAATCAGTCAGTAGCAGTATTAGAGCAACGGCGGCCACTGTTGATAAGCGTGAAGAACGTGGCGCAAACCCTTAGGTCCTCGGGTTTTCCGAAACAAGACCTGTTGTGCGTTAAACGTCGACTACGTGTCGATAGGACGTCGATTTCGTGTCCATGGTCGGCCCATGTTTCATCGCGTACCCATCGGCGGTCGACAAAAGCACGTCTATCGACACGCCGCCGACAACTTTTCCCCATAACACCCACCCCCGTAGGTCAGGGCTTGCCCTGACGCAATCGAACGCTCGTAGGTCAGGGCTTGCCCTGACGCAATCGAGCAGCCGGCAAGAGATTCCGTCAGGGCTTGCCCTGACCTACGCATTTTCCCTGCAACTGCTCGACGGCCTCTCGGATGGCCGGATCGCTCTCCAACAAGCCTTCCGTCTTGCGGCAGCCGTGCATCACCGTGCTGTGGTCGCGGCCGCCGAAATAGTCCCCGATCCGCTCCAAGCTCATTCGCGTCCGGCGGCGGCTGACGTACATGGCCACGTCCCGGGCAATCACCACCGCCCGGCGCCGCGAACGGCTCCGCAGGTCGGACACCTTCAACGAGAAGAACCGTGCCGTGGCCGCGGCGATCTGGGGCAATCGCGGCCGCCGGGCACTGTCCCGCTCGGCCAGGCAACTCCGCACCTCGTCGAGGCTGATGCCATGCCCATCCATCCGTGCGGGCATCGCCAGGCGAATCAGCGCACCGGCCAACTCCGGGACGGTGCCGCGGAAACCTTCCGCGAGCATCTCGACGCCCGCCTCCGGCAACGCGATGTTGCGCTGGGCAGCAAGTCGTCGCAGAATCGCCAGTCGCGTGGCTGCCGCGGGCGGAACCAGCGGCACCATCAGTCCGCTACCGAGCCGGCTTCTCAGTGCGGGCGTCAGTTCGGTCAATCGGGCCGGTGGCGCAGCCGCCGTCACCACGACCCCTCTCTCCCGGCTGATCAGTGCGTCGAGCGTGTGGATGAATTCCTCCTGCACGGCGGGCTTTCCGCCCAGCCGTTGAATATCCTCGAAAACCAGCAACGCGGCTTTGCGATGCCGCGCTCGCAGGTCGTCCATCGCGTGGGTCTCGATGGCGTCGAGCATTTCCCGGGCGAAGTCGTCCGAGGTGGTATATACGACCTTACTGCGGCGGTGTTCGACCTTCCACTGGGTGGCCAATCCCCGCGCGAGGTGCGATTTCCCCGTACCGCTTTGCCCGTAGAAGACCACCGGACAGTAACTTGCCGGCCGATCCGACAGCACGGCTTCGACGGCCGCCTTCGCAAGCCGGTTTTCCGGCCCGGCGAAGAATTGGCGCAGCGCCGCCGACGGGTTTCGTTCCCCGTTGGACCCCGGAAGACCAGCCATAGGCTGCCCCGGCAGAGGGATCTCGACGACGCCGTCCATCGAACAGGTTCCGTCCTGCAAAACATGGGTGAAACAGGCCGGGAAAAGCACCACTTTCCCAATTCCATATTGTACCGATTCGCGCTCGATAGAGCGAGGTGGAAAAGCTGGTTTCAGCGTGGAAAATCGGCGAAATGTCGCGGATTCTCGGACGGGTGGCACGCCCTGAGCAGCGAAGGGCGTGGAAGACCTGCCAGACTACGCCCTTCGTTCCTCAGGGCGTGCCACCCCTCACCCTCACGTCAGATCGATCACCCCCGCAACTCGGAACCGACGTGCAGGATTCGCCGCACGGCTTCGTCGATTTCTGCTTCCGTCGTCGTCGCCCCGAAGCTGAAACGGAGCGAACTGCCCACAATGTCCGTCCCCAGGCCCATCGCGCGAAGGGTCGGAGAAAGCTCGGTCGAACCGCTCGAACAGGCCGAACCGACCGAGCAGGCCACGCCGGCCATATCCAAGGCCAACAGAAGGACTTGACCGTCGAGGCCGGGAAAGGCCACGCTGGAGGCGTGCGGCAGTCGCTCGGCCGCGGCGCCGTGGACGATCAGTTCCGGAAAACCGGACTTCAGACCGGCCTCGAATCGCTCGCGCAGCGCGGCCAAGTGTCGGGCGTGCTCCCTTTGCTCGTTCTGCCAGATCTCCAGAGCCGTGAGCATGCCCACGGCCAAAGCGACCGGCTCGGTTCCCGGCCGCAGCCCCGACTGATGGGGTCCGCCGAACATCAATGGTTCGATCGGCAAGCCGTCGCGAGCGATCAGGGCCCCGATGCCCAGCGGACCGCGGAACTTATGGGCCCCGAGGCTCATGGCCGCCACCCCCAGCCGGCGGAAATGCACCGGAAGCTTGCCGACCACCTGGGCCGCATCGGTGTGCATCGGCACGCCCGCGGCGTTGCAGATCTCGGCCATTCGGGCAACCGGCTGCAAGACGCCCGTCTCGTGGTTGCCCAAAGTGACGCTGACCACACGGGTTTCCTCGGTCAGTAATTCCGCGAGTTGCTCGGTACGGACGACACCCTCGGGCGTGACGCTGAGCGTATCGAGCCGCCAGCCCTGCTCCAGGAGGTGTTCGGCCGGCTCCAGGACGCTGTGGTGTTCGATGGCCGAGATCACCAGCGATCCGGTCCGTTTCCCGGCGGCGCGGGCGATCCCCAGAAGGGCCAGATTATTGGCCTCGGTCCCGCCGCTGGTGTAGATGAGCCGGTCCCCTTGCGAGCCGGTCAGTTCAGCGCCGAGGATTTCGGCCGTCCGTTCTCGGGTATCTTCGAGCACCTTGCGGGCCTTTTGGCCCGGTTGGTGCTGGCTGGAGGGATTGGCGTAGTATCGCTCGTAACACCGGGCCATCGCCTGGGCCACTTCCGGGTGGATCGGCGTGGTCGCGTTGTGGTCGAGGTAGATCGATTCCATGCCCCTATTCTCGACCCCGGAAGGGCCATTGACAAGGCCGCAAGCCGCTCGCATGGATCCCGTAGCTGAATTCGCAAGAATTCAGAGAATCCCCGGACGAAATCGCTGTTCAATGCGTCACTGTTTGCTGCTGAATTCTTGCGAATTCAGCTACACCCTTCTGCAACGTTGGGGTCGATCGAGCGGATCGATCTTTGCCCCGGCGAACGGCCGGGCTACAATTGCTGCGGATCATGGCTAGCGTCGTGACAACTACCACCTCGTCCGAGCGGCTGTTCGAGCTGGTCGGACGCCTGGAACGGCAGGAAGGCTTCGCCGAGGTCGTCGAGAGCCTGAAATCGGGACATGCGGCGACTTTGGACGGAGTGTGGGGGTCGTCGTGCGCGCTGGTGGCGGCCAGTTTGGGCGCGCATGCCCCGTCCGTCTTGGTCGCCGTCACGTCGCAGATCGACGAGGCCGACAATCTGATCGACGACCTGACGCTTTTCACCCGGCTGACGCCCGAGCGGTTCTCGGCCTGGGAATCGTTGCCCAACGAGCGGGTGATCCACGACGAGGTGTTCGGCGATCGGGTCCGGGTGTTGAAGTCGCTGCAAGGCGGCGACCCTCCCAAGCTGGTGGTCACCAGCATCCAGAGCCTCTTGCAACCGGTGCCCGACCGGGAATCGCTCGCCCGGCAGACCCGCGTGTTGCGAAGCGGGAGCGTACTACTGGTGGAGGAATTGGCCGAGTGGTTGGTCCGCAACGGGTTTCACAACACGTCGGCGGTGGAGTTGCCGGGCGAGTTTTCCGTCCGCGGCGGGATCGTCGACATTTTCGCGCCCGACTGGTACGACCCGGTCCGCGTGGAACTGTTCGGCGACGAGATCGAGTCGATCCGCCGTTTCGAGATCTCCAGCCAACGGAGCCTGGGCCGTCTGGACGCCGTCGAAGTGACGATGCTGGAGCCGAACTTTCGCGACCGGGCCCATCTGGCCGATTACCTGCCGCCGGATAGCTGGTTTCTGCTGATCGAGCCCGGCGAGTTGGAGCAGCAGGGGCGGCAATACCTCGAGCGGCTCGAGCGCCCGCAGGAGATGCACGGCTACTCGGAGGTGATGCAGCGCGTGCTGCGGTTTCCGTCGGTGACGGCCTCGGGCGTGGCGGCCGGCTCGCTGGAGACGACCTGCCGGCTGAAGATCGAGTCGGTCGAACAGTTCAGCGGCGACGTCGACAAGGTGCGGGACGAACTCGATCAGGCCGGCTGCGGGCAGGACGTGTTCGTCATCTGCCAAACCGAGGCCGAGGTCCACCGCCTGGCGGAGATCTTCGGCACCACGCAACTCGCCCGGGATGGAAAGCTCCATTTTCCGCGCGGTTCGCTGCAGAACGGTTTCCGGTTGGTGGCCGAGCAGATCGTGTTGCTCAGCAGCGGCGAGCTGTTTCGCCGGGCCGAGTTGCGTCGTCGCGCGGGGCGGCGGCTGGGCCGGGTGATCGACAGCTTCCTCGAGTTGCGCGAGGGCGATTTGGTGGTCCACGTGGCCCACGGCGTGGCCCGGTACCGCGGCATGAAGCTGCTGGAAAAGGCCGGTCAGGTCGAAGAGCACCTGGTGCTGGAATTCCACGGCGGGACGAAGTTGTACGTGCCCAGCTCGAAGATCGGCCTGGTGCAGAAATACGTCGGCGGCACGAAGAGCCGGCCCACGCTGGCCAGGCTCGGCGGGCGGACCTGGGTGCGGCAGAAGGAGAAGGTCCGCGAGGCGGTCACCGACATGGCGGCCGAGATGCTCGAGTTGCAGGCTGCGAGGGCGTCGCGTCCCGGGATCGGTTTCCCCGCCGATACCCAGTGGCAACGCGAGTTCGACGCCTCGTTTCCCTACCAGGAGACCGGGGACCAGCAGACCACCATCGACGCCATCAAGGACGATATGTGCCGTGCGCGGCCGATGGACCGGCTGTTGTGCGGCGACGTGGGCTACGGGAAGACGGAGGTGGCGATGCGGGCGGCCTTCAAGGCGATCGACTGCGGCTACCAGGTGGCCGTGCTCGTGCCGACCACGATCCTGGCCGAGCAGCATCACCGCACCTTCACCGAGCGGATGGCCGAGTTCCCCTTCGAAATCGCCGTCCTCTCGCGATTCTCCACCCGCAAGCAGCAAAGCCGAACCATCGAGCGACTGGCGGCCGGCTCGGTCGACGTGGTGATCGGCACGCACCGGCTGGCCTCGCAGGACGTGCGATTCCACAACCTGGGCCTGTTGATCATCGACGAGGAGCAGCGATTCGGCGTGGAGGTGAAGGAGCGGCTGAAGGCGCTGCGTCGGATGGTCGACGTGCTGACCATGACGGCCACGCCGATCCCGCGGACGCTGCACCTGGGCCTGATGGGGGTCCGCGACATCTCGAACCTGGAAACGCCGCCGGAGGA
Source organism: Thermoguttaceae bacterium (assembly GCA_035527455.1). Taxonomy (GTDB): domain Bacteria; phylum Planctomycetota; class Planctomycetia; order Pirellulales; family Thermoguttaceae; genus DATLAN01. Next base: position 30,717 of record DATLAN010000550.1, read on the forward strand.
TCGCCTGGCCGTCGAGACCCGCGTCACCCGATTCAATGCGGAGGTGATCCGCCACGCGGTGATGCGGGAACTCAACCGCGGCGGGCAGATCTTCTTCGTCCACAACCGCGTGCAGGACATCCGGGTCGTCGCCCGGCGGCTGGGCCAGATCGTCCCCGAGGCCCGACTGGCCGTCGCCCACGGCCAGATGCCCGAGGGGAAACTCGAACGCGTGATGGTCGATTTCGTCGATCGCCGCTACGACCTGCTGCTGGCCACCACGATCGTCGAGAGCGGACTGGATATCCCCAACGCCAATACGATCTTCATCGACGAGGCGGATCGTTACGGGCTGGCCGATCTGCACCAGCTTCGCGGCCGGGTGGGAAGGTACAAGCACCGCGCCTACTGCTACCTGCTGATCGATCCGGAGAAGAACCTCACGCCCAGCGCGGCCAAGCGGCTTCGGGCGATCGAAGAGTTCAGCCAGATGGGCGCCGGGTTCGCCATCGCCATGCGCGACCTGGAGATCCGCGGGGCCGGCAACATCCTGGGGACCGAGCAGAGCGGCCACATCTCGGCCGTCGGCTACGAACTCTACTGCGCCCTGTTGGAACAGGCGGTGCTGCAACTGAAGCGGCTGCCGCCTAAGGCCACGGTGGAGGTCGACGTCGACCTGCCCGGCGAGGCCTACCTCCCGCGGCATTACGTGCCCGACCTGAGGCTGAAGATCGATCTCTACCGGCGTTTGGCTCGGGTGTCGGACCTATCTGAACTGGGGGATTTTCGGGCGGAGTTGCACGATCGGTTCGGGCCGCCGCCTGCGGTGGTCGAGCGCCTGATGTCGCTGGCCGAGGTCCGCATCGCCGCCCACCAGCGGGAGATCGACTCGATTCACATGGAGGACCACTACGTCGTTTTCACCTCGTCGACGACGCAGCAACTGCGGCAATTGGCCGACAAAAGCGGGGGCCGGCTGAGGGTGGTCGACAGCCGAAGTGCGTATCTTCCTTTGGACAAAGGAGTTACGCAATCGGACATGATCCTCGCTCAGATCAAATCCCTGTTGCAGCCAGGGTGAGGGTGCGGCTATAATCCGCCCGCTTGTCGAGATTCGTTCGTAGTACCTCGTTGCAGTCCGATTTGTGGGTGCCACTGGCAAGATCGAGTGTAATGAGGTACTGGTGACCGCATTCATGCGGTCCCGGCCGCGGTCCTGCAGTCCAAACCTCTGGAACACGCCTCGTGCTGAAACAACTCTCTCCGGTGCTGTTGTCGGCCGCAGTCGCCTTGGCGGTGGCCGTCTGTTTGCGGCCGAGCGTGGCCGAGGAGTATCCACCCACGCAGCCGACGCCCGTGATGCACCCGCAATCGTGGCCGGGATATGTCAATCCGCAATACCCGGTCACGCAACCGTTGCCTCCGGTCGCCGGACTGGAGCGTTGCGAAGGGACGCTGATCCTGGCCCGGGTCGATTCCGAGGCGATTCTGGCCAGCGACATTCTTGCCAGCGTCGACGAGCTGCTGGCCCGCAGCGAGAAAAAGCTCGAGCCGGAAGAATTGGAGGCGCAGCGGAAGCAGCTACTGGATCAGTTGGCCCAAGGGCTCGACGAACTGGCGGCACGTCGCCACGACGGCCGCCCGCCCACGGAGTCCGAACTCCAACGCCGCGCGTTGATCCGGCAATTCCTCAGCCAGCAGGTCGACGCGAAACTCATCTGCCACGACGCCCGGCAGACGATTCCCGAGGAAAACTTCCCCATGATCGAGAAGAGCCTCGGCAAGCTGTTCGACGAAATGGCCCTGGATAAACTGATGGACCGCTACCAGGCCGAGACGCGAGCCGATCTGGACCGTGTCCTGCGGGCGGCGGGGACCTCTCTGGCGCAAGAGAAACAGCGGTTCATGGAGCGGGCCCTGGCCCAGCAATGGGCCCGCGAACAGGTCAAGACGGACGACGAGATCACCTACGACCAGATGCGGCAGTACTACTACGAGCACCCGACCGAGTTCGATATCTCCGCGGGCGCGACCTGGGAGCAGTTGTCGGTCCGATTCTCGACCCACCCGAGCAAAGACGAGGCATACGCCGCCATCGCGTGGATGGGCAACCAGGTCCGCGGCGGGGTCGCTTTGGCCGAAGTCGCCAAGGCCCACTCCGAGGGCCCGACGGCCGCCGAGGGCGGCGTGCGCGACTGGCCGACCAAGGATCTCGTCTCCGACCAGATCCAAGCGGCCGTTACCGGGTTGCCGGAAGGGCAAATGGGCCAAATCACCGAGGATTGGCGGGGATATCACATCGTGCGAGTGATCGAGCGCCACGAGGCCCGACACATGGCGTTCAACGAAGCCGAGACGCAAGAGCAGATCCGCGAGAAGATCCGCCAGAACCGGCTTAAAGAGCAGTGGCAGGTTTACGTGAAGCGGCTGGCGGAAAGAACGCCCGTCTGGACGATCTTCGACGATTTGCCCGAAACGCGGCAGGCCCGCGACCGATACGATCCGCGGCGGTAACTCACACGTCGAGCACCGGCTGACCGACGTAGAGCTGCAGCACCTGGCTCTGGACCTTGATCGCCCGGATCAGGATCCAGATCTGGTCCATATTGAAGCGCTTCGGGTCGCTCTCGGCCAGTTCTTCCAACTCCGCGGTCATGGCGGCGTGTTGATCGGTCGCCGCCTGGAGCCGGATGCCCATCTCTCTCCAGACCGCCGAGAGTCGCTCCTCGTCGGTCAGTTCGTCGATGTCGTCGACGTAGTTGGTCAGCAGCAGGCAGAGCCGGGCAACGTCGCGCGGCATGGCCTCGGGCTGCAATTTCTCGATACGATCGGCCAGCTCGTGACAAGTCATGGTCGTAACCCCAGTATCCAAGATGCGTCGCTGTGAGTCGATCTTTGTCGGGGGCGAGGAATCCGCCACCGATCTGCGAGAGGAGATTTCGGCCAGACGGCCTCCGGCACAACCCGGATGAGTATGGGGGTTCTTGGCGCTGTTGCCGTCTCTTTTGAAGTCTAGCTCACGCTTCGGAAAAGAGGAGGATTCGTGCAAGTCGCTCTGATGTAACAGGTTGCGGCGAGTTCTGCCCATTCATCGGGCCCGACGAACCTGGCTCGGGGCGGGCGGATTCCGCCGGTTGCCGGATGCCCGGGCGCCGCTATAATCAGGCGTGATGGTCGATGCCCGGAACTTGTGACCTAAGGTTCCGCGCAGAAATAATGTGTACATTTTCCAGTGAGGGTGGCACGCCCTGAGGAACGAAGGGCGTGGTTTGGCAGGTTTTCCACGCCCTTCGTTCCTCAGGGCGTGCCACCCAATTGGACAAGTTGTTTCTGCGCGGAACATAAGACGCGGAACATAAGACCCTGAACCCCGAACCCTTTGAAATGCCCGAACTCGGAGTGAACATCGACCACGTGGCCACCGTGCGTCAGGCCCGGCGGACCTACGAGCCCGACCCGGTCTGGGCGGCCGCCTTGGCGGAACTCGGCGGGGCCGACGCCATCACGCTGCACCTCCGCGAGGATCGCCGCCACATCCTCGACCGCGACCTGCGGGTGCTGCGGGAAACGGTCAGCGTGAAGCTGAACCTCGAAATGGCCTGCGAGCCGGAGATCACCCAGATCGCCTGCGAGGTCAAGCCGGATCAGGCCACGCTGGTTCCCGAGCAACGGCAGGAGATCACGACCGAAGGCGGGCTGGACGTGTGCGGCAACCGCGACCGGATCGCCGAGGTGATCGCCCGGCTTCGCGAGGCCGGCGTCTCGGTGAGCCTCTTCCTCGATCCCGACCTGCGGCAGATCGAGGCCGCCGCCGAACTCCGCGCCGACGCCGTCGAGCTGCACACCGGCCAATACGCCCTGGCTAAACCGGGCCCGGAGCAGCGGAAGCAACTCGAAGTGCTGAAGACCGCCGGGGCCCGGATTCGCCGCGCCAACATGACCCTGCACGCCGGCCACGGCCTGACCTACCGCAACGTCCGGCCGGTCGCCCGGATCGAAGACATGCACGAGTTGAACATCGGCCACAGCATCGTCGCCCGGGCGATCATGGTTGGGTTCGAGCGGGCCGTGCGAGAGATGAAGCGAGCAGTGGGTAGTGGGTAGTGGGAAGAGGGCCGTTGGTAGTGACCGCATTTATGCGGTCTTGGTGATTCGCTCCCGATGAATCGGATCACTACGAACCCCTGTGAATAACCGTATTCCAACGACCTTCCACCGCCCCTGACCGACCACCGGAAACAGCCCACTATCCACTACCCACTACCCACTATCCACTACCCACTACCCACTATCCACTATCCACTACCCACTACCCACTATCCACTACCCACTACCCACTATCCACTATCCACTACTCAGCCCCATGTCCACCCGAAGTGAAGAATTCGCCGGCCTGTCGGTCGCGTTGATTACCCCGTTTCGCGACGGCCAGATCGATATCGAGGCGCTGAAGCGGCTCGTCGAGTTCCAGATCGAGGCCGGGACCACCTGCGTGGTTCCGGTGGGGACCACGGGCGAGTCGCCCACGCTCTCGCATCCCGAGCATGAGCAGGTGATCGCGGCCACGGTCGAGGCGGCCGCCGGCCGGATCAAGGTCATGCCCGGCACCGGCAGCAACAGCACCCGGGAGGCCCTGCGCTTGACCCGTTGGGCCGCCGAGAGCGGTGCCGACGCCGCCTTGGTGGTCGCCCCGTACTACAACAAGCCGACCCAGGAGGGCTTCTATCTGCACTTCAAGGCCCTGGCCGAGGCGGTCGAGATCCCGATCTGCGTCTACAACATCCCCGGCCGCTGCGCGAAAAACATCGAGCCGGAGACGATCGCCCGGATGGCCGAGATGCCCAACATCACGATGGTCAAGGAGGCGACCGGCTCGATGGACCAGGCCTCGCAGATCCTGGCGCTGACGGACCTGACGCTCTTAAGCGGCGACGACAGCCTGACGCTGCCGCTGATGTCGCTGGGCGGACGGGGCGTGATCTCGGTGGTGGGC